>JANQHB010000020.1 GCA_028277225.1 Chlorobium sp.
AACGTGGTAGTCGGCCCCGCACGCGCGCAATCCCAGCCTCTCCCTCGAGCGCATGCGGTACACCGAGCCGGTGCCGTGGCATGCCCGTTGCTATGACCGTGAGACCGGATGGACCCGCCGGTGCTGGTATCTCGGCTGTTATCTCGTCGTGAGGATGTCGCACCGATGCGCGGCGCGGCGGGCCTCCTTCACGACCCCGGAGTTGACAGCCTAACGGTCATGCCGTGTCTCTGGTACCCCGGAGCATGGAACAAGAGCCGCAGCAGTTTGCAGGCTCGTCGCGGCGAGGCGCCGCTCCCACCAAATCGATCGGCTGGGGTGCTGTTCCACGGTAATGCAGGAGCGGCTAATGGACGATCGAGAGACAGAGCGGGTGCGCGGCGTCTCCTACACGGGATTCTCGCGCGACATTGTCGGTGCCGGGTTCGTCGGCGAGATCGTGACCAAGGGTCAAGCCGTCGAGATCGAGTTCAAGCCGAACACGAGAGAAAAATCGGGATCAAGCCATGAAAAAAATAGCCATTAAAAAAATAGCCATGAAAAAACAATTGGGTTGCATCAGCTTTATTCTCCTGTTCCTTACTTCCGTTTTTGCCAATGCTGCTCCTGCTCAGAATGCTGCTCCTGCCCAGAATGCTGCCCCTGCCCAGAATGCAGCTCCTGATCAGCACGATTTCAATGCGCTGAAAGATAAATATTACGCAGATCATCCCGGCAAGGGTAAATATGGTGATCTGTGGGAGCCGATACCCATACAACAATACTGGAATCCCATTACCTTCTATGAGCCGCCTGACACTATAGTAGGGGAATTTACGGCGGAACTATGTGTAGAGTGCCACAGGGGCACCACACCCGGGTGGGTACATGCCTGGGAAGACAGCACACACGCTAATCTTGATGAGATACGAAACTTGCCCAGTGACGACCCCCGTTTTTATAAGAAGGCCATGCTGGAAAAGATCGAAGAAGGCCTGCAACAGCGAGGTGTATTAAAAGAAGGTCAAAAATTGGCTACCGTAAGTTGTATTGATTGCCATGCCGGTGTTGGTAAAACATCTATGGTGCATGAGAAAGATCTAAGAATGCCTGACCGTGCTGCTTGTGGTGAATGTCACGTGCAGGAGTTTGCCGAAGCCGAGGATGAGAAGAAGCAAAAATGGCCACAAGGCCAATGGCCTGACGGTCATCCATCTCATGCGATGGACTGGAAAGCCAATGTGGAAACCGGCATCTGGGCTGGGATGTCACAACGCGAAGTCGCACAAGGTTGTGATATGTGCCATTACCAACAGAACAAATGCGATGGCTGCCATACTCGACATACGTTCTCCGCTGCCGAGGCACGTAAACCTGAAGCCTGTGCAACTTGCCATAATGGCGTCGACCACAACGAGTTTGAAGGTTACATGTTATCCAAACACGGTGTGATCTATGAAACATCAGGCAAGGCCGATTGGGATTTCGAAGTCCAGTTGAAAGATGCCATTACCAAAGGTGGCTATACCGCACCGACCTGTGCCTGGTGTCACTTTGAGTTTGAAGGTGAGTTTTCACATAATCTGGTACGGAAAGTCCGTTGGGCCTTTAACCCAACCCCGGCCATTGCCGAGAACCTGGATCATCCCTGGTTTGAAGAACGCAAAGTTGCCTGGATAAAGACTTGCGCCAATTGCCATTCACCTCGCTTTTCTAAGGCTTGGTTGGATACCGCTGATAAAGGCACGATACAAGGTTTGGAAGTGGAGCAGGAAGCCAAGCAAGTCGTACAGAAATTGTATGATGATGGTTTAATGATTGGACAACAGACCAATCGTCCTGCACCACCTGCACCAGAAAAAGATGCCCCTGGCGCTTTCTATGCATTGTTCTGGGCCAAGGGTAATAACCCTTCATTCGTAGACCGCACCCATACCGAGATGTGGGAGCATGATTTGATCAAGCACTACAAAGGTCTGTTCCATGTAAACCCGGGTGGCTTCACTTACTCGGAAGGCTGGGCCAGATTGATGCGGCGTTATACAGAAATCCAGGACGAGAACACCCGCATACGTGAAATGGATGCATTAAAGAAACAGGTTGAAGCCCTGAGCAAAAAATAGTCGCTTCCCTGAACATTGAAGGACGCGGATGTCCGGCGTTGGTCATGAGTTGGGCCACTGCCGTAGGAGCGGCGCCTTGTCGCGGCGAGGGCGCCGCTCCCACCGAGAGAGCCGCTGGCCCGAGTGATGATCAAGGCCGGATGTCCTTTAGGTTTGAGTAATAGGTAATATTATGAATGACTCGAATCAAGCTGTCGTGCCCCCTGAAGATAATACCTATCGTCTGATATCCGTCCGGGCCGTTCTACTATTGGCTGTCTTCATTGCCGGCTTGTTCTATGTCGTTGAAAGAAATCGATTATCACTAACAGCACCTTCGTTTTCGAGTTCTGTCGATTCACCTCAAGGACAGAAAATGAAGGCCAACAAAGAGCCACTGCCTTTTGAAAGTGAATCGGTTTCGGTTGAAGAGCCTATCAAGTCTTTTTTCACAATTAATGATATTGAACGTTATACGATCTCCATTACTGAGGACATGTATTTCGACTTAACAGTTGCTAGTTATATGGGTAGTGAAACGGAACAACGACGAGCAGTTGTTTATTTACCCGCTAAAAAAGATGATAAGGGCAAGGTTGATAAGGAAAAAGTACCCGTTCAGTTTCGTTATGAAAAATGGTTGTCTGCCAGCGAGGCCATAAATACATACACAAACAATGATTCCTTGTTTATTTCTTTCTGGGACAATGCCCAACGAGTCCATCTTCTTACTGGCCGGGATAACTGGGTAACGCTGCCAGCCAAAGATGCTTATATGGAAGATGAGCATGCACTGTGGCAGGCAATTGCGGGTGGGTTTGATCGTCAAGGCCGCTCAGCTAAATTCGGTCAGTTATTACTAATGGATATGGACGAGGCTTTGCAGGAATTAAAGAAAGAATTACCACAAGGGCGCGATCATTATTTATTGCTCAGTACGGATGATTTATCTCATGTGCAGGAAATCGCTCGTATGACCGGGCGTGGTTTGCCACTGGAGACGCGTTTGTTTCCAGCGGATGCTGATTTACACAATAGTATTTCTCAGGTGAAACAATGGGCACAAGAAGGTGAGGGTACGGGCAGTTATCTGGCCCAATCCATCTCTGAGCGAAGCATACGTGTTTGGCGTATCACAGATGAGAGTTTTGAAAATACACTCTTAGCTCGATTGTTACCGTTTTCAACTTCCCTTGATATGAGTATTGAGGGTGCGAAATTGGTGTATCAGTCCGATTGGGGTGGTTATATCAGCATCTATCAACTATTAGATTAACTCTGGTAGTGTCAATATTCTTGCGCACGTTTGATCTGGCGGTGCTCACGCGGTGGTGGGTTGCTCCTCGAGTTGCTGCTGCTTGAACGTGTCCATGTTCAGGTACCTCCGGGTTCCCCATTTCGTGCCAGCGATGTGCCGTAGCCTAGTACCCCGTTTCACCTTATTTTGCATGCTCAGAGCCCCCCAAAGGCGCCAACGACGCGGGTTCTTCGTCGGACCTCCCGGATGATCCGTCCCATCGGGTTGTTGGTCCGGATTCGCACCCCCAGTGGTTGTCCGGAAACGGTATCGGCTTGCTGGATGCGGTTAACACCTTCCGCTTGTGCTATCAACTGACCAAGCAGCTCACGTTCGAATCCACCACCACGGGAGTGAATAGCGGCGCGGATTTGTTTTATACCATCGAGCGTTGAGGTAAACTGATCGATTTTAATCATACGGAGCATTCTCAATCATGAAGCGTTTATTGCTGCTACTAATCCCAGCGTTGATCTCATTCCAAGGATTTGCGGCGGAGTTCGCGGTCGGTGACCTGGTCATCAAGCACCCGTGGGCAAGACCTACACCGCCGGTGGCGGATGCCGGGGCGGCTTATTTCATCGTAGATAACAGCCGGGGAGCGGATGACCGCCTGCTGTCAGCCGAGGCGGATATCTCACAACGGGTCGAACTGCACACCCACCTGATGGAGGGTGATGTGATGATGATGCGCAAAGTGGATACCATTGAGATGCCCGCTGGGCAGACAGTCGCGCTTCAACCTGGTGGCCTACACATCATGTTCATCGGTTTGCAGGCCCCTCTGGTTGAAGGTGATCGGTTTCCGCTCACGTTGAATTTCGAAAAAGCCGGAGCAGTCATTGTGGAGGTGGCTATTGGCCAGCAGCCCAATGCTCAATAAACAACTGTTGATCATTGTTCTCGGCGTCGTGAGTGTCGTTGCCGGTGTGTGGCTCGGTCGTTACTTTTTGCCACAGACCGAGACGGCCGAACCGGAAATCAACGGTATCTATATCTCGCCTTCCCGGAAGGTTGCGGATTTCGAACTCACCAATCAATCGGGTCAACCCTTTAATCAGGCTGCGCTCAAAGAGCGTTGGTCGTTGCTGTTTTTTGGCTACACGTTTTGTCCTGACGTGTGCCCCACCACCCTAGCGCAACTCAATCAATTTCACAGCCGGCTGGCGGCAGAAGGCTTAGACGAAGATGTGACGGTTTGGATGATCTCGGTCGATCCGGCCCGCGATACCGCGGAACGGCTCAAGGAATACACCGCCTTTTTCAATCCCAAGTTCGGCGGGGCCACCGGCGACCGAGAGGAAATCGACAAATTGGCCCAACAGTTCGGGGTTTATTACAAGATTCACGACCCCGAACCCGGCGCGGATTATTATCTGGTCGATCACTCGTCAGCGGTCATCGTCATCAACCCGGACACCCGCTTGCAGGCGGTGCTGACGGGAACCAGCTCAACCGACAGGCTGGTCGAGGATTTTCAGGCTATACGCCAGCACTACGACGCGACTCAATCTTAGGCGATTGCCGGAAATTCTCATGCCAGCTGGCGCCGGATTGGCGTCTGCCTTCAAGGAGCGCCGGCAGAAGCTTGGTCAGGAAGCACAGGTCGCAGAGGTAACACTCGTCGACGACCTTCCAGTAATCCGCCTTCGCGACGCCGTCGACTTCCATCGTGTCGGACTCGTCGACGAGGTCGAACAGCACGGGAAAACTCTGGCAGAGACTGACGCATCGCCGATATCCGTGACAGATGTCGAACACACGCTCCATTTCCGTGAAGAGTTTGTGCTCGTCGAAAAATTCGGGGTTCTTCCATCCAGTCCAGCGCGTGCCGGGTCGGCGCTTCGAGACTGCCTTCGCGTGCACCAGCCATGATTGACGGGTCCTGCGAGATTCGTGAACGGGATTGTTGATGCAACACGCCGGGGAGCGTTGACAGCGCTCCCCGACACGTGGCGGGAGTGCGATCAGTCGTTGAGCTGATCCAGTGCCTTCTGGAAGCGATTGGCGTGCGAGCGCTCGGCCTTGGCCAGTTTCAGATTGCCTTCGGTCTTCGAGCCTTTGAGAGACATGTGGTTTTCCTCCAGTTTTGTATGAAGCCGGCGTCCGCCGGCCGAACGGCGCATTCAATTCGGCGCGCAGCGACCAGACGAAGGCCGGGTAGGGAATAGATGGTCATACGGGCCTCCTGATCGAGCTTGCTCGCCATCACGTCGCCTCCCCGGTTTCGAGGCGGGCAGCGTCTCAGGCAAACGACAGAATGTCAGCGACGACAGTGCGCAACACTGGGCGTCGCCTTAGCTCAAAGGTAGGGTGTCGCTCTACACCACCTTCATCAGGTGATTGTGCGACACCCGCAAGGTCTTACTGATTGCCCTGAGTAATGATTCAGAAACAACCTATACACGGCAGGTTGGGAAAAGCGGAGCGTGCCCAACAAGGGCGGCTCAA
>JANQHB010000003.1 GCA_028277225.1 Chlorobium sp.
GGCGATCGAGGCATGACTCGGGGCCATGATGGCTGGCTAAGCCTTTCTTGTAAGAAACTTCCATTCTCTACTCTCTACCGGTTTTCATCGGCGCTTTCACTACGTCCCCTAGTCCTTAGTTTGAATCGAGGAGGTAATTCCATAAACCAATCAACCATAGCAAAACACATTCTACAATGTAGCTTTGGTCAACGCCCCTCAATAATCACTCCAATCTTTACTTATTCCATATTGCTATCCTTTCCACAATACCATTAATCCGTTTTGCCAGATCAAATCGCAAACTCATTTTTTCCTTGCCCATCAACGGAACAGTCTTCAGTGCCAGCTCCATTTTGTCTATAGTTTTCTGACCAAGATGTTTTTCCATGTAAGAGTGACCATTGGATGACGGGAAAAAAAGTTCATATTGACCTGGATCTCTTAGAGAAATATTTGCGCCCATATAAACACCCAAAACATCTCCTGGCAAATAATTTTCTATTTCTTTAGCTTCAGTAATCCAGATAAAAGAATCAGGAATACTTTCAACTTGCTTTTTGATTCTTTGCACTCGTTTTTTCAAACGAGATCCTATACCACATTTTGCAGTCCTATCACCATCACAAACAAATACAAGATTCGGATTAATCTGAAGCAGATTAACAAGTTGATCTTCATTAGCATTTGGATCTGAAATCTCAACCCTAGCCAATAGAGCTCCTCCATAGAAAGCACACTGATAATCACGCCCCTCTTTCCATTTGCCGCCACTGAAAAGATCTATCCACTTATTTATATAAAGCCTATCTGAAGGACCTTCAACCCAGACAATACCGTTTGCCTGTAATAAATCTGAAGGCTTGGCTCCAAGCTCAGCGATCACACTCAATTGATCGAAATGAGCAGATATCGTTCGGGCGTTTGCTGTTTGACCATTATGGGTTACACGAATTATTTGCGCATTTTGTGAACCACCGAATAGATCTAGAGCTACACTTGAATGCGTTGTCAGAAAAATTGAAACCCCGTTATCAACCGCATAATTCTCTATATAATTGAACAAACGACGTAACAGAGCTGGGTGCAAATTATTCTCCAACTCCTCAAAAGCAAATACATAGCTGGATTTACTTTTTTTCTCGAACTGAGGAACAATCAGAAGATTCAACAAAACAAGCAAAATCGTTTTCAGACCACTACCAGAACTGCTTAGAGGAATTAATGACTTATGCTTTTCGCCAAGATATACCTCCCAAGACCCCTTTGAATTGGCATCTTCAATATCATCATGATGCTGGATCTGTATTTCAGAGAACTGGCCATCTTCAGCAAAAACTTGATTTAGCGAAGCAAGAAGATCTTTCTGTATTAAATCGCGTGGATAAGCTTCATTGGAAGAGTTAATATATTTTCGAATGATATTTGTGGCACCAGAGCCGTCCACACCTAGCTCAAGCCCACGCTCATCTGGTTCGGGTTTTACGTCTCGATCTGCAAGCAATCTCCTAAAATTCATACCAGAGAATGCATGATTTCCCAGCTTGATTATTTTTTTTATTCTGGACGAGCGTTCCTCAATGACTATTGGAACATTTGGATTTCTTAGGCCAACTTTCAAATCGAATGAATCGGGAAGCTCTATATGCATAGAATTACCTGAACCAGAAACAGAAGCTAGAACCGAAGTACCAACAAAATATTGTCCATGATCTTCCCACCAACGGCCACCTAATTCACCACCACTGGTGCCCTTATTAAATTGTCTTGATAGTGAAGGCTCATCCAGCCCCCCCTGAATTTTCAGGTGCCAACCACGTTGGAATAAATCATTCCCGCAAGCCCCCTCAACAAGATGTAAGAGATGAGATTTACCAGTATTGTTACGACCAATAATCACTGTTACAGGCTTGATCTCATCAATACCAGCCCATTCATCTTGAAAGCATTTATATTTGGCAAACTTAACTGATGTAAATTTCATACGTTCCTGCTATTTCTAATTTCAGTACAGAATTATGGAACACTGTTCAGCTGATGAACAACCCTTGCCCTCTCTTCACTTTTCAACTCCCCTCCCCGAAATCTCCTGTTCCTTTTTTCCAACACCTTAAGTAAAGAATCATTTTCAAACTGGATTTTTTTGGTGAGAACCATAGATATGGACGATATAGTGACAATGAGCTTAAGTGCTCATATGATTAACCGCTTATTTTAAAAAAATATACGATCACACTTAAAACACTGCAAGAAAGGAGATGTTGTTCTTGAATTGCAAGGCATATAACCGTTAACAGCAGATACCATTCCCCCTACCAACTCCCCGAAGCACCACCACCACCTGATGATCCGCCTCCACCTGAAAAACCTGATCCGCCTGAAGACCAGGATGAACCGGTACTGCCGGGACCGATGGTAAAGCCCCCGATCTGGGCCTTGCCCTTGGTGCGAAGATCTTTCTGGGCTTTCTGGTACCAGTCGGTGTTTGTATGGAACAGAGGAATGTTAGTTGTTATTTACTCAAAAACGTCCTCTGTCTTCATCTACTTTAAGCGACTGATTCATTTCTTCAGATGGAAAAACAAACTATAAGCTACTCCTCAGCTCATGCACTCCCAATTCTTGCAGATACTCAAAGGTGCGATCATAGTAGCCAGGTGATCGTGTTGGGTCAGCATGATCACCTTCCGGCACGAAGATGACCATCCCTTGCCTGGCACGGGTGAGAAGAACGCAATAGGCGTTTTTCTGGTACTGCTTCCGTGATTCCTTTAAGATCCGTTGCCATTTATTGCCTCTGAATGAATAGTGCTCCCAACCTTGACCACTATACCTGAAATCCCCATCCCACGATACACAGGCCCAATCAAGCTCAAGTCCCTGAACATGAAACTCAGTAGCTACTTCTTCAAGATAGTAAGAGGAACGAACGTTGTCTTTACCATCGAGAAACCATTTGACATGGTTCATCGGTGAAGCGTACATCGATAGCATAGGGCTTGAGGCGTTCGGCTTGAGAAGAGACAATCATGCCATAGCGTTCAGAACCGCTGGCGTGTTCTTTCAGCCACGTCTTGGCTTGCTCAAGGTTTCTAGTCAAGACAATGGGATAATTTTCCTGCAGTTCCTGGTAAAGTGTTCGCGCATTTTCTACTTCGCAATCGAGCACAGTCTTGACAAACTTCGACACGTTTTCTGCACGGAAAGAACGCATGGAAACTGCAAGATGGAGGTCATTTAGGTAATGAACGTTTGTGCGATTATTGATAGAATCAAGAACATTTTCAGCGTCATATTCGCTATCAGTGAGGACTGGAGAGATATAGAGATGCCAATCCGGATAGTTTTCCCTTAACGCTTCGATCCATTCGCTAATACCAGCCTCACCTGTATTGATCTCTTGTCCTCCCCCGACGAGACATACAATAAGCGACCAATCATCCCGACGATCCATGCACGAAATCAGATATTCCGGCTCAGATGCATCGAAGTCGGGAATCCCTTTTTTTTGCCGCATAAATTTCACGGTCTGCTCTTTGTTCCATGCTCGCTGCGCTTCATCAAAGAGCGCAACATGCTCCACGGGAGCTTGCCCTTCATTTTTCAAGCAATCGTCGCGGAAATGATGAACGTTTTGGATGAATGCCTTAACCCGAGCCCTTGCTTCTCCTTTTTTAAGTGTTTTTCCTGTTCTCAGCTTTTCACGTTCAATGCTGTCTCTCGCGAGCGCCTCACGAAGGATATCGACTAGCGGCTTGTTCCCAGAAAGAAAAACACTATAGAGATCGCTTTTATCATCCTTATAACGGGTTGCAATATTAAGCCCAACGAGAGTTTTTCCTGCTCCGGGCACACCAGTCACAAAACAAATGGCTTTTTCATTACGATCTCTTGTCCGATCGATGATGCGGAAAAGCTCATCAGAGGTTTGGCCAAGATTGATTGCTCCCGCATCGCTTCGAGAAATTTCAGCAACCTCATGGCCGGCGTAAAGGGCGCGTGCAGCTTCTATGATGGTCGGAGTCGGTCTGTAAGGTGAAACACCCCATGCAGCCTCATCAAAATGCTCGGCATGGACTGACTCTAGTATTCGCTGCAACGCAAATCCAATATCGTTTTCGTTAGTGTAAATGGGCTCGAAAAGCCCCTGAATTCTATTGTGACTACGGAGTTCTATCCGCTGGATCGAAGGTGCTTTAGTAGCAACCAGTAACGGCACAATCGTTGCATTGTGGCTGGCCTCGTGGAAGTATTTCAGGTCAAGTGCATAGTCGTATGCTTGATCGATGTCAGCAGAGAGATAGTGCATTGCTTCGATCTTGAATTCGATAGCAATGATGAGGCCGTTGAGAAGAAGAACGGCATCGATGCGCCGACCCATGCGTGGAATATCAAATTCGAGATGCAGCCAACCGTTCAAACCGTTCAAAGCATTACGGAGAATTACGATCTCTTTTTTCCATGCGATTTTCTGTGTTGGCAAATCTGCAAATGTGCTGTTTTGAGCTAATTCCCCGATTATCTGTTCAACTGAAGAATAGCGAAAATCAGCTATTTTTGCGCTGTACCACGACCGACTCATTGATCTTGAGAATGAATGGTGAGTTCTTGCAAATACTCCATCGGGTTAAAGACTTCCCAGCCTTCTTTGAGTGCAGCCTTGATCGTATTCAGGAATAAGGGACGTTGTTCAGCAAACCAAACAACTATCAGCAACCACGATTCCCCTCTCTACTATAGCCCGCTCTCCATGCCCGCAATCTCCCGGATCCTGTCTCCGAACTTCTGCAGTAAAGCATCGCTGTTCAATCCCGACATCCCTCCAAGAAAAGGAATGACAACAAGAGTTGTCTCACCAATTCGCGCCCAGTACATCGTCCTTTTCGAATCATCAGGTTTCTCAGGATTTCCTATGATTGTTTCTTTATGAATGTCACTAACGATCCCACTCCCTCCACAGCTGATAACAAAATCAGTCAGGTATCCGATTCCTGTTCCGATAAACAGTTTGGGATTATGTTCTTTAACCTGTTCGGCAATCCAAGGGAGACGATGCAATAAACACCATGTACGGTAAATCTGCTTGGATTCCAGGCCGGTGACTGCATCCAGCCCGTACTGTTCCCAAAGCGCATCTTTCTCCTGATAGAATGCGATCGGATAAAGATTCAGACGAAAGATTTCAGAGCCATTGGAAACAGTCGCTATATCCCTTGCCTTACTGACGTCATGGCCCTCTATAGCGGCGTAAAGTTTGGCAACTTTAAGACCATACTGGTAATCAAGATGTTCGTCCATCTTATATTCTTCGCATCGATATGACCTGAAACCTTCGGATATCTGCTTGGGTATCTCATGACAATAGTAGTTCTCAAGCTCATTATGGTAGTCCTCAACACTCTGATCCTTAGTTCTCCTGTACCCCCACTCGATACCGCAAAGCCAAACCCGACTTTTCAGATCACCCCCGTCACAGCCAGAAAACGAACATGCCCATTTTTTGAAATTCGTTATAATACCAGATTTTTCTGCTAAAGGAACCATAGATATAGGAGATTTTGAGGTAATGAGATTAAACCGTCACATGATTAACCGCTTATTTTAAATAAATATAGGACCACAGTTAAAACACTGCAAGGAATGGGAGCAGAAAAGATATCAGGTTACACTCTCACAAGGCAGGCTTCTTGAAAGCATTCACGATCAGCACGGTAGGAATATAGAGCAAGAGCGACGCTGCTATAAGGGTGAACTTGAGTGCGGCGACGATGGAGGCAAGCAGGGGTGTATCGAGAGATGGTATAGATAGAGCAATGGAGATGTGTTGCTTATAGCGTTAAGCATGCTCTTCTTCTAAATCCTGCAATTCGGATGCAAGAGGAAAAACATCATATCGGCTCAGGCTGAGTAAAAACTCTACCCGACTCATTCCGGCAAGTTCGGCTGCGCGACCTGAAGAAAGACGTCCCATTTCAAATAACTTGACCGCAGCAAGCACACGCAACTCTTTTCCAAAAGCATTGGCATCAGTCTTTTCTGCGAGTAATATCTTTTCGGGAATATCAACTGTAATATGTTGAGCAGCCATGATTCATCCTGTTTGTTCTTTCGATTAACAATCCCTATTCAAAACATTTCGCATGCTGTTTACCGTTCCGTAGGAGGTCTTTTTTAGCCGTTCTGGTAATCTCAATCATCCAGTCCAAGGTCCCGCTCCACGTCATCAAGTGAATACCGTTCATCTTCTACTTCTTTCACACGACCAAGCACCTCTTGAGCCATGTACCTGTCCTCAAGATCATCGAGGTGCTCGAGCAAAGCCTGACGGATGTAAAAAGTCCTTGTTCTGCCGGTTTTCTCAGCCAGAACATCAAGTCGATCTTTAACACTTTTCGGAATCCGAATACCGATAAGCTGATCCGATTTTTCAGATGTCACGGTATTCATGAAGACAAATTCAGATTGATTATGTAAAACACATTATACAAACAAAAAGAGTTGACAAAAAAATTTTCACAACGCAGGTTTCTTGAAAGCTTTCATTACCAGCACAGCAGGAATATAGAGCACGAGAGTGGCTGCGATAAGGGCGAACTTGAGTGCGGCGGCGACGGAGGTAAGCAGGGGAACCGGGAAAGCGTAGTTGCCGGAAAGCATGGTCAGGATCATGACATTCTCGAAAGCGTCAAGAGGGGTACAGAGGAGCACTGCCCATGAGAGCCAGATGCCGATAGTGGCCATGAATCCTTCCCTGCCCTGAGCAATCTTCCTGCAGGCAAGGCTCAGTGCGGCAGGGTAAATGCAGAGGAAAATGAAATCCAGCCGGGTTTGAAGTCTGGCGGTTTCGATCAGCCCGGCTTCGCGCCAGGTATCCACGATCCACTTCGCTCGCTCAACCTTCCACGGCAGCTCGATATCCACAATACCCAGGGAGATCTTCGCGTCTTTCATCACGAGCGGTTCGCCGATCCAGTACAACCATCCCATCATTCCCACCGACAGAACACACAATACCGCAAGCAACCTGGGGGATGAAAATATTTGCATTGAAAGCGTTGGTTATTATTGAAACAAACCGGAATTCAGCGACGGTGTTTACTAAACCAAATCGCCATGACCAACAACCTTTCTCCTATCGAACTCTGACCACTTCCCCTGATTCTCTCCCAGAACGACACGAGAATACCTCTAATTTATTAATATTCTGGATTTTGATGGCTTTTCTCTTGTGGTTGACAAGTACGCAACTTTTATCTCCTTCACCCTACCAACTCCCCGAAGCCCCACCCCCACCTGATGATCCACCTCCTCCCGAAAAACCCGATCCGCCTGAGGACCATGACGAGCCGGAACTGCCGGATTCGATGGTAAAGCCTCCGATCTGGGCCTTGCCCTTGGTGCGGAGATCTTTCTGGGCTTTCTGGTACCAGTCGGTGTTTCGTATGTAGAGCTTTGCCACCGGGAAGCCGATAAGGCAGGTCTGGTCGTAGTGCTTTATGGAGTAAATTTTTCAGTCAAGGAGATAAATACATGCGCGAATAACAACGTTCAGATAACCTGAACCACATCCTCTTCCTCGATCATTTCCGCAACATTGATTGTGGGCATAAGAAACTTGTTGAAAACGGTATCTACCGTTTTCACCTGCAGCATTCCTCGAACACTTCCAACCGTCAGCATTTCATGGTCAGCCATACATCGAAGAGTTCAGAGTTTCAGCAATCAGAATTTCAGATTTTCACCCTGTGAAATAATTTATTTCACGGGGGGACTGAGGCGCGCAACTCGAAACCCGCCCGTGGTTCCTGTTAACGGGAAGGTCCAGGCTGCGCTCAACACAACGCAGATAATCACTAAGGTCGCCCCAGGAACCCCCGCGCAACGCACGGCTGTCCTCATCTTTGTCATACCATTTCCCCTGCCATTCCCACACGTTGCCCGGCGGGTCAACCTTACATGTTTTTTGCGATGAATCAATAATTCGACTATTTTTATAGTCAACTATGAAAATAGTCGAAAAAAACCATGAGATACATAACCAGAACAATCGAGCGATTTTTCCTGCAGGCAAGCAAACAGTTTCCTGTTATGCTGATGACCGGGCCCCGGCAAACAGGGAAGACTACATTTCTGAGACATATTGCAGAAAAGAACCGCTCCTATGCTTCCCTTGACGATCCATTGCTCAGGGCTCTTGCCAGGGATGAACCTGCATTGTTTCTGCAAAGGTTCACCACCCCGGTTTTGATCGACGAGATTCAGTATGCGCCTCAGCTTCTGCCCTACATAAAAATGGCTGTCGATAACGATTCTGAAGCAGGACAATTCTGGCTGACCGGATCACAGCAATTCCATCTGATGAAGAATGTAACGGAATCTCTTGCCGGTCGTGTCGGGGTGGTTAATCTGCTTGGATTCTCCAGAAGGGAAATTGAACATGACCCTTTCAAGGATCCATTCCTGCCGACTCCTGAACTCCTGAAATATCGTATAAGCCGTCCGTTGCTTTTACCTGACCTCTACCAAAACATCTGGTCGGGCTCTTTTCCGGCTCTTCATCAGGACGTTCAGGTTGATCATGATCTGTTTTACAGTTCCTATGTCCAGACCTATCTGCAACGTGATGTAAGAGACCTTGCCAATGTTGGTGATGAAAGCTCCTTTCTGAGATTTCTCAAAACATGTGCCGCGCGTACTGGCCAGATGCTCAACATGCAGGATCTCTGCAGAAACAGCGATATAAATTCCGCAACCGGAAAACGGTGGCTTTCCATTCTTGAAAACTCAGGAGTCATTTACCTGCTTGAACCGTGGCATACAAATGTCAATAAACGTGTGCTGAAAACCCGAAAACTCTATTTCCTTGATACAGGTCTTGCCGCATGGTTATCCGGATGGTCATCCCCTTCATTGCTAGAAACAGGCGCAATGTCTGGGGCATTTCTTGAAACCTGGGTGGTTTCGGAAATTATTAAAAGCTGGTGGCACAACGGGAAGAGGGCTCCGGTTTACTATTATCGTGATAAGGATAAACGAGAAGTTGACCTTCTGATTCACAGGGACGGCACAATTCACCCTGTTGAAATCAAGAAATCAGCGAATCCGGATAAACATGCCGTTCGCCATTTCAAGGCGCTTGAATCCCTTAAAGAGCCAATTGGTCACGGATGTATCATATCTCTCGCCCCGCAATACATTCCGATAAACTCTACAATCAGCGCTGTTCCGGTGGGAATGCTGTAGGATAGGGAATAGGGGACATTGCTGTTCCGAGCAGCTTTCTCTGAAGTGTGAGCCATAGATGTGAAAAGTTTAGGGATTATGAGGTTAATCCGTTACATGATTAACCGCATATTTTTAAAAAACATACGATCACAGCTAAAACACTGCAAGAAAAGGAGGGCAGAAAAGATATAAGGTACCGTAGCCCACTTCGATGCGCATTCTCCGGTCGTTCGGCACCACAACGATCAGAACACCATTGTCCTCGCCTTTCCGGCCGAGTTTCCATGACTCGAAGACCCTGAGAGCGTAATCTTCGATGCTCTCTCCGTCAAGTGTGGGGATCGTCAGAACGGCGACCTGGTTTCGGGTGCGTTTCTCATGCGCTTTCAGGCTCTCCGACAGGGAGCGTTTGACCTCCGGTGACAGAATTTCCGCGTTGTCCGTGACCCTGCTGGTCAGATAGGGAACATCCGCGCCATAAAGAGAAGAACTGACGAAGAGCAGGATCAGGAGCGCGAGGAACAGGGGGCTCGTCTTCATATTCCCTTCTCCTCGATGATCTCGTTGGGCAGTTCGTCATCATGAGCTCCCGGAGAGGTGACCGCCAGCTTGTCGGAGAGGTAGTCCAGACCGGCATCGAACGCCGCAGCTATCTGCTGGCGTTTCAGGAGCGGGGTCATTGCGGCGATCATGTTTTGGATATCCTCCTCCTGTAGTCGATCGAGCCCTTTGTCCGGCAGAATGACAACCCGATGTTCGAACAGACTGACCAGCAGCAGAATACCCGACCTGTTCCGGGTATCGAACAGTTGCCGCTCAAGAAAGAGTGATTGAGCATACTGTTCGACTTCCACCTCGGCGCGATAGTCGGAGAGGAACCATTTCGCAAAACGCGGCATCATGACGGAGAGCAATGCCAGAAGGGCGCCGCAAGACAGCATGCCCACCACCATGAAGAGAAGAGGCACATCCGGATACCATGCATTGAAGCGCCAGGAGAGTACAAGAAGGACCAGCCCTGCCACTGAGGCTCCCAGGGCGAACGCTTTCCATGGCAGTTCCACGTAGGAGTCGCTGCGCTGGATGACCGACAGGACGATCTGGGTGCCGGTGCTCTTTTCCGTCCCGGCAACCCGTGCGTCCAGACGACGGCGATCATGATCTGACAAGTGCTCTCTCATTGAATTTCTGTCCTGTAATCATTCTTCAGGATGAAAGTGCAACCCTACGTCTCTCGCCCCATGCAAAACACGGATAATCTCAATACCTTCTGTGATAACCACATAGTAGATCATGTATCGGCCCACCGGAAAGCTCATCAATCCAGGATAGAGTTCATCACGTAAACGTCCAATCCCTGGGGAGGCTGCGATTTCATGAAATTTGGAATCGATTGTTTCAATAAATTTGTCTGCACGATTTTCCGAGTCTTCCGCGATATATCCCCAAATCTCAGCAAGATCGCCTATAACAATAGGCCTTTTAAGAATACGCGACATATTCTCTTTTTTATTTTGGAGATTTCCGGGTTACTCTTCTTCTTGCAACCTTCTTTACTTCCTCTGCATCCCAGGTAGTTGCCTCACCACTGTCGAATCCGGCTTGTATATCCTGCTGCAGTTGTTCCAGTTTTGCCTTACGAAAATGATCCTTTTCTTCCATAAGGCGCAAAGCCTCACGGATAACCTCACTTGCTGATGTATAGAGGCCTGATTTAACTTTCCGGCGAACCATCTCTTCAAGCTGAGGGGTAAGATTGACATTGATAGGCATAATACCAGCTTTTGTACTTACAGAATACGCATACACAATAATTGTCAAATTATGACAATTATTGTCGCCATTCAACCATTTGCTGCTCTTAAGAAGCCATCATCTCCGACATCACAAATCGAGAAAAAATGCTCCGGGAATACTTAACCGTTGATTGCTGTTAGGTTTGCAGAATCCATTCAACCTCTGATCAACCATAATGAAACAGCAAAAGGTACTTGTTGCGGGAGCTTCCGGTTATCTCGGAAGGCATGTCGTCAGGGAATTCGCCGGACGCGGCTACAGCGTCCGGGCGCTTGTGAGGAATCCGGAAAAGCTTTCAGCCGAAGGAGAGAATCTCGAACCTGCCGTCGCCGATCTGGTCGATGAAGTGCACAAGGGCGATGCAACCGATCCCGACACGCTGAAAGGAGCGACAAAGGGTGTGGATATCGTCTTTTCATGCATGGGCCTCACCAAACCTCAGGGCAGCATCACGAACGAACAGGTTGACCATCTCGGCAATAAAGCATTGCTTGAAGATGCGCTTTCCAACGGGGTAAAAAAGTTCATCTACGTCTCGGTCTTCAATGCCGAAAAGACACCGGACGTCGAAGTGGTCAGTGCGCACGAACGATTCGTGGAGGATCTGAAGCAATCATCCATGCCCCACACGGTCATCCGCCCGACAGGCTTTTTTTCCGACATGGGCATGTTTTTCTCGATGGCCCGCTCGGGGCACATGTTCCTCCTCGGGGACGGCACCAACCGCGTCAACCCGATTCACGGTGCCGACCTTGCAGCGATCTGCGTCAATGCTGTTGAAAAGGATGTGGCCGAGATCCCCGTCGGCGGTCCGGACACCTATACCTTTAACGAAACCGTCACGCTTGCCTTCGAGGCCCTCGGCAAAAATCCCTGGATCACCCATGTACCGATGTGGATCGGTGATGCCGCACTGTTCGTAACCGGCCTTGTCAACAAACCGCTTGCCGGTGTCATGTCATTTGCCATCGCGGTCAGCAGCCTCGACAACGTCGCCCCGGCACACGGAACCAGGCATCTGAAAGATTTCTACCGTGAACTGGCGGCAAAGGAATAGATCGTTAAGCCAGCTCCCATCCGGTTGAGCAGGCATGGCTTATCATCGGGGGATGTCAGGATGGCAGTTACAGACATTCCTTTAGAGCCATGGACAAAAGAGAATCACCCGACGCCTTTTATCGAACCGAATTTCATACTATATTCGATCAGGAGGTATACTATATGCACATAACAAGCGATATAAAACCGGTCACCTATCTCAAGGCAAAGGCGGCAGCCTTGCTTGACCAGATCAACGACACGCATCGACCGGTCATCATCACACAGAATGGTGAGCCAAGAGCTGTTTTACAGGATCCTAAAAGCTATGAGGAGATGCGAAATGCATTAGGATTATTGAAAATGCTTACTATCGGTGAAGATGATATCCGAAAAGGCAACGTCAAACCCCAGGAAGAGGTCTTTAATGATCTTGAAAATCGGCTGAAAAAGCGATCATGAGTCGTTCGCATGATGTTGTCTGGGCAACCTCTGCTGAAAGTGATCTTAACAAGATCATAGATTTTACTGCGATAGATAATCCTGCAAATGCCCTGAAGATATTGAAACGGATTCGTGATAAATCATCTGAGCTACAATGCTGCCCGGAACGCGGCCGAGTCGTTCCTGAGTTACAGGCACAGAATATTGTTCATTACAGGGAGTTGCTTGTTCACCCCTGGAGAATCATCTATCGTATCAAAAACTCTCAGGTCACCGTTTTATCCATGATTGACGGCAGGAGAAATATAGAGGACATCCTTCTTGATCGCTTTATCAACAGCAATCAGTAGGAACCAACAATTCATGCCGAGTCAAGCGTGTCGGCAATCCATCGGTTCAGGCTTTTTCCTGACTTGGCGGCCAAGGGGTAGATCGTTCGGTCATTTACTTGTTTTTGAAAAAGGACAAAAGGGACACAAAGGACGAAAAAGACAAGAATCTTTGCTCCCTTAAGTCCCTTTTGTCCTTTTAGTCCTTTTCCCATTAATTCTGTGCTCACCTCCTGTCATTCTTTCCCCGCTCGCGGAGCCGGGCGCGGGTCATGCGTTCACTCAATCCGCCTTCTTCCACAAATTCTCTTTCAAGCTGTCTGATCTGACGATCGAGCAGATACGTTGTCACCTTTATCAATCCGATGATCACATTGGCCGCGATAGCCGGGTCCTCATGTTCGATAGCTTTCCGGAACGTTTCGTAATCCGCATCGGGAATTCTGTTCAGTTCACGAAGCCTTTTCGTATACGGGTGGTCCTGCGCCCACTCCTCCAGCTCTCGAACCCGCAAAAAATCACGGTAATCCTCAAGCAGTTCCTCAAGGCTCGCCCGGGCAACGCTGGTCAAATGGATCTCGGTCTTTTTCGAGGTCGCCGAAGCCAGACTGCCCTCGATGATGTTCTGCTTGCCTGAACGCGCCGCCTGCACCATCTGGTCATAGGTTCGGTCCCGTTTCGACATGAATCGCTCGCAGAACCTCACGGTAGCATCATAAACGATCAGCGACTTTTTGTATGAGAGAATATCCCGGTAACCGCCGTGCGGCGGAATGAATCGTTCGGCCATACTCTTGTTTTTGCAAAAAGACGAAAAGGGCAAAAAAGACAAGAATCTTTGGTCCCTTTAGTCTCTTTTGTCCTTTTCGTCCCTTTCTTCTGATCAAAACCGCAGCGCACAACCCAGATGATACGTCGCAGGTGCGCTGGTGTCCCGTTCGTTGTTGCCGCTGCTGTAGGTGTCTCGATCGTCGTACCAGGTTTTTGCAAACCTGGCGTTCAGTTCGAACTGTTTCAGGATGTCCCAGGACAGGACGGCAAAAAACGCCTGTCCTTTTCCGTAGTATGATTTCAGCGTAAACACCAGCGGAAGATCGTCCTCGTAGACATAGACCGCCGAATCGAAGTCGTCGGTTTCAAAAAGGGTGTAGCGGGCCTTGATTGCAAGGGGACCGGTTTTCAGGGCTGCCTGCTGGTACAGAAGCCAGCCCTCGGAACGAGTCTCGCCGTCAGGCCATGCTCCTTCGACAACCTTGAACTCCCCTCTGGTTTTCAAGTGGAGAGAACGAAAAGGTTTCATGATCAGATCGAGCCTCAAACGATTTGTTGAAAAGGGAACCGGCTGATAGTACTCCATACCTGTGCCGTCCTCCAGCCGCTTTTCTTCTTCCTTGTACTGGTTCATCAGAAGGAGTTCGGCAGTCAGAAACGGCGACTGCTTCCAGTTGACAAACAGTTTCGCCTCGTCGCCGGTAGACGGCAGGCTGTAGCGGCTGCCAAGTTCGGGAAATCTGAACACATCGTAATAAGCCGCGACGTGCAGATTTTTCAAAATATCGGCCTCCACACCCGCATAGTATCCTTCCTCGTTGGCGGCATCGTCTGCCCGTTCGGCAAACGCTCCCGCAAAGGGAGAAAAATAGGCCCTGTCATAGTCCCTGACGACAAGTACCGCTTTTAGACCAGGCTTCAGGGGAAAACCTGCGCCGCCGATCCAGGAGATGCTCTCTCCGTTTCGGGTCACGGCCACCTCGCCAAAAAGATTGACCATCTTGATCTGCAGGTCCGCTTCGAGGCCGCCGATCCCGTGCCATCCCGCAACGCCCCCGTCATCTTCGAGAGGCACGGAATAACGGTAACGGGCCAGTGTCCCCCCGATGCTTCCGGTTGTCACCGCCGTATCGAAGCTGTAGAGCAGGTTAATTCCCGCAACCTGCTCCCCGACGTTGTCCTTGTGTTCGACCTCGCTCTCAGTCCGGTGGTATCCTGAGGTCCGGACAGTCGTAACGATACCGTCTCTGATTGAGGCGTCGATCCGGTTTGAGGAATAAAACGTTGTGACGCTCAAAGGATGCAGGTCGAACGTGCCGGCAACTCCCTGCAGAAAACCGCTTTCCGCTCCGGATGCATAAGCTTTCACCCTGCGGCCGGAAAGCTTCACGCCAAGCGGATCGACACCCTTGGAAAAGTACCGGCTCTGGCCGAAAAGCAGGCCCTCGCCGAAACTCAGGCTATAGCCTCCAAGGATCATTCGTTCAATCGGGCCTTGACCTCCATAACCGATACTGAACGAAGCAAAATCGGCCAGATCGGCTTCACCGATATCGTTTTCAACGATGCCGTTGATGATCAAACCTCCCCAGGATGACGAAAACCTGTTGTACAATTTGAAGTTCCTCTCGTCATAGGCCCCGCTTGCAAGACCTTTACGCTCAGGAATTTCCCTGAAATACCTGCTGTACCAGCTTCCCCTGAAAACAGCCTTTTCAGGCTGCTGTTTCAACAGCACCTGCCGGAACGAAAGAAACGGCGCCACCTTTCCGGCTGTTTCTGCCCCGATCGCTTGTTCGAGTTCAGCAAGGCCCGGGATGTGCCGATTTTTTTTACGATACTCGACAATTCGTTTTGCGTCGTCCCGCGAAAGAAAGGGTATCAGCAGCAGATCCTCCACGGCAGCTGTATTGACGGGTATTTTCCGGAGTTTGAGCTGCTGCAGTTCAAAGAGAAGCTGCTCGATGTCGCCATGCGAATCGCCCTGATCGAGGAGGACTGAAAGGTCGTCTTCAGCCAGAAGGGATTTGAAAGGGTACCATGAAAAAAGCAAAAGGAGGGGAAAAACAAAAGCGACAACCAGGAGTTGCCGCACAAAACAAAAATACATCATAAAAAATACACTGTTTCCTGAAATGGGCGGTGGTTGAAACGATCATTTCAGGTATTGTTGTTTTCCTTGTCAGGGCGGACCGCATTGCCGTTGAAGCGCCTCGACTTCATCAGGAGAAAGATACCGCCATTCGCCCCTGCGCAGCTTTTCGGATCGAAATCCTGCGTATGCCGTTCTTTCCAGCCGCTTTACCTCGTAGCCCAGCGTGCGGAACATCCTTCTCACTTGGTGATTCCTGCCTTCATGCAATGTCACAAGCACTTCATTACCGGTTTTCTGGATCCGCGCCCTGCATGGGCCGGTCTTCTCCCCGGTATCGTTCAACCGCATCCCGCCGGTCAAGGTGGAAAGATGTTTTTGCCGGAACGGCTCATCGAGTTCCACAAGATATTCCTTCTCGACCCCTGAAGACGGATGCATCAGATGATGCGCCAGTTCTCCGTCGTTGGTAAAGAGAAGGACACCGGTTGTCTTACGGTCAAGACGACCAACCGGAAACACACGTTCCCTGACATCAATCAGGTCGAGAACCGTCTCCCGATTCTTCTCGTCACGGTTTGTCGTGATATAGTTTCTCGGTTTGTTCAACAAAATATACACTTTTTTTTCTTCTGGTAATGCAAAAAGTTTTCCGCTCACAACAACTTCATCGATACCTGAATGCACAACGGTTCCGAGCCTTGTCTCAACCCGGCCGTTGACCATGACCTGACCGCTTTCGACCAGCCTGTCGGCAGCCCGCCGTGAGGCGACACCGCAGAGAGCGAGATACTTGTTGATCCTGATCACCCCTCCGGCATCAGCCCTGGAACTCGTTTTCTTGTTTTTTCTCATTTGGCATGACAAGTAGAAAAAATGTTCTAAATGACGACGAAGCTGCGTTATGACCTGACTAATTCATGAGAGTTCGAAAACCCGGATTGCAGAACGATATATCGAACCGATCATTTTGCGTGACGAGTGCCGGGTTCAACGTTCAAGATTGAAAATCTTTAAACCATGCTTTTGAAACAAGCCTGCAAATGCCGGGAAAGAACTCAGCCGTTGTTCGTGGATGCTGAAAGGTACTCCTTGACTTCTTCGTCCTCGACCAGTTCCCTGATCTCGCGCAGTTTCGGCAGATCCTGAAGCGATTCAAGGTTGAAGAAATCCAGAAACCCGGCTGTCGTACCGTACAAGAGAGGCTTGCCGGGCGTATCAGCCCGTCCACGGACATCGATCAGCCCGCGTTCGAGAAGCTTGTTGACAGCATAGTCCGGATTGACGCCCCTCACCTGCTGGATTTCACTTCTGGTTACCGGTTGCCGGTAAGCAACGACTGCGAGGACTTCGATAGCAGATTGCGAGAGTTTTCTCTGGATTTTCGGTGCCAGCATCTTTTTGAGCGTCGGCTCCAGAGCAGGCAGGGTAAGAAATCGGTAGCCCCCTGCAACAACAACGATCCTGAAACTCCTTCCTGTCGAGTTGTACAGGTCATTCAACCTGACGACACAGGCATCAATGTCCTCCTCCGAAAGATCAATTTCAAGCACGCGCCGAATATACTCTGCAGAAACGGGTTCTTCAGAGGCAAATATCACCGCCTCGATCTTTTGTTCAATGTCAGGGTTGTCCTGTGACATGCACTACTCGAATTGATGGTCTTTCCTGAGGAGCACCTCCATTCAGATAAACAGAAAAGCCCTGAGGACTGACGAGAGGTCAGGAACAACACTCCCTGAAAAGAGCGGACGAAAAGTTCTTGTCAATGTCCATACCCTTCTCAAAATTATACCAGAGCTTCTGACAGGGAAAATTCGTTTCGTAGAGTGCCTTGCCGATGATCACTGAATCAACCCCGTATTTCTCGAGCGTCTTGAGTTTGTTCAGGTCATCGGAACCGGTAACGCCTCCTGAAGCGGTCACTCTCATACCGGCTTTCATGGCGAACTGTTTCGTACTCTCGAAACCGACGCCCTGCATCATGCCGTCACGTGATATATCGGTATAGATTATCCTCTTGACGCCGCGCTTCTTCATTTCAAGCGCAAGTTCGTAATCCTTCATCCCGCTGCTCTCGGTCCATCCCTTGATCCTGGGAATGCCGTTCTGCGCGTCAATACCCACGACGATCTGTGACGCCGAATACTGCCGCAGAAGTTCATCGATCAACTCTGGATTGGTTACCGCCGCGGATCCGATCACAACCCTGCCGACGCCTATGTCGAGATATCGCTTCACCATCTCGAGAGAACGGATCCCACCCCCTACCTGTACGGGGATATCGAGCGTTGTAACGATCGCCTCTATCTTGTCAAAGTTCAACGGGTTACCGGTCAAAGCCGCATCGAGGTCAACGACATGGATCATCTTGGCATTCTGTTTCCGCCAGATAATTGCCATGTCACGAGGATTGTCGAGATATATTTTCTCTTTGTCAAATTCTCCGCGTGTCAGCCTTACGCATTTCCCGTCCTTAATATCAATAGCCGGAATTATCAACATCTATAAGCTCTCCGGGTCACAACCTTTTAATATTTTGCAAAATTCTCAAGCACTTTCAACCCTGCCTCCGAACTTTTTTCAGGATGAAACTGCAAAGCAAAAATACCATTTTTTTCTATTGCGGAACAAAAGCTCATTCCGCCAAACATCGTCGTTGCCGCGATGTCATTTTCTTCATCAGGAACACAGTAATATGAATGAACAAAGTAAAAATATGATTTATCCGCCACACCTTCGAACAGAACGCTTTTCTTGCGAAACGTTACCGAATTCCAGCCGATCTGGGGAATCTTTTCGCTCCCGCTCCTGAAACGAAGTACCTTTCCCGGAACAAAATCAAGCCCACTATGCGTTCCCCGTTCCTCGCTTTCCGTGAGAAAAAGCTGCATTCCCAGACAGATTCCAAGCACCGTCCGCCCCTTGTCAACGTGCTCGCGCAAAGAGTCACTGAAACCCGATTCGTGAAACGATCTGATAGCGTGACCGAAAGCACCGACACCCGGAACAAGAACTTTCCCGAAATCCTTTACCCGCGATGCGTCGCTGCTGACAACCGCCTTTACTCCGATATACTCGAATGCCTTTCGGACCGAATGCAGATTTCCCGCACCGTAGTCAGCAATTAAAATCATGAATCAATACTTTTCTCTGCTTTGCCGCTGCTGCGGTTTCTGTCACGGGGAAACGATCCTGAACAGCTTTCATTTTCAATTTACCTGTGAATTCACTATACTATGTCTTTTGACCCGCCTCAAGGCACACAAGTTAATTTCTACCATAAGTAATTTAATTTCTGAGAACGATGTACAGAATCGTTTCTGCACGTTTTTTAGCAGAAAATATCAAAAAATTTGAAATAGAGGCCCCGCGCATTGCGAAAAAAAGACAGGCCGGACAGTTCGTGATGCTGCGTGTCGGCGAATCCGGAGAAAGGATTCCTCTCACAATCGCAGGTTCCGATCCCGAAAAGGGCACTATTACAATCATCGCGCAGGGCGCGGGCAAAACAACCCGCGAGCTGAACGCAAAAGAGACCGGTGACACGATACAGGATATCGTGGGTCCACTGGGCACCCCGTCCCATATCGAAAATTTCGGTACGGCCGTGAGCATCGGCGGCGGTGTGGGAACCGCAATCGCCTATCCTACTGCTGTCGCACTCAAGGAAGCCGGGAACTATGTCATCACGATCAACGGAGCAAGAAGCCGCGACATGGTTATCCTCGAAGATGAGATGAAGTCGGTCAGCGACGAAGCATACATCACAACCGATGACGGTTCATACGGCTTTCACGGTTTCGTCACCCAGAAGCTCCAGGAACTCATCGATTCCGGAAGGAAAATCGACTACGTACTTGCCATCGGCCCCATCCCTATGATGAAGGCGGTGGCCGAGGTTACCCGCCCCCACAACATCGAAACGGTTGTCAGCCTCAATCCGATCATGGTCGACGGCACCGGCATGTGCGGAGGCTGCAGGGTATCAATCGGGGATGAGATCAAGTTCGCGTGCGTCGATGGCCCTGAATTCGACGCTCACAAGGTAGACTTCAGCAATCTCGGCGACAGAAACAAGATCTACCTTGACGAAGAACATGAGTCCTATGAGGATTACCGGCACAGCTGCAATCTCGACAGCCACGCGTAATCCTTCAACTCTTCCATAGCAACACGTTCATATCCCGATTCACGGGCCGTGCGGCGGTCCATGGGAAAAGAACGATATCAAAAGAGAATCACAATGGAAACGAAAAAGCTGACAATCAAGGAACGAATGGCCATACCGCGGCAGAAAATGCCCTCGCAGGATCCGGCCGCACGTATCGGAAATTTCAAAGAGGTCAATCTCGGCTACACACCCGAGCTCGCAATGCAGGAAGCGATGCGGTGCATTCAGTGCAAGGACCCTGTCTGCATCAAGGGATGCCCGGTGAATATCAAGATCGATGAATTCATCGATCTTGTCGCCAAAGGTGAATTTCTCGCGGCAGCAAAAAAAATCAAGGAAGACAATGTCCTCCCTGCAATCTGCGGCAGAGTCTGTCCACAGGAAGACCAGTGCGAAAAAGTATGCGTTATCGCAAAAAAGCATGAACCCGTTGCTATCGGCCACCTTGAACGTTTCGTGGCTGATTACGAAAGGGAAAGCGGCAATATCGAGGTCCCTAAGGTCAAACCGCCTACAGGCAAGAAAATAGCCGTTATCGGAAGCGGTCCGGCAGGACTGAGCTGCGCCAACGATCTGGCGCAGTTAGGGCACAAGGTAGTGGTCTTCGAGGCTCTGCACGAGCTCGGCGGAGTTCTCATGTACGGGGTTCCCGAGTTCCGCCTGCCGAAGGATATCGTCAGAACGGAAATCGAAGTCCTGAAAAAAATGGGCGTTGAATTCCAGAACGACGTGGTTGTGGGGCGTACCATTACCATCGACGAACTGATCGAAGAGGAGGGGTTTGACGCTGTCTTTATCGGTGTCGGCGCGGGACTTCCCTGGTTCATGGGCATCCCGGGCGAAAATCTCGTCGGTGTGCTTTCGGCAAACGAGTTCCTGACGAGGGTAAACCTCATGAAAGCATATGACTTCCCGGAAAACGACACGCCTGTCTTCAACTGCAAAGGTAAAAATGTCGCTGTTTTTGGCGGAGGCAATACCGCGATGGATGCCGTAAGAACAGCAAAACGTCTCGGCGCAGAACACGCCTACATCATCTACCGCCGCTCTGAAGCAGAAATGCCCGCCCGTGTCGAGGAAATTCATCACGCCAAAGAAGAGGGGATAGAATTCCTGCTCCTGAACAATCCGGTCGAATTCATAGGCAACGACCGTCAGTGGCTCACTGGCGTCAAGTGCATCAAGATGGAGCTCGGTGAACCCGACGATTCGGGAAGACGCCGTCCGGTCCCCATCAAGGGTTCGGAATACGTGCTGCCGATCAACATGGCTGTCATTTCCATCGGCAACGGATCAAACCCGCTTATCGGCCAGACAACACCCGATATAGAATTCAGCAAGCGTGAAACGATTGTTGTCGACGTCAACACAATGGCGACATCGAAAGACAATGTCTATGCCGGCGGTGATATCGTTACAGGCGGAGCGACAGTCATCCTCGCCATGGGTGCCGGGCGCACTGCAGCACGCGCTATCCATGAAAAGCTCATGGGGGAATCGCACGGTTTTGACGAATGGTAAGCCCCGCAAGGCTTTTAACCGGCCTTGTCGAACCTTCTTCTCATATCTTCAACACGGCCCCGGTTCACACCGAGGTCGGAAAAGCCAAGTCTGGAAGCGGAGCGGACCTGAACTGCTCCCGCTTCCCTGTCGAACCGGAATTCCACATCATCGGTAAAACCGAAGAGAGGCACCGTGAAGGTTGCCGCAAGGTAATCGCCATCTTTTTTCACCAACACTCCGCCCATCTCGCCAATCACTGCCTTGAGCGCAGCCAATGCCTCGTCACGGGCGAGTTTTCCTGCAGAAAGAGGCGCTATCCATGCCGGACTGCCGGGATATTCGCTGCACACGCAGTTTGGCGTTCCGGGACATGGCCGCAGTTTTCCGTTTTCCAGACCGGCTTTTTCCGGCGAGGCCGGCCAGAACCCGGAAGCGGCATCGGTCAAGCCTTTGAGCGCACTATTGATGATATCCATACGGTTGCTGGATTTGTTGGTTGATAAAAAAGGGGGCGGCGTCATTGTGATAGAAAAATACGTATCCCCTGCCGCCTCTGCAACTCAGAGAAGCATTCTCCAGAGCGGCAGCGTCAAAAAAGAAGCGATAACGCCAACAGCAACCATCAGGTTAGCAAGCGGGGGATCGAGGTCATTTTCGGTTGCCAGGATCCCGGACATGATCATTGGCGGCATGGCCGCTTCGAAAACGGTCACTTCAATAGACAAACCCTCGAGAGCAAAAAAACGCATGTAGAGGACCCAGATCAGAAACGGTGCAAGAAAGAGTTTGAATCCCAGTCCCAGCAAAAGATTGGTCGCATTACCCCGGAGATGAATCGGGTTGAGCTGATAACCAACTGAAAAAAGAGCAAGAGGGGCAAGTGTATCGGCAAGTCGATGAAGCAGACCGCTGACAACAGGAGGATATGTTACGGGAATAAGGAGTGCGGCAAGAACGAGAGCGATAAAGGGCGGGAACAAAACGATCTTTCTCACGATCTGTCCTGCAGAGGAACTGCCCCCGGCATATATCCCGGCGACGGTTATCCCAAGCGTGGAAAGAACAAGAAAAGAGCCCAACTGATCGACAACGATACCACTGGCAATCCCCTCTTTGCCGAAAAATGCCTCGATCATCGGCAATCCCAAAAAAGAGGTGTTGCCGAGACCGCCGGTCAAAACCAGTGCGCCTTCGGTTTTTTTCGGAAGGTTGAAGGCTTTTGACAAAGCAAGAAAAAAGAGTACCGACAGCCCGAAATGAAGCCAGGGCATTGCTGCCATAAAAAACACCTGATGCGAAATCTGAAGACCGTGAATATGCAGCATGACCGCTGCCGGAAGAGATATGTGAATAATGAACCCGTTGAGTACCGTCGGCGTTGCCGTCGGCAGTTTCTCCACGTGACGCAGAAACCATCCTGCAACAAAGCAGATAATCAAAAGAAGCAGATTGTCCATAGCTTATCTGTCTGTTGGCTGATCCTTTTGCCGGCCCCCGTTTATCGCCAATACCTCTTCAGCTGCCGCTGCCACCCTTTGCGAAAGATACCCGGCAAACATATCGGAATCATTTACACAGGGAATATAGGCAACGCTCCTGATCCCGGCAGCAAGAAGAGCCTCTCGTGCGTTCAGGCAGGTTTCGGTGCCGTCTGAAAAATACCCCGCAGGAAAAAGTGCGACCGATTCTGCGGCGTCCCGACCGAGACCTGCAAGCGTCTCTTCAAGCGAGGGCTCTGTCCATGTGCCTCCAAGATCATGATTCAAAAAAGATACGATGATCCTGCTGAAGCTGTTACGTGTGTCATGCAGAAAGGCTTTTTTCAGTTCCTCACCGAATTCGATCATCTCACAGACACCCGTTTGAAACGATGGAGGCCTGCCTTCACTGTCGGCAACAATGGAGCCGTGAAACGCCAGAATGAGCACCGGAGAGGGTGCCTTCTGAAAAAGCTCACCGGCGTGATGAAAAACATGGTCGAGGTATAGCTCGACCAGTTGCCGGTCACGCCAGAAACGACTGACAACTTTCACTGAAGCCTGCTCTCTGACTGACAGATTCTGCTGTATCCAGCTACAGAGCGATCCGTGGTTCGGGCCGTTTTCCACAGGCGCCATATACAGCATGATCCGTGCATCGTATCCACCTGTCCGATCGATCACTTCCCCGAAAAAAGGAGGCGTTACCGTATGCGCCGGAAAAACCTCATACACAATGTCGGCACTGGAAGGGCGGCGCATGAGCTCACGACCAAGAGCTTCCGCCTGTTTTCGTGTATGCGCGTTCTGGGGAGAAGCATAGCCAAGCTTTCTGAACCGTATACTGTTTTTCAGGCCCCCAGCAAGCGACACAAAAACCTGCAAAGGCTTTGGGATCGGAATAAATTCAGACGCATGGGCGAGAGTATGACGGATCATGGAAAAATTATCAATGAATCCGGCTGTCTCGGCCTCGCCATGCGCAACAATGATAACAGCTATTTTCTGCAACTGACAATTGGTGAATCGTGATTGGTGATTAGGTAATAGGTAATAGGTAATAGGTAATAGGTAATAGGTAATAGGATGAAGATAGTTGTTGATTTGTTGCAGTGGACACATTGGAAGGCATTATATAGGTCCTATAAGTCCTATAGGACCTATAAGTACATCGGCCATCAATGACCTGTAGGGGCGGGTTTCAAACCCACCCCTACAACTGGTCACCATTCACTGTCTTTTCCCCGTTAACTCTCGCTTTCATCCCGTCCCTGAAATGCTCCTCGGGTCTCGTGACGACGCTGTCTGCTTCGACGAGCCCATCGAGAATCTCGATAAACCGGTTGTCATCGGCTCCAGTGGTTACATTTCGTTTGACCAGCTTACTCTTCTCGATCTTCCAGACAAACATCTCCCGGCCCTCTTTGAAGACCGCGCTTTTGGGAACCAGGAGCGCACCTTTGCGAACATTGTAGACAATGTTGGCAATTGCAGTCATTCCTTCCTGCATGCTTTCGATCGGTTCATCGAGATCAAGATAGATTTTTGATGTCTTGGTAATCCTGTCCGTTCGTGGTACAATCCTGGAAACCGATGCCCTGAAACGTTTTTCAGGCATCGCATCCAGGGCGACTACGGCCTTCTGGCCTTTCTTCAGGCGAGGGATATCGAGTTCATCCACTTCAACCTTTATCATGTAGCTTTCCGGATTGACTATCGTCGCCAGAAGTGTTCCGGACACGATATCATCGCCGACTCTTGCCTCCTGCATAGTCAGGGTACCGGTGAGAGGAGCCCGAAGAAGCTGTTTTTCAGCTTCATCCCTCCGGCTCTGCAGCTGTGCATTTTTCTGTTCAAACAGCTTTTTGGCCTGAATGAACTCTCTTCTGGCATCGTCAAGTTCCTGCAGGGGAATTGCCCCTGCCTTGTATAGAGCCCGGCTCCGTGCCAGCCGGGCTTCCAGATCCACTTTTGCCGCCTGCTGTTCTGCAAGAGCCGCCTCGGCTTCATCGACGGCAAGCAGTAATATCCTGTCTCCGATAACGAGAATGGTATCGCCTTTTGCCACCTGCTCTCCTTCGCTGGCCCCGACAAACCGCACTGTTCCGGATATTTCGCTGCGCATATCAGCCATTTTTCCGGCATCGACATAACCGGTAGCATAGATCGCCTGCTCCAGCGCCATTTTCTGTACGGCATATCCCTCGACGACAACGGTGTCACCCCTTGTCACCAGATAGACGACCGTCGCGACGAATATGATTCCCAGTGCAACGGTATATTTTGGTAAAATCTTCTGTAATGTCTGCATGTATGCGTTAAAAGCTTGAAAATACTGATGTGGAAGTTAAGGGTTTCAGTTTTTTTCTCCTTGCCCAGCTTGGTTTTTCCATAATTTTATCAATCTTAAGTGTCAACGTTATCCACAATTGAATTGCAGACATTGTATTTAAAGGCATCACCATGAGTACGGAACAGGATATACAGAAAGGATTTCTCGAAACAGTCAGGTTTGATGCAAACGGACTTGTTCCGGCAATCGTACAGGACCATGAGACAGGCAAAGTGCTGATGATGGCATGGATGAACCGTGAGAGCCTGGAAATGACCCTTGAAAAAAAGAAAGCGTGCTACTGGAGCAGAAGCCGGCAGAAATTATGGCTGAAGGGCGAATCGTCAGGCAACATGCAGGACGTTCATGACATCCTCATTGACTGTGACGGCGATACGCTGCTTCTTAGAGTTTCCCAGAAAGGCGGGGCATGCCATGTTGGATATCACTCATGTTTCTATCGCAAGGCAAAGGATGATCTCTCAATGGAGATCTGCGATACGCTGATGTTTAATCCCGACGACGTTTATGGCAAAAAAAGCTGACCAACAGGCCAACCGGTCAAAGGAAACCGCACAATCGCTCTACAGTTCCAAATCGCATACCTCGATGCAGCAAATGTTCGACGAGGTTGCGCCGACCTACGATTTCCTGAACCACCTCCTGAGCCTTGGAATTGACAATTTCTGGCGTGCCATGGCTGCAAAGAAAGCCCGCCTGTTCACCAACGGCAATCCGGCACCTGCCATTCTCGACGTTGCAACCGGCACAGGAGACCTTGCAAAGGCAATGAGCGGCATTCCGGGCTCGAAGGTCACCGGTATCGACCTCTCACCGAACATGCTTTCGATCGCGAGAAAAAAACTCCCGTCGATCACCTTCAGAGAAGGGTGTGCAGAAAAGCTCGACTTTGACAACGACTCCTTCGACATTGTCAGCGCAGGTTTCGGCGCAAGGAATTTTGAAGACCTGCTTCAGGGACTGAAAGAATTCCACAGGGTACTCAAGCCCGGAGGCCATGCCCTGATCATCGAGCCCATGATCCCGAGAAACGCCATCCTGCAAAAACTCTATCTCGTCTACTTCAAGAAGGTCTTGCCCAGAGTCGCAGGTCTTTTCAGCAAATCAAGTTTCGCTTACGATTACCTGCCGCATTCGGTTGAACAGTTCCCACAGGACGAGGCTTTCCTTGACATTCTCAAAGAAGCCGGATTCAGTTTTGCCGAATACAAGCCCATGACATTCGAAACATCGATCCTCTATATCGCAAGAAAGTAACCGGCGATCCCTCTTTATCATACAGCTCCGGCGAAATCACTGGCGGATCAACTGCAAAAATCGACCCGGTATTTCTCGTAATTGCTGCATACTTCACGATTTTCCAGACGATCTTCATGCATACTCCGGACAAGTCCGATCACCTTGTCCACACTGCTGACGTGAAAAACTATTCTCAAATCACTTTCGCTGACAAGATTTCTCGAAAGAACCTCGCTTTTGAACCATTCGAGCAGACCTGCCCACATTTTCCCGAAAAGAATAATCGGCGTTTCGCAGACATGATCAACCTGGACGAGCTGCCAGGTGTAAAAAAGCTCGAGCAGGGTACCGATACCGCCCGGAGCCACGATGACCGCATCCGACAATGCCATGAAAGAATCAAGACGACTGCTGAAACGGTCGAATTCATGCTTGATGTCGAGATAGGGATTTGCCAGTTGTTCATGAGGCAACCTGATATTGAGCCCGATCGATTGCGTGCCCGAACCGACGCTTTTATGGCCGGCATTCGCAGCATGCATAAGCCCCGGACCGCCGCCGGTCACAACGTCGAAACCTGACTCGGCAAGGGCTTTTGCAATGGTAAAAACATCCCTGTAGACGCTGTCACCTTCCCGGATACGGGCGGAACCGAATATCGCCACACGGTAATGAGGATCCATGATAATACTGTTATATGTTTTTCTGCTCAACCCAATCTGGAAGTTTGTAACATACTCCACTTTCCACTCTCCAACATTCTTCCATCCCACGTCCCACATCTCACTGCCGACTGCCTGCTATTCCTCTTATAGGACTTATAGGTCCCATAAGTCCTATAGGACCTATAAATGATCAAGAACGATTCTCCACAAACTTTTCGCTCCAGGCAATTATCTTCCCACTCAGAACTGAGAACTCAGAACTTCCCACACCTCACACCCCACTTCCTACTTTCCACACTCTTCCCACACCCCACATCCTACATCCCACATTCTTCACTCCCCAAAAAGCATCGCTTCAAACTCCTCCTCTGACACAACCCTTACCCCGAGCTTTCGGGCTTTTTCGAGTTTGCTTCCGGGATCTTTACCCGCGACGACAAGATCGGTGTTTTTGCTGACCGATCTGACCTCCCTGCCGCCTCTTTCAACCACAAGCTCCGCTGCCTCCGGCCGGGCATGGCGTTCGAGAGTTCCCGTAAAGACAATCTTCATCCCGTCAAAATTGCTGTTGACCAGCGTCCTGGATTCTTCCGAACTCATCCTCACTCCTGCGGCACGGAGTTTTTCGATGATACTGCACGCAACGGGATTACGAAAAAATGTATAAACGCTTTCAGCGATGACCTTCCCGACGTCGGGTAAGGCTTCAAGCTCTTCGACCGATGCTTCAGAAAGCACGTCCATTGAAGGATATGCCTCGGCCAGTTCCCGAGCTGTAGCAAGACCGACATGCCGGATACCAAGCCCGAAAAGCACCCGGTCATACCCCCTGGTTCTGCTCTTTTCTATGGCTTTGACAAGCTTCGTTGACGACGTTTCCCCCTGGCGCTCCAGTCCCTGCAGCATATCCGGAGTAAGACTGAAAAGATCCCCTGCGTCACTGACAAGCTTTTTTTCGACCAGCTGTTCAACAATTGCTTTACCAAGGCCGGAAATATCCATAGCATTGCGCGAGGCGAAATGCTCGATCCTTGCCCTCTTTTGAGCCGGACATTCCTGCTCGTTCGGGCAGAAAAGGTTCACCTCATCGGCCGGACGCTCCAGAATCGTCCCGCATGACGGGCACACTTCGGGAACCTCCACCGGTTCGGCATCGGAGGGACGTTGTTGCATGTCCACGCTGATAACCTTTGGAATGATTTCCCCGGCCTTTTCTATCAGGACCGTATCACGAAGACGTATATCGAGACGTTCGATTTCGTCGAGGTTGTGCAGGGTAGATCGGGACACCGTCGTCCCTGCCAGCCTGACAGGATCGAGATGTGCCACAGGAGTAACCGTTCCGAGCCTGCCTACCTGGAAAACCACCTTGCGTAAAACCGTACTGGCCCGTTGTGCGGGATACTTGTAGGCAATCGCCCAGCGGGGACTTTTCGATGTCGAACCGACCACATCCCGGAGAGAGATATCATCGAGCTTCAGGACTACACCGTCGGTTTCATAGGGAAGCGACCAGCGTTTCCGATCCCATTCACCGATAAAGGTCTGGATATCCTGCAGCTCCCGGCACAACCGGCAGTACCGGTCGGTTAAAAACCCCATCTTTTTAAGCGTTTCGAGACGTACATGATGGGCCATTTCTCCAAACACCTCTCCTTCGAGGTAGTAGGCCACAAAGTAGAGCTTCCTTCTCGCCACTTCAGCGGAATCCTGCAGCTTGAGCGTTCCCGCAGTAGCGTTTCTCGGATTGGCGAACTGCTCATCGTCAGGACGTGACTCGTTGAGAGTGGCGAAATCGTCCTTGCGCATGAAGACCTCGCCACGCACTTCGATCAAGCTATCTTCATACCCCCCTGAATTCCCGGTGTCGCCATTCCTGAAAGGACGAAAACGGAGGGGAACGGTATTGATCGTCCTCAGATTCGGTGTAATATCATCGCCCCGTGCACCGTCTCCACGTGTTGCTCCCTGTAACAGCAGCCCGTTTTCATACACAAGACTCACGGCTACACCGTCGAATTTAAGCTCCGCCGTAAACGCCGGAGCGCTTGGGTCATCTTCCTGCCGGTCGAGCAGTTTCATGACACGACGATAAAACTCCCCGACTTCTTCTGTCGAGTAGGTGTTCGAAAGGCTGAGCATCGGTTCCCGATGAATAACCGTCGGGAACTCTTTTGTTATCCATCCCCCGACACGTTGTGCAGGACTGTCCGGCGTTATCAGTTCAGGATGCTTCTGTTCGAGCCCGGCCAGCTTTTCGAGCAGCCTGTCGAACTCGTAATCCTCGATCTCGGGCCTTGCTTCTACATAGTAGAGATAGTTGTGCCTGTCGATCTCTCTGCGAAGCCTTTCGACCTCGAGTACGATAGCCTCATCCACCATAGCCTTCTACTTCTTTCCTGCTCCGGACAAGGCCCAGCCTGCAAGGTTTTTGAGAAATGACATACTGCCGTCAATACCCAGTTTATCGTAGGTCGCCTGCAAGACCTTCGGATATCTCCAGGCCACTTTCAGGAGAACGTTAACAAAGTCGTCCAGCCGCATCTCGTCGCGGAACATCGACTGCCGATACCGTGGAGGAAGTTCATCAAGCACGATCATCACTTCGTTCATCAGTTCGTTGACAAAACCCGGCGTGTCGGTCCGGGCGTCATAACACATGTACTTCATGAGATTTGACATCGATGCGACATTGGGTTCGTACGCGCTGATCTTTTCCAGATCGGTCCGGCAGAGTGAATCCGTCCCCAGCGCGTGATCGAGGGCAGCTGTAAGACGGGGAAGATTCCTCACCATCGAACCGAAACCGCAAAACGTCAGTGGTGAGCCGAGACTCGCGGCATCTCCCAGGAGCAGAATTCGATCGTCGGCAATTTCCCGTTCTCTTTTGTAACCGCCATGCGAATAGGCCGGTATTATACCGAAAACCGGACGATGAATCCTGAAATCATCCGAAAGCTTCTTGTAGTCGGGCAGCTTTTTGAAATACGCTTCAAAAAGGCCGAGAAGACTCTTGTCGTTATCGGAATCGACTGCGTCATAAAAAAACAGGTAGGTGATATACTCGTTCCCGGACGCGGGAAATCCTTCCCATATAAACTGACGGCCGGAACCGGTTGAAGTATCGGCATCTTCCGTACTGGCGAGAATTTCACCAACCTCGTAGTCAACCCCGTCAAAACCGCTCGAAACCGTTCCCACCGTCGGACAGACATGCGTCTGTGAACGACCCCGATTGAGCTGCATGGCGATCGGGGAAAGAATACCCATGACATCGAGAAGCAGCTGGGTTTTAACATAGAGCAGCTCACCGTCAGGTCCGGCTGCTTCAAGAACAAGATGATCCGCAAACCGGTAACAGCGGAGAAACGTCGTTCGGTCCAGAACAGAACACCGTTCTTCGGCAAGGACGATATCTTTTGCCGCCCCGAGAAGTTTATCCGCATCAACGGCACAATCGAGCACGTTGTCCATGTAGAGCCTTTTCTGCTTTTGTTCATCACAAAAAAACTCCACCCAGCCAGTTCTGTACTTGCGGACAATGAACAACTCTATCTCTTCTGCTGTAAACAGCCTCGTCTCCTGAAGCGTGTCCAGTTCACCCCGGGAAATGTTCCAGTCCCTTGTGGATTCTCCCGAAACGTGCCGGTCGATGACAAGGATTTTATGCCCGTAACGCTCCGCCATGACTGCGGCATGAAGCAGTCCGAGCGTCCCTCCCGCATAGACGATCTCGTATTCCCCGCTTATCGTCACACCGGGAGGAAGCGATTGTCCCGGAAGAATTGCATCGGCCGGGGGCTCGTTCCTGATATGCTCCCAGTACCGGTCAAGTTCGATGACCCTGCCAAGATGCTCTTCCCCTTCAGGAAGAGAAGAGAAATGTTTGTAGACAAGAGGATGGGTATCCCTTACAGATTCAAGCATACGCATTCCGCCCTATGTTTGCGTTATGATCCTTTTATGATGTCACTGGCGATTTTTCCGTCAACAAGATGAATCCTCCTTTTCGCACGCCGGGCGAAATCTTCGTCGTGTGTAACGAAAATGATTGTCTGGTTGAACTCCTCGTTCATTTCTTCGAACAGTTCATAAACCTGCTTGCCCGATTTTGTATCGAGGTTGCCTGTCGGTTCGTCACCGAGCACGATTTTAGGATTGTTTGCAAGCGCCCTGGCAACCGCCACCCGCTGCTGCTGTCCACCCGAAAGCTGGCTGGGCCTGTAATCATACCTGTCGCTGAGCCCCACCCTGTCAAGCAGCATCTCAGCCCGTTTGCGAATTTCGGATTTCGGCCTGTTGCCGATCATCATAGGCATACCGACATTCTCGACAGCCGTAAATTCCGGAAGAAGAAAATGAAACTGGTAGATGAAACCGATCTTGCGGTTCCGGATAACCGACATTTCCTTTTCGGTTTTATCGGTGATATTAACGCCCTCAAGCCAAACTTCCCCGAACGTCGGCTTGTCAAGACCTCCCATAATATAGAGAAGAGTTGACTTACCGGACCCGGAGTGCCCGGTTATCGATATAAACTCTCCCTCTCTGATCTCGATCGAAATGCCGGGAAGAATAGTCTGCCGAATATCCCTGGAAAGCTCAAGCTCTCTTCTGACGGAAACAAGTTTCAGAATAACAGATCTGTCCATCGCCAACAATAGTCCGGTAAATGTTCGGTTTACAGCGCGTTGTGCCCCGCGGCTTAATAATACCTAAACTGAGCGTTTGTTGAAACGCTCAGTTTAGGGAATGAGCAAAAAACCGACTGGAGGCCCAATCCTTTATGTATCATGATCCTAAACTGAGCGTTTCAAAAAATGCTCGATCATAGTAAGTATATTAAAAATAATCTGTTATGCTGTGTTTGTAAAAGGATTATCCATCACCTGTCAGGTGAGCGTAAAAACTGATAAAGAACCGCATTTTTTGAAACCCTTCGGGATTGCC
>JANQHB010000018.1 GCA_028277225.1 Chlorobium sp.
CAGAAAAAGAGCTTGCTAAACTGGACAAGTCTGGAGCGAAGAGGATCATCAAGTTTCTTCGTGAGCGGGTATCGGTGGATCCAAGGTCTTCCGGTAAGGCGCTGAAGGGTGAATATTCAGGACTATGGCGTTACCGCGTCGGCGATTATCGACTGATTTGCGAAATCTGCGATGATAAGATATCCGTTCTTGTCGTTCGGGTGGGGCATCGCAAAGAGGTGTACCGATAAACTGTCGACTTCAGAGATGCGGGTGTATGGTTAAAATACAATTTGCACAAGCCGAACGGAAGGAGTGTCGTGAAAATTGATATAATGTCGATTTTTACGGGCTTTTCTGCCGCTTGGCTTTACTGCACATTCAGCGTTTTAAGTGGATCGAATCCATTACCCCGTTCATCAGGGTAGCCTTTCGGGTTACAAATTACCCTGGTTTCACCTATTGTATACTCCATGGCGGTATGGCAGTGGCCGCAGATCCAATAGGCTATTTTACGGGACTGCACTTCTTTTTCAAGGTCGGAGACGAAACCGGCATTCAAGGGATCATTCCGGTAACCAGAGATGATGCCTTGCAATGATGGGTGGTGATGCGTTACCACAATTACGGTATAGCCGAGTTCTGCATAGTGATCGATATCTTCAAAGAGTCTCTTTTTTTGTCTGTGGTGTAAGGCGAGAACATATTCCGGAGTTAACCGGTGGTAATCAACTCCGACTTTTATCAGACGATAGTCCAGAAGGCCTTGACTGATATCGAACATGGCAATGGGGTTGCCGCCGAAAAAGTCTGTCCAGAGCGTTGTGCCAATGATGGCAATTTTTTCATCTTCAATAATCAGATGACCAGTATGGACGTTTTGAATTCCATGTTCAGCAATTGCTTTTCGGTAGGAGAGCTTCTCGATGTTGCCGTGATACCATTCATGATTTCCCTCGATCAGGAATACACCTTTGAATCGGCTGGAGCATTGTGAAAGAAAGCCGAGCCAGGTCTGTTTCCTGCCGAGGAGTCCAATATCTCCGGCAAGGATGAGAATCGATGCTTTGTCGTCTGCGAGTTCCGGAACGACATAGTCCGTGCCGCTTTTTTCGCGAACGAATTCGTTATGGATGTCCGACATGATTCTGACAAGCATCAGCTGTTATTACTCCGGCAATAATAGAACGCAAAATTTTTTATAAGAGACGATTGGGCTAAACCCCTTTTATAATTTATTTTATGCCTGATTTCCCGACCTGAGTACAGGGGGTGATTTTCAGGAGTTTTAATTGCCGGATTAATAAGGTGGGAATTCACAATGCTAAAACGGTCTGTCATACAGATACGCTCTTCCCTATGCGGTAATGGCGGCTGGTCATTACTGCGGGTTCGGAAGGTTGAATTCGCAGGGGTTCGGTATGGTTAAAGCTGGTAATGAGTTGACCGGTTCTCCCACAAGATACAAAAAGCCGGGCATTTCGCCCGTCAAACAGAGCAGAATATCCTGATAAGGCATCAGCCAGAATGAGTGAAAACTGACGGGACATCCTATAAAATAAACCCTGAACTGAGCATCCCGACTTGTCGGGATGCTCCATAGCAGTAAGGTTATTAAACCTAAATTGAGCGATTGTCGAGCATGCCACAGATGCAAGGCACAGGGAATGCCGCTGTAGTGCTCTACCGCAAGTTCCCTGTAACGAAGCAGATGT
>JANQHB010000043.1 GCA_028277225.1 Chlorobium sp.
TCTCCCATCCCTCGCCTTTTCGGTATGGACGATGTTGCCTTCCCCTTCGTTGTACAGGGTCTGCCTGCGATTTATGGTGATTTCGGAGCTCTTTAGGGCACCTGTGTTTTCCCCTGTCAACGCTTCCCCATCACATTGCTGGCGATCGAGGCATGACTCGGGGCCATGATGACTGGCTACGCCTTTCATGTAAGAAACTTCCATTCTCTACTCTCTACCGGTTTTCATCGGCGCTTTCACAACGTCCCATATTCCGCACTTGATCTATCTCTTCGTGAGCACGTGCGGCAAGCAAACGACTTTCTGCAAATACTCCTTCGCAAAGCTCATTCCGCAGAAGACAAAATGGAGGCTCTCGCTGGATTACCTGCCCGGCTCACTGATGATCAAATGACTCCTTTGTTACGTGAATCAGTACCTAGTTATAAGCTTCCCCATCTGCAGTTTCATCTTGCCCAAACCGAGGTGCGTGAGCTGCTCATGGGTGAGGAGCTATACAGCGATCCGACTTTGGCGATCCGCGAGCTCTATCAAAATGCCCTTGATGCTTGTCGGTATCGCCAAGCTAGGGTCGAGTATCTTATACGGACCGATAAGTACAAGGGGAAAGAGTGGAAAGGGGGGATTATTTTTCGCCAAGGATTAGAAATGGGCCGCCCCTATATTGAGTGCATTGACAATGGCATTGGGATGGGTGAGCGCGAATTAGCAGAGGCGTTCGCACGTGCTGGAAGAAAGTTCAGTGACATGCCAGAGTTCATTGAAGAGCAGGCCGATTGGCTGCGTTGCGATCCGCCAATCCGGCTGTTCCCGAACAGCCAATTTGGTATTGGAGTATTCAGTTACTTCATGCTTGCTGATGAGATTCGAGTTCGCACTTGTAGACTGAGGCGAGACGGCATACCGGACAAAGGACTTGAAGTAAGAATTGCGGGCAGCGAGAGCCTTTTTCGGATGACCCCATGGGACGCATCCTCTGATGGTGGTACCGAGGTTAGGCTCTACCTCAACCCTAGGACACGTGATGATGAGCCGATCTCCTGCTTCAAGACGTTAACTGATCTGTTATGGATCGCCGAATACGAAACCACAGTCGAAGAAGAAGGTACCCCCATGAAGCACTGGGCTCCTGGGAATTTGTACCATCCAGATTCTCTAGATGTAGAACCGATTAAGGGTATCACATCGAATATCTGGTGGGTAAAAAATCGCGGAGTCGTCCTGGCGGACGGTATCGTAACCGATAAGCACCTTAATTGTAATGTCGTGAACCTAAGGGCTGGACACAGACCTAAACTTAGCTTGGACAGACGCACACCTCTCGATTGGGACAAAAAATATGTTACGGAAGCCCAAATAAACAGTGTTGAAGCCCTGTACAGAGATGAGACATGGCTTACTCATGAATGGCTTTGGAAACTGGAAGAGGAAAATGTAGCTGCTGCTTCACGCCTCTTCTCCGCGCTCATTGACTCTGATGCTTCCATATCTATAGAATTACCGGTATTGAATCGAGGTCCGCTACGCTCATCCTTCCGAATAAGTGAAACTGGTTGCACAAAAATTGATCAAGATATTTTCAGAATCGCACGAAGCCGCACAGGCGGAAACAGCGAAAAAATTCGAGAATATGAGGAAACGTTGCATAAAATAGGGGATAAAGTATTAAAAAACCGGATCAAGATTTGGAAGGAGAAAGGAGCGAAATTCCCGCCCGATTTCTACGAATTCATAATCCGTTACTATCGAGAACCCCATATTTTTTCCTTGGCCCCGCAGAGTTCTTTGCCCGTTTCTTTTCCGGGAGACGCGATCTTGTTCGAGTACAAAAATCGTAATGGTGACAAAATCTCTTTAACCTCCCTGATAATGGCCTACTGCCTCATAAATGAACCGCCATCGTTTTTTCGCGTTCGTCTCGAGCGCTGTTCTAAACTTGGGCTTGAGATGCCGGAGATCGACGTTGACAGCTTGGGAGATCTGCAAATAACTGAAGAAGACCTTATCATCCTATCGCCTAACTTTGATCAGTCGTTCAACTGGTGGTTTAATCCGACATTGATCTCGCTAGGGCGGATAATTCAAGCTGCGGCAAAGCTTAACGAACCAGTAGCCAATACTGTCAAGCGTTTTCAGCGTTTCAAAGCGGTGGGTCTCGATATGCCAAAGATCGACGTTGACAGCTTGGGAGATCTGCGAATAACTGAAAAAGACCTTGTCATCCTATCATATCAACTTCGTGGGTTTTTTAAATGGAAAGACGCGGTATCGATCTCGGCAGAGAGCATAATTCGAGCTGCGGTAAAGCTCAACGAACCAATAGCCAATACTGTTAAGCGTTTTCAGCGTTTCAGCGCGTTGGGTTTCGAGATGCCGGAGATCAACGTTGACAGCCTGGGAGATCTGCGTCCAACTGCCGAAGACCTTGTCATCCTATCGCCCAACCTTGATGGAATTGGTCCAGGGACCAATTTTGCTATTTCTGCGGCACACGTCAAGAGAGCAGCATTTAAGCTTGGCAAGACGTCAACCTACGTTGCCGACCAGATACGTCAGTTCGCCCCCATTGGATTTGAGGTCCGTGACTGAGCAGTAAGATAGGTTCAAACCGATGCCCAAACTGTGATATGCACACTGGGCCCTGAACCTCTCGGGTGGAGAGCAGCAGCGGGTAGCAATTGCCCGTGCGCTTGTAAGGGAACCGATAGCGATTCTTGCCGATGAGCCAACCGGAAACCTCGACCCGGACACCTCACTGGAGATCCTTGAATACCTCAAGAAAATCAACAGAAAAGGTGTCACGGTGATCATTGCAACGCACGACTACGAACTCGCGCGTCACTAGGAACTCGCCCCAGTAAACTGTATCACTTGGATTTAGAGAGTTTAAATTCTAAACTCAACCAAGGAGATACAACTCATGAAAAAGAAACGATTCACAACCGAGCAGATCATTGCCGTCTCAAAATCAGCCGCGCGAGGTACGAGCGTCGACTGGATTTGCTTTGTTAGGCTTTATTTTACAAATGTACGTCATGCACGGTGTCTTTGAGGATTGTAATTCGCCTGCGATATAGCAACTCTTTGCTTGAACGCACCTCTAAAAAGAATGGATTGCCATTAAGCGGAACTTCCTGTATGGAAAATCCTCCCGTATTATCAGTGACTTTTTCTACACTTCTTCCATATTTTTCGCTTAATAGAGACACGCTCAAGCCAGGTACCGGTAAGTCGCTGTCATTTCGCACAATTACCACGCGCCCACTAACCATTGCCACAGATTGAGCATTCAGTTGTTGTGAGAAGCCAAGTGATAAAAACAAAAGGGATAAGAAAAATCGCCCGTGGATGTATATATTCATTTTCCGAACGCTCCTGGTTGAAAAGTTGACGCTTCCATATTGGGTGTAAGATTATCAATTGCTTTCTTTCTGCCCTCTAGCACCGATTCATCTACAGAGGGTGAAAGGGTAACCTCGCCTAAATCTATATCCCTATTTAAGAGATTGCTTAAAGAAATTTTCTGTACTGCCTTTTCTTTGTGAAACTCTGATGTTGCCTTAACAACCAGAACAATACTATTAAGATCTACTTCTTCCTTGATAGTGTTTTTATATGCTTTAAGCGATGACCAAGGTTCTGTTTCGATTTTAATTTTGATTGGTCCTTCAATTTCCTCACCCTTCTCTCCTTCTATCATCACAATCGGTAAATCTTTTGGTTTTGCTATCCACAATGGGGGAACGATAAATAAGAGTCCAATTATGAAAAGGCCCACAGCAGGTACGTGTGTTGTTAACCTAAACTGTTTTTTCCATTCCAAGGATAATGACTCGTGCTGTGAAACCGCATCAAGGGATATTGCTCCTCGCCACAATAACGCAATCCCTCCGGTCACCATTACTAAACCACACAAAGCCGAAATAATAACTGTCAAGTTGAATGATTCTTCCATTATAGGACACCTCCTTTTGCTAAAAAGCCTAACAGCCGAGTTGAGTAAACTCAACTCGGCTGTTGCAGGCGTGCGCAACGCGCTTGCAACATTATTTATTCGTCTGCAGTACTGATTCTCCAAAATATTTTATAAAATTTACCACAATTTTACTTTACACTCAAAATTAAAAACCGTAAGGGCATACTATATTACCTATTAGCACTCCTGGATCGTGCACAAAAAGAAAGCTGGTTACTTCGTTCTTTTATCGGCTGGCAAACAGCCATGAGGACTGGCTGGTTCGATTGCTTTTTCGTTTAGTCCCTGCTCATCGCCTGGAATGCAGACCCGATTTTCATAATCCCACTTTCCACCGGCATCCAGACATCGGTCGATTTTGTTGTAATCAGGACTGAAATCATGTAGCCAGAAGAGCAAAGCCTCGCAGGCGATAAAGAAACTGAGGATCAGTAGCCCTGCGGCTATGACGGCCTTTGTTCTGGTTTTCATTATCTACCGATCCTGTTTTGTATACCGCACATACGTCATCTTCGACAAAACGTAGCCTACGTAGGCCCACAAAACAATATAGCTCACCACTGCCGGCAGCAGCCAGCCAAGTCCTTTCGAGTGAACAACGAAAGTCAGCCCCAGCGAAAGAAGGGCAAGAATAACTATGGGAATCTGCCGTCTCCTGGTTTTCGGATCGGTTGTGTATTTCGCGTGACAATCAGGGCATACGCGGAATGGCTTGAAGCTGTAATGGGACAACAGACTCCTGCTTCGCATATCGCTGTCGCATACCGGGCAATGCATCTGTGGCGGCATGTTATATAATGTGACAATTTTACCAGTACCAGCCCCAGAATCTTGTCCCTATAAGGACCAGGCCAATGCACATCGAACCTATGCCGATGCCCCAAAGCAGCTTCCGTTCAAGGGATTGCAGTTCTTTATACTCCCTGTCAAAGCGTGGGAGCCCAATAACATTCCTCCGATAGAGCACCTTCAGCCCCGCCTGACCGCCATTCCAGTTTCTTGCAATGATATTCAACGTTGACCAGAGTTCAGGCCGTTCCTTCTGGAGCAATTTAGAGAGTCTTGAGGCTTTTGCCGACAACCGGATTTCGCAGAGAAACGCATAAACAATTGAAACACATGCTACCGAGATCAGTAACTTTATCTGAGGGCTTGTCATTGTTATGTAAACCTTGAACCTTTTTATCAGGAGCTTTTTCCAGAGCCCCCTGCCAGCCACCTATACCAATACGCCACTTTGACTCGATCAGTACTCATCTTATAGTTGATTTGGCTCTCCCAGATTTCCTGCAAGCACAATCAGTTCCCCGGGCGACTTCGACGCTTGTAAGCGATTTATCAGTTCATCACTGCTCAGGAACTGATCGTACAAATCGTCGGGGTCGTCTTTGACGAGTTGAACCTGCATGGAGACTGCTTGGGGCATGGGGTCCTGCGTTTACAGGAGTAAACTCCAATGCAAACGTCAGAGCTCGCCCGAAAAGCTTATCGAAAAAACCAAAAGGACGTATGGGCACTGCCCTGGAAAGATGCCACAGAGATCCGGCAGAGTCGAACAGATAAAAGTCATCAAAATACCCGTTCCTGCGCCACGCAGTATACTTGCATTCCATTGGCAACTCATCAACAACAAGGAATGAGTCACCTTCAGATATAGCAATCGCCAGAAACCTGATACGTTCTTTCATACTCCAATCCTGAAACCAAGGTAAAGGATGCTTGACAGCAGTCCATCAATATGTCGCTTTTAGCTGTCCCCCTATTATAGGATAACTATTCAAATAAAAAAGTCCGTTTGACGCGATTGGAAAATATAAAGTAAGGAATCCATATCGCACCAAAAATACTTGAACTAATTAATTCTCTTACTGACAAAACAATATATTCGCTATAATAGCTTTTATTTATAAACAAAATCAAACCTATTAATGGAAAAACAATATTTGATACCATAAGCCCCATTATAACTTTAGGTGCATTTTTCTTTCTCATAAAAAACAAGGAAACTGCAAAAAATATCCATATCAACACTATTGTCTTATAAAAGATAACATATCCTGCAATATCTTTATTTGCATAATTAGTTAAAACAGAGATATTTATTATCGAAATAAAAATGCTCAACAATAACACTATACCAAAATAAATCAACCAACCGCCTATTTTTTTGGCGCGGCATTTTCATTTTTTGTTGTTAACGAAGATTTTTCAAGCGAACTTTTATCACAATACGGATTACTTTTCATAGCTATAAGAGACTTTTGTTAAGATTTTATAAAAAAACATTTAAAACCCATGAGGAAGTGTATCGTCTAGATAATTTACTGTCCCACTCTTCGAAAACATAAATTCTGATTCTCTTCGTAGCATCGCATCAACCAAGCTATAACTTAGTATCATGAAGGCTTTTTCATTGAATAGTTTAAGGTCACTAAGGGTTTCTGTTTCGTAGTGTATAAACAAATTCAAGCAATAAGTTCTTACTTGATTCCATCAATTAATTTAACACCGCACATAACCTTGAAAAGATGATATATAGATTATTATTTTTTTACATTATTATGAAAAGCCATCATATGCTTATGGAAGTTGTTTTGAAAACACAACAAAGTTTTATCACTCATTCCAAAGCATTTAACTAACATGATTGTTCTTCACAGCTAGCTATCTTCCTGTCTCAGCCAGTGACAAGCCATATTCGTACTTCTCCTTTCTGGCAAGTTCTTTTCTCATGGCCGCCAGTTGACCGATTCTACTTCTTGATCGCCAAATAGTGACCGTCCTTACACTACTTTAGAGCTTGATCGATATTCATCAGTATCAAATGAACATAAAAGCTCATTGTGATTTATTGGATTTACGGATGTTCCCCATTACGAATCTGGTGAAGCAAAATGTTAGGTAGCTGTTCGACTCTGAATCTCCAATTCGACTCTTTCAGCTACCCGTACATAAAGCTCTTCTTGGTCGATTTCATTTAGCTTTAGAAGTGGCTCGGATGGAGGATTGATCGCTTGAAAGCGGTACAAATGCTCCTCTCGTTCAAATCTACAGGGCTTCAGAATCAAAGGTAAAATCACCGTACCTTTTTGCTCTGCAGCCGCCAAAAGCGGTGGAAGTTCATCGTTTATTATGAAGTCTGATGCAAGAAAATCCGCACTTATAAGCAGTACCGCAATGGCGGCTTCATCAAGTGCAGCGGCAATTCGAACTTTCCAATCTTCTCCAGCCTTAATTCGTGTATCCGCCCAAACGTCAACAAGCCCGTCACGTTCTAAGGGCTTTAAATGAATTTGCAGTCTTCGTAAACAGACCTTATCTGCATGGCTATAGCTAACAAAAGCCGTGGGCCTTTGTTTTTCTTGTGATCTAGAATCGAACCGTGCTGAGAAAGATTCGGGACTCTTATGAACCTCGATCAGCGATTCCGCAAGACGAGGAATTAGGGAGTTGTCAGAAGTGCCACGGTCATAAATTAGAATTCGTCTATGTCGAACATCGAATGGGAGTATACCCATGTCATCTGCGATTAGCACCACAGGCTTCTGTAAAGCATCGGCAAATCCTAACTCATAAAACGTATTAGGGCGTGTGAGACTTAAGTCCACAATCAAAAAATCAGCATCGTTAATTGCATCGTATACCGCATCAATCACATTTCCAAGTCGACCCGCTGCCGCTTCAAAAGCACGCATAACCTGAAACTCCACACCCGCTTTATTTGATGCTTTACTCGCCGCTTTCTTGATTATTTGGCGCACTTCTTCGAACTCAGGAGCAAACGGAACTACTAGAAATACTTTTGGCATAAGCTCAGCCTCTCTTTTTTTGCTGCCTAACGGCCGAGTTGAGCGGAATGGGACAGAGCATCAGACCGCAGGTCTATGAGCACGGACATTTCCGTTCGAACGATTTGTTAGGAATGCGCGTATCAGCGCGACGCCGGAGACGAATCGTTTGAGTTTACTCAGCTCGGCCGTTGCAAGCGTACACAGCGCGCCTGCAACATTATTTATTATCTGTACTACAGACTTACAACATGAACCACACAAAACATACTGTATTTTTGCTCATATTTCAAACAAACGCTTGAACGCATGACCTGTAATAGATTATTTTAAAATAAATTAGCACACTTATGCGATATGCGAAAATTTTACACAACTATTAGAAAGTGCCGTATTATCTTCGGTGGGTATTGTAGTGGTCATTCGATAATAGCGGAGATGCCTAAAATCCAGCTATTCCGAAGATCACAACAGATTTGGCGACGGGAACAAAAACCTCATCTCTGCCGTCGCGAGCGGTTCGAGGGCAAAGCGGATGGAGCGTAGAAACTGGAGCGTCCCGACAAGTCGGGACGTGAGGATTTTGATCCCGACTTGTCAGGACAATGCAGCAATCGAGCCGCGCAACAAGCAGAAATGCGGTTTTTACGAGCAGCCTGTGGTCATGCCGCAATCCTCACACACCTTGCAGGTCCCGTTCTGCCTGACCCTCATTGATCCGCAGTTTTCGCACTGTTCGCCTGAGTAGCCCTGGACCTTCGCCTGGATGATCTGGGTATCGACTGCGCCGGACGGTTCGTTTTCGGCTTTTGAGGCCGATGCCATATGCTGGCCCGAAGACGCGGTTATCCCGGCAGCAGACCCTTCCGGATCGGCCTGACCGTTCGCTTCACCGCCGTTTTCCTGTCCGGCGGCATCATCACCGGGGCCGATTTCGTCAACTGCTTTGACATGGATGAAATCCTTTCGTCCGAGGTAGTCGTAGCCTATCGAACGGAACACGTAATCGAGTATCGAGGTGGCGTTCCTGATGACGTTGTGCCCCTGAACCATGCCCGCAGGTTCGAACCGGGTGAAGGTGAAACTGTCGACAAGCTCTTCGAGCGGCATGCCGTACTGGAGCGCTTTGGAGGCAAGTACCGCGAAACAGTTGAGGAGGCCCTTGAAGGATGCGCCTTCCTTGTACATGTCGATGAAGATCTCGCCCAGCGAACCGTCTTCGTACTCGCCGGTCCTGAGAAACACCTTGTGGGCTCCAACATATGCTTCACGGATATAGCCCTTTCTCCGTTTCGGCAGCAATCGGCGTTCCGAGCGGTGATAGATCCTTTCGACGATCCGCTCCTGCAGCTCTTTCGGCCCTTTTGTTTCATCGACGTCTTCTTCATTGCCCAGCATGATCACCTCGTCGATATCGTCATAGCTGCTGATATTGAGGGGCTGGGAGAGTTTCGAGCCGTCACGGTAGATCGTTATGGCCTTGATCATGTGCTGCCAGGCGGAAAAATAGACTTCTGCTATCTCCTGGTTGGTCGCTGTGCCGGGCATGTTGACGGTCTTGGAAATCGCACCGGAGATAAAGGGCTGAACTGCCGACATCATCCGTACATGTGCCATATGGTTGATGAAGCGCTCGCCTTTCTGCCCGCACTTGCCTGCACAATCGAATACGGGAAGATGTTCAAGTTTCAGATGCGGTGCGCCTTCAACGGTCATGGTACCGCAGACGTAATCGTTGGCGGCTTCATAATCGGCATCCGTTGCACCGAGTGCCTCGAGCATGTTGAAGTTCTGGTCGTTGAGTTGCTCCTCGGTAAATCCGAGCGCCTCGCAGAACTCTTCTCCCAGGATCCACTTGTTGAACGCAAAACGGATATCGAAAACGTTTTCGAGCTGTGCCTCGACTGCCTCTATCTTGTCGTCGGTGAACCCTTTGTTTTTCAGCCACTGACGATTGATCGAAGGACAACCGGCCAGCGTGCCGTGTCCCTTGCAATATTTTTCGATATCGTCTATCTGCTTCTCGTTGTAGCCCAGTCGTTCAAGCGCCTTGTGCACCGACTGGTTGACGATCTTGAAATACCCGCCGCCGGCCAGCTTCTTGAACTTGACGATCGCAAACTCCGGCTCGATACCGGTCGTATCGCAGTCCATGACCAGACCGATGGTTCCTGTCGGCGCGATGACGCTCACCTGTGCGTTCCGGAACCCGTGCTCCTGGCCCATTGCAAACGCTTCATCCCAGACTTTTCCGGCCTGTTCGAACAGGTTTGTCGGGCAATACTCGGAGTCGATGCCGCGTGGCTTGACCATCAACCCCTCATAGTCGTCCTGTGACATGTTATGGGCCGCCCTGCGGTGGTTCCTGATCACCCGGAGCATATCATCGGCATTTTCATTGTATCGGGCATATGGACCAAGGTCCTTTGCGAGCTCGGCCGAGGTCTTGTAGGCCTCACCGGTTATCAGCGCCGATATCGCACCGGCTATCGCGAGCGCTTTTGGCGAATCGTAGGGAATGCCGAGGATCATCAGCACGGTGCCCATATTGGCAAAACCGAGTCCCAGCGTTCTGAACTCATAGCTCAAGCGGGCAATATCGCGCGACGGAAAGTGGGCCATCAGAACCGAAATCTCGAGGACGACAGTCCAGAGCCGTGATGCGTGGAGAAGATCATCGACCTTGACCGTTCCGCTTGCCTCGTCGATAAAACGACCGAGGTTCAGGCTTGCAAGGTTGCATGCCGTGTCATCGAGAAACATATACTCGGAACAGGGATTGCTTGCGTTGATCCGCCCGCTTTTCGGAGCCGTATGCCAGTCATTGATGGTGGTGTCGAACTGGAGACCCGGATCGGCGCATTTCCAGGCGCTCATGACGATTTTGTCCCAGAGGTCCCGCGCTCTGAGTGATTTGGCGTGCTTGCCGCTCGTGCGCTCCCTGAGCTCCCAGAGCTCATCATTTTCAACGGCCTTCATGAACGCATTGGTTACGCGAACCGTGTTGTTCGAGTTCTGGCCGCCGACCGTCTGATAGGCCTCGGACTCGTAATGTGAGTCATACTCGTCGAAATCGAGTGAGGTGAATCCCTGGTCGACAAGCGCAAGCACCCTGACGATGTAGTTCATGGGAACACCGCGGCTTACGGCGCTTTTGACAAGTTCGTTCAGTTCCGGATTTTTGTGCCGGTCGCTGCCGTTCTCGATCGCTTCGTCGACAATGGCCTTGAGGAACCGTGAACAGATTTTCGAACCGGCCACCAGCGACGCAACCTTGTCTTCTTCCCTGGCTTTCCATTCAATGAACTTCTCGACATCGGGATGGTCGATATCGACAATCACCATTTTGGCCGCCCTGCGTGTGGTGCCTCCGGATTTTATTGCCCCTGCTGCGGAATCAAAAATCTTGAGAAAACTCATCAGTCCCGAGGAGCTTCCACCCCCGCTGAGCTTTTCGCCGGATGAACGCAGATTAGAAAAGTTCGTTCCCGAACCACTGCCGAACTTGAAGACCCGTGCCTCCCGCATAGCCAGGTCAAAGATTCCGCCTTCGTTGACAAGGTCATCCTTTACCGACTGGATGAAGCAGGCGTGCGCCTGAGGACGGGAATAGGCATCCTTCGACTCCATGTTTTCGCCTGTTTTCGGGTCGACATAATAGTGTCCCTGGGCAGGCCCATCGATACCATAGGCATAATTGAGACCTGTATTGAACCACTGCGGTGAATTGGGAGCGCCCATCTGGCTCATCAGCATATAGGCAACTTCGTCGTAAAACGCTTTCGCATCTTCTTTTGTATCGAAATAGCCATGTTTTTCCCCCCATTCCCTCCAGCAACCTACCAGACGGTGGACCACCTGTTTGATGGAATGCTCGCTGCCGGTAACCGGCTGGCCTTTTTCATCGAGTAATGGATTTCCATCGTCATCCCGCTGCACAACGCCTGTTTTCCTGAAGTACTTCTGTGCCAGGATATCTGCAGCCACCTGGGACCAACCCACCGGCACCTCGACATCGTTCATCTCGAACACCTTCGAGCCATCTGGATTCCGGAGCACTGACGAACGATTGGTATACTCGAACATCTCGTAAACATCACGGCCTTTTTTTGTAAAGCGGCGGGAAATTTTCATCGCGGGATTCCTTTAAGTCAATGACGATTTCGGACCCGGTTTCCAGTGCAGGGGCCCTTCAAAAACAAGCCGTTCTTCCGAACGGCTTCATGAGGATTGTAAAAAGCAATATACGCTCGTTCTTCTGAAAATAACAAGCCGTGCCGGCCCGCAGAACATTCAAATCCCCTCAGAACAAGGCGGTGGCAGACGAATAAAAAAAAATAAAAAAAAGCCTCCCCTGAACTACACAGGGAAGGCCGAAGTCAAGAGACAAACTCTGATCAGAAAAACTATCAGAGCGCATCGATAATGGCATTGAGCGTAGCGCTCGGACGCATCGCTACCGATGCCATCTGGTCGTCTGGCATGAAGTAACCGCCAAGCTCGACCGGGGAGCCCTGCGAACCGTTGAGTTCGTCGATGATCGCTGCTTCATTGCTCTCAAGATCATCGGCGATCTTTGCAAATTTCGCCTTGAGTTCCTGGTCCATGTCCTGATCGGCAAGCGCCCTTGCCCAGTACATTCCAAAATAGAAATGGCTGCCGCGGTTGTCAAGCTCGTTGACCTTGCGGGAAGGTGATTTACCCTGTTCGAGGTACTGTCCTACAGCTGTATCGACCGTTGCTGCAAGAACCTTGGCGTTTTCGTTGCCGAACGTATTGCCGAGGTGCTCGAACGACACTCCCAGCGCCAGCATCTCACCGAGAGAATCCCACCTCAGGTGGCCTTCCCTGACGAACTGCTGAACGTGTTTCGGTGCAGAACCGCCCGCACCGGTTTCGAAGAGACCGCCGCCGTTCATGAGAGGTACGATCGAGAGCATTTTCGCGCTCGTGCCAAGTTCGAGAATCGGGAAAAGGTCGGTAAGGTAGTCCCTGAGCACGTTACCGGTCACCGAAATGGTGTCTTTACCCTGCCTGATCCTCTCGAGTGAGAAACGCATGGCTTCAACCGGTGATTTGATCAGGATCTCGAGACCGTTTGTGTCGTGATCCTTGAGGTAGGTGTTGACTTTTTCGATAAGCTGGATGTGGTGAGCTCTTTCCTTGTCGAGCCAGAAAACCGCAGGCGCACCGGTTGCTTTGGCACGGCTGACGGCAAGCTTGACCCAGTCGCGGATCGGTGCGTCCTTGACCTGGCACATTCTGAAAATATCGCCCGGTTCGACGCTCTGCTCGAGCATCGCATTGCCATTGGCATCAACAACCCTGATGGTGCCGTTGCCCGGCGCCTCATAGGTTTTGTCGTGCGAGCCGTACTCTTCAGCTTTCTGAGCCATAAGACCGACGTTCGGAACGCTGCCCATGGTTGTCACGTCATACGCTCCGTTCTTCTGGCAGTCCTCGACCATTTCCTGGTACATGGTAGCATAGCTGCGGTCAGGGATCATTGCCTTGGTTTCGTGCAGCTCACCGTCGGGCCCCCACATCTTGCCGCCGTCGCGGATAACAACAGGCATCGAAGCGTCGATAATGATATCGTTAGGGACATGAAGATTGGTTATGCCTTTGTCGGAGTCGACCATGGCAAGAGCCGGACGGTTCTTGTAGACCTCCTGGATATCGGCTTCGATTTCGGCTTTCTTGTCGGCCGGAAGCCTCTCGATCTTGGAATACAGGTCGCCAAGCCCGTTGTTGACGTCCACACCGAGTTCATTGAGCACATCGCCATGCTTGTCGAATACGTCCTTGTAGAATACCGATACGGCATGGCCGAAAATGATCGGATCGGAAACCTTCATCATGGTCGCTTTCATATGGAGCGAAAGAAGCAGGCCTTCATTTTTTGCCTTTTCGATCTGATCGGCAAAAAACTCGCGCAGCCTGCGAACATTCATTGCCGAGGTATCGACAACTTCACCATCCTGCAGAGCAATACCTTCCTTGAGCACGGTCACTGTTCCGTCATTATCGACATATTCGATACGGACATCGGTCGCTCCGGCCATGGTGGTCGACTGTTCGCTACCGAAGAAATCACCGCCTTCCATATGAGCGACATGAGCCTTCGAACCGCTATCCCAGGCTCTCAGGCGATGAGGATTGTTCTTTGCATACTGCTTGACCGAAGCTGCTGCCCTTCTGTCGGAGTTTCCTTCGCGAAGTACCGGGTTGACAGCGCTTCCAAGCACCTTTGCAAACCTCGTCCTGAGTTCTTTTTCTTCATCGGTTTTCGGATCTTCCGGGAAATCGGGAATATTGTATCCTTTTTCCTGCAGTTCCTCGATGGCATCTTTCAGCTGAGGAATCGAAGCGCTGATGTTAGGCAGCTTGATAATGTTGGCATCTTTGGTCTTGGCGAGCTCGCCCAAAGCCGAAAGATTGTCCGGAATACGCTGCTCTTCGGTAAGGTTTTCAGGAAAGTTGGCAATGATCCTTCCCGCCAGCGAAATGTCGCTGGTTTCGACCGAAATACCGGTTCCTTTCGTGAAGGCCTGGATGATCGGCAGAAGAGAATAGGTTGCCAGCGCAGGCGCCTCGTCAATCTTGGTATAAACAATGTTAGCCATAAGCTTGTAATGTTTTTAGGTTTCAGAAGTTTATTGTTGTTTGACTACGTCATTGATTGAATCGAAAAAAAATATTACTGTCGCCTGTTATTCAGGCGTACCTACGTTCCACAAACAACTCCGACAGCCAGGTAAGCCATCGGCAGTCATGAAACGAAACTATGGTGTTTTCGTGGTCCCAGGAAGATCACCTGGATTTAGAAAAGTCTTTCAGTCCTACTTTTTCTGCAAGTTCCTCGTCATCAAGAGCCTCGTGTGCCAGCCTGATCATGGGTATCGTGGCACCCATGGAACTGTATCCACCGTCATGAAACAGATTCTGCATCGTCACCTTTCGCGTCAGGTCGCTCAGGAGAGTCACTGCATATTCGGCGCATTCCTCGGCAGAAGCGTTGCCGAGAGGCGACATGAGATCACTGTACTCGTGCATCTTTTCAAAACCCGGTATACCGCTCCCGGCCTTGGTATAGGTCGGGCTCTGTGATATCGTATTGATCCGTATCCCGCGTTTGGCCAGCCTCGGCCCATAGCTCCTCACGATCGATTCGAGCAGCGATTTTGCGTCACCCATATCGGAATAGGTCCAGTAATTGCGCTGGGAAGCGATATAGGAAAGCGCCAGAATACTTGCCCCGTCGTTGAGCGTGTTGTTTTTGAGCGCAGAGGAAACAAGGCGGTGCAATGAAATGCCCGATATATTGAGCGTTTTCATGAACCAGTCGTAGTTCAGTTCCTCGTAAGGAACCTGCTTACGAATATGCTGCGACATTCCTATGGAATGAACGATAAAATCAACGGTCCCCAACTTCTCGCCAAGTTCTTTGAACGCCTTGTCGACATCGTCATCGTTGCCCGCATCGCACACGATAACAGGTGCATTACCACAGATTTCAGCAAGTTCGTTAATTTTTCCGAATCTCAGTGCCGTCGCTATATTGGATAATGCTATTTCAGCCCCTTCCCTGTAGGCATGAAGAGCAATCTGCCAACCGATGCTGCTCTCGTCCAGAGGCCCGAAAACAATTCCCTTTTTCCCTTTTAAAAGACCGTAGTGCACTTTATCAGGCATGGTACAAGCTGATTCTTTTGACAGTTATGAGGGCCCCAAGCCCTTGCAAAGTGAATAATTTAAAAGGTGAAGATACAAAGAATACTGCCAAAAGCACAATGTATTGCCAAGAAAACTCCTGTCAGAATTTCATTTTCCTCAACGAACGAAGCTTGTTCAGAACATTCTTGTTGACATTGAGCTCCATATCCTCATTGTCGGAAGGAACCTCTCTGAAAAGCAGTCTCAACAGATCATCCTCCCTGACATATTTTTCCATCTCGAGACTGTACAGTGCCCTGGGCAGGGTAATAATCCGCTGTGCCCGGTCAACCGTAACCACAATATCGGTCCCCATCCTCTTCACCTCGACCGTTTCAGCTTCCTTCAGGAACGGTATGCGAATACAGAGTATTTCCATATTGTTTTCGCCATGGATGCTTTTCTGGGATTCAATCCAGAAATTCTTTCCTGAATAATAGACCTTGTCAGGAGATTGCTCGCCGAAGACAAGTCTGCTGACCTCATGAAGCGCGTCCGGCCCGATCGGTTCGGTCCGCTGGAGCTGGCACCTGAAAACCGGCGTCGGATAAAACGAATTGTCGATCTCCATAAGATACTTGCTGTGCAGGTCGGCCCAGAACTCGAAATATTCACCGACCGTTTTCGATGTCGGCAGTATCTTGTTGATAACAATCCCGTCGATATTGATGCCGTACAGGTGAACAAAGGTATATGCCCTCTTTGTTTCCAGGATCGAGAGTTTTTCAGGGTTCAGAACCAGCCTGAAGGTCACCTCCGGACTCAGGATAAACTTGTTGATATCCTCCATCTGTTTGAGCAGAACATTGACCTCTTCGAAAAACTCTTCATCAGGAATAGAGTTCTTGCCCATGGGACGGGCAAGCGAGGACATGCTTTTGTACAGTTTGAAAAACTGTTTGCCCATGTTACCGCCGATGATGATTTCCGGATAAGCCAGAAGCCTGAGCGTATTTCCCGTAGGAGAAGTATCGAGAACAACTGCGTCCCACCTCCCGGACTGAGCTTCGTCAACCAGGCGTCCCAGCGCGAAAATTTCGTCAAGGCCGGGCTGTGTGGTCAGTTCGGACGCCATACCGCTGTCAATGCCCTGGTTCTGGTACGAAGACGAAACGAACTTCTGAAAACCCGACATGTTTTTCTTGAGTTCATGTATCGTATCGACTTCAAGCCCGTAAAGATTCTGCTCGATTTTCTGAGGCTCGTTCCGGCTGATCGGTGTATTGAAGACATCCGACAGGGAATGGGCCGGATCGGAGGACATGATCAGAACACGTTTGTTTTTTCTTGCCAGCGCAACAGCGGTTGACGATGAAATCGTTGTTTTGCCCGTTCCCCCCTTGCCGGAATAGATAATCACCCTCGGCTGTGACTGACCACCTTCGAGGTCTCTCGACAACATAGACTTTTCTCCTTTTAGAAATACCCTGCACTGAGCATCTCAACAAATGCCCAACCATCGCGCTCAATGCAGGAATAAGTAATACCGGCGTCCTGCAGATCATATCGCCTTTCTCCCTGAAGAGATAAAGGTACCATTTTCCGCCTTTATATGAAACGGATCATTTTCTTGAGCGCCTGTCTCAGAAGTCTCATGTACTCGATGTGACTTATCTCCCGGGCGCCGAGAAAAGCAAGGTGAGGATTCATGATCTGGGCATCGAGAAGTTCAAACCCCTTGCTGTCAAGGTGCCTTACAAGAGCGTCGAAGGCCACCTTGGAAGCATTCGGTACGGTATAGAACATTGATTCACCAAAAAAAACACCTCCCAGAGCAAGGCCATAAAGACCTCCGGCAAGTTTTTTATTCTGATAGCATTCCACACTGTGCGCCACTCCATTGTCGTGAAGGGCGATATAACTTTCTATGATCTCAGATGATATCCATGTCTCGTTGTCATTACCTCGTGGAGCGGCACACTGTCGGATGACAGATTCGAAATCCCGGTTGAACGAAATCTCGAACACCCCTTTTTCAACCAGCCTCCTGACAACCCTCGTCGACCGGTACTCCTCGATAGGCACAATCGCCCTGCGGTGCGGTTGGCACCAGTATATCTTACCGTCTCCGGGGTCGGCCATCGGAAAATAACCGTGAAGATATGCGCGGATAATATCGTCGAGCACCAGCATCGTCGGGAGTCTCCAGATCGTTGGATTCCGGGAATGATCAACTCTCGCCAAGGCATTCGGCCCAGGCTGCTTCTACATACTCGGTCAGTTCGTTCCAGGGGCCCGCGGTGATCCACTCGGTAATGTAATTGACCGTCTTGCTATAACTCATCGGCTCATGATCCGGCTTCAAAAGCCAATCCCTCAAAACATCACGGTCAAGCGAATGCATGGTCATACCAAGCCCGAGTTCTTCCAGTGCCAATGCATTCGACTCCTGTTCAATCTGACCGTCGAGCGGCCTCAAAAGCAGTTTCTTGCCGAGATGGAGAGCCTCGCCCGGAAGCTCGAATCCGGCATTGCAGACAACGCCGTTACTTTCCTGAAGGTCCCGCAGAAATCCTTCCCTGGAATATCCTCTGAAATGAAGATGACCTTTTTCGCTGTCTTTGCTGACTTTCCCGTAGATATAGAAATCATGATTGTCGAAAGGAGCAAATAGACCGGTCACGTCCTCTACTTCCTCGAAGGGAAGGTAAACAAGCACCTTGCCGGGTTTTGCCGCAACGGATCCGGCTTCATAGAGTATCGGAGGGATTACAGGCGGAAAAATCGGCTGGTTGAAATGATGCCAGTGAAGTCCGGCATTGTATTGTGCCGGAGCAAAATTCAAGAGGGTATACCGTTCGAACATATTCCCTTTTGCCAGAGGAACATCGTAACAGAACGCATACTGGTGACCGAAACCGACCGAGGGAATTTTTTTCATTCTCGCAGCCATCGAGGTTACCGGCTCAAAATCGGTGACTATCAGGTCAACCCCGTCGACATCCAGTGAAAAAACATCGGACATGAGGCGAACGAGATCGAGCTGAAACATCGTCTCGATATAGTTCATCTTTCCCCGGTAGGTGACAAGCGTAAGACCTTTGAGAACCTTGTAGGGCGAAAACACATCGATCTCTTTCAGTTCCTCCTCTTTTCTGCCGCTGATGATCACCTCGACATCGTGCCCGGCTTCACGAAGGCTTGAAACCAGTTCCCTGCTTCGGCTGATGTGGCCATTTCCCGTTCCCTGTACACCAAAGAGGATCTTCATACCATCTTGCTTTTCCTGTATTGAGACAATTACCGGTGGCAAACCAGGGATAGGTGCCACCTGAACCTTTTTTCACCGATTTGTCACATGCATTTCAGGCGTGGAACTACCACACGGCCAATAAAAATAGCAGTCATTCATCCACAACAAGATTTGCATACTGCACCATCAGCGTTTTTTCACCGGCATTGCGGAACTGTATTTTCGCTTTCAGGTCATCTCCCCTTCCCTGTACCGACAGAACGATCCCCGGACCGAACATGGGATGATGCACTCTCGATCCCGATCTCAGACCTGCTGCATCATCCGGCGCATTCTTTTCCATGGCACCTCCCGAAAAGGGTTCCCGGAAAGTCGGTCTGTCGCCGAACCTGTGCCCTTCTCCTGTTCGGACTTCATCCCGCTGCCGGGAAACGGCCCCTCCTCCTTCTGTTACCATGAGAGCATGGTCAACTTCATCAATAAACATGGACTTCAGCGTGACCTGGGGCTGACCGTAATGATAACGGCTTTTTGCCCACGAAAGAAAAACTTTTCGCTCTGCCCTCGTGACGGCAACATAAAACAGCCGCCGTTCCTCTTCAAGCTCTTCCGACTCGTAATAGGCCAGAGGGAAAAGCCGCTCCTCGAGGCCGGTTACGAAAACGACAGGAAACTCCAGCCCTTTTGCTGAATGGACAGTCATGAGAGAAACGTAGTTATCATGCGCCTCAACGTCCTCGTGATCGGTAGCAAGTGAAATACCGTTCAAAAAGTCGCTCAACCCGTTGGCACCTTCATTATGGTCCGAAAAATCCCGCGCCATGGACAGAAGTTCCTGCAGGTTCTCGTATCGTGACATCGATTCAGGTGTATTTTCGACCTGCAGAAGCGATGTGATCCCGGTCAGTTCATAGAGGGAGGAGAGCACATCGAATACAGTGCCTTCCCTGGCGGTATCCTTGAGCTGTTCGATAACGGTAACAAAACCCCCGAGTGCATTACAGAGCCTGGCAGGCAGACCTGCCTCTTCTGCCCCGAGAATTGCCTCGTAAACCGTTATCCCGTTCCTGAGAGCATAATCACGAAGTTTTCCGATACTGACCTGACCGATCTTTCTGGGAGGGAAATTGATGATCCGCAGAAGAGACTCTGTGTCCTGGTCATTGCTGACAAACCGGAGATAGGCAACAGCGTCCTTGATCTCCTTTCGCTTGTAGAACGAGACACTTCCGAAAATCCTGTAGGGGATCCTGTCCATACGGAAAAGATCCTCGATAACCCTTGACTGGGCGTTTGTCCTGTAAAACACCGCAAAGTCTTTGTAATCGAGCCCCTTTTCCATCCTCAACCGCCTGATCTCTTCTCCAACCTTTTCGGCTTCCCTCTTTTCATTGAACGATTCAAGAAGAGTGATCGGTTCACCTTTTTCCTGCATCGAAACCAGCTCTTTTTCAATCTGCTTCCTGTTTCGTTTGATAATCCCGTTGGCTGCTTCGAGAATGGTCTGAGTGCTGCGGTAGTTCTCAACCAGCTTGAAAACAGCCGCTTCCGGATAATCATCCCTGAAATTGAGAATATTGGTTATATCGGCGCCCCGCCATGAATAGATCGACTGGGCGTCATCGCCGACAACGAAGATGTTTCGATGGGTCGATGCAAGTGCTTTGGCCACGAGATACTGGGCACGGTTGGTGTCCTGGTACTCGTCAATAAGTATATAGCGGAAATAGTTCTGGAGCTGTTCGAGTACAGCAGGCTGAGTCCGGAAAAGCTCCAGGGGCTTGAGAAGAAGGTCGTCGAAATCAAGCGCGTTGTTTTCCTTCAACCTCACACAATATCGTTCGTAAATCTTTGCTGCCTTCTGGGCATTGTAATCCGAAGCTTCTGCATGAAACTGGTCCGGGAGCACAAAACTGTTTTTGGCTCTGCTGATAATCCCCTGCACCGTATTGACCGGGATTGCATCCGAAGGAATATCGAGTTCCTTCATGACCTGGCGGATCAGACTTTTGCTGTCGTCTGAATCGTATATGGAAAAGTTTTCCTGATAACCGATAAGATGTATGTAGTGCCGGAGAAGACGTGCGAAGATCGAATGAAACGTCCCGATCCAGAGCCCTCTCGAACTCCCCCCCTCAAGCAGTTGATCCACTCTCTGCCGCATCTCGCTGGCAGCCTTGTTGGTAAAAGTCAGGGCAAGGATCTCATGGGGAGCGACCTGCTCCTCTCCGATCAGATAGGCTATCCTGTAGGTGATCACCCTTGTTTTTCCCGAACCCGCACCGGCAAGCACCATAACCGGGCCGCTGGTCGCCTGTACAGCCTGACGCTGCACATCGTTAAGTTGCTCTACAATATCAACCAATAGTTTAGTACTTCAGGAAATTTAGTAACGTATCGCCGATAAAATAAAAAAAACACCCTCTTCCGGCTACAGAAGAACGCGTGTTTCTGATCACCGACCGGAGCCAACAAAAAAAGACTGATGCAACAATGAATCAGTTCTTCAGAAGAAGAGATGTTTTCCCGGCCATATCAAAATCCATTTCGCTCAAGCCGCCAAGCGAATGGCTCCACCATGTTACGGTAACCCGACCCCATTCGGTCAGTATTTCCGGGTGATGGCCTGCCTGCTCGGCAAGCATACCGACCTGAACACTGAACGCCATAGCGGCAGCAAAATCCCTGAAAGAAAATACCTTGCAGAGCCGCTTGGCGCCTTCAAGGTCGACAACTTCCCAACCTGGCAGATCGCACATATGCCGACTGACGGCCTCATCGTTCATTTTTTCCATAACTCTTTCAGATCACATGGTTCCTGCATTCCGGAACAGAGAGTCTGCACCGCCTCCAATCAGCCTGTCGATACAGGAAAACCCCGGCATGGCTCATTGTTCTGCAGCATCATCAATTAACATTTTATTGATCAATAATCCATGGTATATTGTGCCGTCCCGGCAATCCGCTTTCCGTTCATACAACAGCAACATAATCCCGTAAAAATCATGTTTCCCTTAGTTTATGAAATCAATACAAGGGTCTGGCTGCGCGAACTGAAAGAAAAATATCAAAAGCCGATAACTCTCGGGACAATACCCGAAGAGGAACTCGCTTTTTTCAAACAGTACCGTTTCGACTGTGTCTGGCTCATGGGAGTCTGGAAACCAAGCCTTTACAGTGAGGCGATAGCCCGTTCTCATCCCTCTCTCAGATCCGATTACCTGGAACTGCTCGACACTGTTTCAACCACTGACATCGGTGCCTCTCCGTATGCTATACCGAACTACAGCCTCAACCCCTGCCTGGGTGAGGAAAACGAACTCGATGCATTGCACCAGAGACTCAACGATCGGGGAATCAAGCTCATGCTGGACTTTGTCCCGAACCATCTTGCCGTAGACAATCCCTGGCTTCCCGAACACCCTGAATATTTTATCCCCCTCTCCAGTGAAGAGCATGATCTGGATCCGGACTCATGTATTGAATACAAACGGAACCTGTTCCTCGCCCATGGCAAGGATCCGTACTTTCCGGGATGGACCGATACCCTTCAGTTGAATTACGCGAATCCGGAAACCCATGAACTGATGAAGGACAACCTGCTCGCGGTGAGCAGTCACTGCGATGCAGTCCGGTGCGATGTCGCCATGCTGATACTCAAATCGGTTTTCGACACCACGTGGGGGGAAATTACCGGCCCGATGCCCGGGGAGTTCTGGCAAAAAGCGATCCGTACCGTCAAAAGAGAACATCCCGGCTTTGTTTTCCTTGCCGAATCGTACTGGGACAAAGAATGGGAACTCCAGCAGCTCGGATTCGACTACACTTATGACAAACCGTTTTACGACCATATAACCGCTCACCCTGTCAATATCCGGAGATTGCGCGAACATCTGGATGCCGAATGGGAATACCAGTCGAAACTGTGCCGGTTTCTGGAAAATCATGACGAACCTCGTGCAGCCAGAAAGCTCGGCCCCAATCATCTTGTTGCCGCACTCATATTGCTAACTACGCCCGGCATGCACCTGATTCATCAGGGACAGCTCGAAGGTCTCCGTATGAAGCTTCCCGTCCAGCTTCTCTGCAAAAAGAAAGAAAGCGCACAGCCGGGTCTCGAAACAATCTATATGCAACTGTTCAATCTCATTGAAAACGACCTCTTCAGCAACGGAAAAATAGAGCTCCTCCAGTGCGACAGCCATAACTCCCCGGGTTGTATAGCATATCGCCGTCATCTCAATGGCCGGTCAGCATTCATTTTCGCAAATTTCAACCCAACCGGCATGCTCCTGCAGCTCGATCATGAAGAATTTGAAGGATTCGATCCTGATCAGTGCGATGTTTTCAGTACCAAACAGGAGCACAGCGGCCTCTGCCGGCAGTCAAGCGGGCTGAGTGTGAGGCTTGCGCCGCACGAAGGAATTATCATGCACCGCTATGCCTGACAGCCTCTGTCAGGACCACTGACGTTGCACAGTTCGATCGTTGAACGTACATTGTTTTCTGTGTTCACTGTTTTCTGAATCGATACCGGCCTTATCGACTAAACACCTTGCGGCATGGACGATACCGACCGTATGCTTCGCGGCGACATTCTTATCGACCTCTCTTTTCTCGACGATGACATCACAAGCGTAACCGGCGGAATTCACATCGAAGCCTCTCCTGAAACGGTCTGGGAAACCCTGACAGACTATGACAATCTCAGCAAAACGCTGCCTAAGGTCATTACAAGCCGTTCTTTCGGGAGAAACAAAAACGATATCACCCTCGAACAGACCGGGAGAACCGGCATTCTTTTTTTTGAAAAAACAGTGAACTTCCTGCTTAATGTACATGAAGAGTATCCCGACCGGATTTCATTTGAACAGCTCAGCGGTGATTTCCATATCTATAAAGGCGAATGGAAGCTTGAAACAAAAAAGAGCTGCGAGGGCACATTCCTGCGTTACAGGGCAACAATAAAACCAAAGTTTTTCGCTCCCCCGCTTCTGGTGAGTTTTGTGCAGCGACAGGATCTCCCGGGGATCCTTACTGCCCATAAACAACACACTGAAAAAAAGGCACCAAAGGCCTGAGTTCACTTCCTGTTCACCCGAAAGAAACCCCGATGCCCTCATTGAATCAACCTGCCGGAACCCTTGCCGATCCGATACAAAAAAGAATGACCGGCACTCTTGTCATGATCATTTTCTCTTTAGCGTTCGCTTTTATTTCGCATGCGGATGAAACGAGCCCGGAGGATACCGATGATGAAACAAGACTGCTGGCCGGCAAAACGCTGATCACTCTGGAAAGGAACGATGATGATATCATAAATGTTTCAGGCTCGATCTATATCGAATCGACGCCAGAACAGATATGGGCAATTATCACCGACTACAACAACCTGGCAGAAACACTTCCCAAAGTACGCAAAAGCCGTCTGGTAGAGGATAACGGCGATATCAAAATCGTCGAACAGACAAGCAAGACTGGCGTGCTGTTCATAAAAATCAAGTTCAGTTCAATAGTGGAAATCAGGGAATCATTTCCGGACACTCTCTCCTTCGATCTGATCAGCGGGGATTTCGACGTATTCAACGGAAGATGGCTCCTTGAGCAAAACGGAAACACCGGTACGTTTGTCAACTGGTCGGCAAAGGTCAAACCCGATTTCGACGCCCCGGGCTTCATTATCGATGCCGTTCAGAAAAGAGATCTCCGGCAACTGCTGGAAGTGATCAGGGATCTTTCGGAAACAGGCACAACGACATCAGCTGCCGTTATGAATACGGAACAGCGTGAGTGAGAACATGACACGTTTCGTTTACCAACAGGACCTGCAGGATATCCCTACTTCTCTTTCCAGGGAACAGAAATCCTCGTCGAAAGAACGCTCAGCGGCGCACCTTTAAACAAACCCGAATCAGTCAGTTGCCTCTTTTCCTGAACGTTTTTCCTTTTCCCGAGGATTTTGGGCAACATCATCACAGTGTCAACGATCGCACGCAATACCCCGATCGCCTTGCCGGTCGAACCGGAACCGCCTGCAAAAAGGTAATACACTACCGCCACCCCTTCGAGTACAAGCCTGAGGGGAATAATCCAGAAAAGGTTAGGCATGCTTCTGTTCTTGAGAAGCATGACGAGGTTGTTCCGATGGTTGAGGTACGTTTTTTCGGGAGAATTTTTTGCAAGCGATGCTCCTCCTTCATGATAGACGACCGATGCCGGTACCGAAACGATCCTGTACCCGCTTAAAAGAAGCCGCCAACTGAGATCGATCTCTTCCATATGCATAAAAAAATCCTCGTCAAAACCCCCGAGTTCCACAATGACAGACCTTCTGACAAACATTGCCACACCTGAAGCCCAGAATATCCTGGAAACATGATCATATTGCCCCCGATCAGGCTCCGTCCTGTACAGGGTCCTTCCATAGCAATAGGGATATCCCAGCCGGTCGATCAAACCGCCTGCCGCACCGGCGTAATCAAAAACGCTCTGTCCTTGAAGGTGCTGCTGCAGAGACAGTATCTTGGGCTGCAAAGCAGCGATCTTACGGTCAGCTTCAGCAGCCTCGACAAGGGGGTCGAGCCAGTCCGGCTCTACAAGAGCATCGTCATTCATAAAGACAACGTAATCAGCGGAAGAAAGAAGAAATGCAGCATTGCAGCCACCCGCAAATCCTGCGTTATAGGACATTTGAAGTATCCTGAGACCGCTGAAACGCCGTTTCAGTTTTTCGTTTGCGGCAGCCTCCCCGCTGAGGTTGTCGACAATACAGACAGAATGGTCACGGTAGGTCGTTTGAGCGAGCGACGAAATGCACCGATCGAGCATAACGTCGCCACGGTAATGGGGAATAATGATCTCAACAGAAGGGTTCACAGAACAGCTGTTTCCGGTTGTCACACGTCGCCCTGTAACGACTTGCAGAATTGCGCCGCCTTCCGGGCTGCTTCATCGGGAGTCGCCGCGCCCCTGATTGCCTGAAGCAGGGCTGTTCCAACTACCGCCCCGTCAGCCATCCGCCACATACGTTCAACATTCTGGCGATTCTTGATCCCGAAACCGACAACAAATTTTTTGGCGGTATTCTCCCTGACCCTCTTCAGATAGGATTCGATGTCATTGTTCCTCTCTTCCAGCTTGGCTGTACCGGTTGTTGCATTGACCGCAAAACAATAGGAAAAATGAGACGAAAGTGAATCGACCATCCTGATTCGTTCGGGAGGAGTAACAGGAGAGATAAAAAACACAACGGAGAGACCGAATCCCTCCGCCCTTGCATGAAAGCTCTCAGCCTCCTCGGGTGGAAGATCGGGAATCAACAGCCCGTCAACTCCCGCATCGGAAGCATCGTGAAGAAAACAATCCCCGCCATATGCCATAAGCGGACTGCAATACCCCATAAGGAACAGAGGTATTGTGATCTTGCTTATGCTCCTGCCTTCTCTTGCGTCCCTGACCATGTCCAGAATAGAGGAGATCGTGACACCGTTTCGGAGCGCCGCCAAAGCAGCATCCTGTATAACAGGCCCGTCTCCTATCGGATCGGAATACGGCATTCCCAGTTCAACAATATCCACACCGTTCTTCTGAAGAGCTTCGAGCACCGGCAATGTCGATCCCGGAACAGGATACTCGGGCATCAAATAGGCTACCAGGAGCTTTTTATTCTCCTGCATAAGCCGCGAAATTCTGTTATTGTGCATAGCTGTCGCTGAAATTATCCGAACAAAAGTCTGGGAATGATGAAAATATCGACAAGCATTGAAAACATCGTGATACCATGCATGAGAACACTTCCCCAGACATTACGTGTCCTTAAAACAATATACCCCCCGATGATTCCTATTGGCAATGCCATCATTGCCATCAAAGAACGCTCATAAAAACCGACAGGCGCAACTGCGAAATGGTTCAGGGTATAGAGGAGCGCAGTAAGAACAACGGTAAGATTGTGGTTCAATCCCTTGTCGATCAAGGAAGAGAACAGTACCCCGCGCCAGAGAAACTCTTCGGCAAGGATCAGCAACGGGAAAAGATAAATGAGCTTTTTGCCGACAAGCAGAATTTCCATTTCCGCCATGGGTGTTCCGCCGCTCTTGTAATACATCACTGTATTCATGACATCCATGACAAAAAGCACAGCGCCGGCGACCGCCCCCCAAAACAGCGATTTTCTCAAACTCCCCCCCGAAAGATACATCTCTTTCCATTCCCCATGCCGCAGACCGAAATACATCACGATGCCAAGCGAACCGAGCAGATAGAGATACAAGGCCGGCCATTCCTGAAAAGGGGTGAAATGACCTGCAAGACCGGTAATCCAGATAAGCCCTGTCAGGGCCAATGACAAACGCAGCCTCTCACTTCCTCCCTTGGTTCCCGATAAAATCTTGCTCCGGTTCATCAACGGGGGAAGTTCACTTCGTGATTTCATGATGGAATATTTGTTGTGTCAGGTTATGGGAAGAAATGCAACAATGAGTGAAAGAAGTGCTACAGGAAAACAAAAAACATCAAAGATCAAGAGAGACAAAGAGATCGGGAGTTCAGCATGTACCGCATATGATCCGTTACGGCCCTTTTCCGGCCGGCAACTACAATCTTCACCGCACCTGCGCTATAAGATACTTATTTGAATAGACTTACCAGCAAAGAGAACATCCCGATACGCTGATATCCGGTTAAATATAGTCAGGTCTTACTTCATAGTCAATCGGATCGTCAAGACCGGCCTGCTGAAAGGCCCTCAACCGTCTTGCACAGCTGTCACAAATCCCGCAGGCCTTGCCGTCCTTTTTATAACATGACCAGCTGTACTGGAACGGGGCATTGAGTTCAATCCCTTTTTTGACGATCTCCGATTTCTGAAGATGTATAAGCGGCATCTGAACCTCTATGAGCGTTTCAGGTTTTGTACCAAGCTCGATTACCCTGTTGAACGCCTCGTAAAAAGACTTGCGGCAGTCAGGATAACCTGACGAATCTTCTTCAACGGCACCAATGAATATTTTATTTGCCCCTATAACTTCAGACCAGCTCACTGCCATGGACAGAAAACTCGCATTCCTGAAAGGGACGTAGCTTGACGGTACCTCAACGGCGCCAAGGTCGGCATCCTCGACCGGAATTGAACAATCGGTAAGTGAAGAGCCTCCTATACCGGCAAGATATGAAGCTTCTGCTTCAAGGGTTCTTGTGATATCATAGTGGCTGCAGATGCTGCGAAAAGCCATCAGCTCTTTCTGCCAGGTTCTCTGACCGTAGTTGACATGCATTGCCGCTATGTCATAACCCAGATAATCCACCTGTGCAGCAACGACAAGACTGTCCATTCCTCCGCTTAACAGGACCACGGCTCTCATTTTCTTTTTTTCACCTAAATTGAGCGATTGTCGAGCATGCCACAGATGCAAGGCACAGGAAATGCAGCTGTAGTGATCTACCGCCAGTTTCCTGTAACGAAGCAGATGTGGTATGATCGGCATTTCCCGACTTGTCGGGATTTCAACAAATGCGGTTCTTTATCTATTTTCACGTTCACCCTGCAGATGAGGGATATTCTCTATAAAAATATAGTATAACAGATTGTCTTTGATAAACTTACTATTATTGAGCATTTGTTGGAACGCTCGGTTTAGGTTTCAATAAGGTTAACGATACTCTTCCTGTCAAGGTAGGAATTTCTTATCAAATTCATGGCGGCGGTACTACTGCGATCCGATCCGCCACGCTTTTTGTTTTGACAAAAAAAAAGAGGCTGTCCGGATCGTACTCCCGGACAGCCTCCTGTGGCTGTTTTCATGGAAACATGATTACATCATGCCGCCCATGCCGCCCATGCCGCCCGGAGGCATCGGAGGCATCTCAGGTTTGTCTTCCTTGATGTCGGTAATAGCCGCTTCGGTGGTCAGGAGAATTCCTGCAACAGAAGCCGCATTTTCAAGAGCGGTTCTCGTTACCTTGGTAGGATCGACGACGCCTGCATCGGTCATGTTCTCGTACTCTTCGGTTCTTGCATTGAAACCGAAATCGCCTTCGGAGTCCTTGACCTTCTCGACGACGACAGCACCGTCAGTCGTGCCGGTATTTGCAACGATCTGGCGAAGCGGCTCTTCGAGCGAGCGGCGAATAATCTCGATACCTGTCTTCTGGTCTTCGTTTTCAGGTGCAGTTTTTTCAAGACCTTTGGCCGCACGGATCAGTGCCACGCCGCCACCGGCAACAATACCTTCCTGTACTGCAGCGCGGGTAGCGTGAAGAGCATCTTCGACACGAGCTTTTTTCTCTTTCATTTCAACTTCCGTTGATGCGCCGATATTGATCACAGCAACACCGCCGGAGAGTTTTGCAAGACGCTCCTGCAGCTTTTCGGTATCGTAGTCGGAGGTTGACTTGTCGATCTGGTTCTTGATTTCGTTGATACGAGCCTTGATGTCATCAGACTGCCCTTTACCCTCAACGATCGTTGTATTGTCTTTATCGACCGTGATGGTAGATGCCTGTCCAAGGTAGGAAATCGTGGCGTTTTCGAGCTTGTATCCTTTTTCCTCGGAGATAACGGTACCGCCGGTAAGAATAGCGATATCCTCGAGCATAGCCTTGCGGCGGTCGCCAAAGCCAGGTGCTTTGACAGCACAGACTTTAAGTGTACCCCGAAGCTTGTTGACAACAAGCGTGGCAAGTGCTTCACCTTCTATATCTTCAGAGATGATCATCAGCGGGCGGCCGGACTGCGCAGTTTTTTCCAGGATCGGAAGAAGATCCTTCATGTTGCTGATCTTCTTGTCATGGATGAGGATGTAAGGCTCCTCGAGCTCGGCTTCCATGGTTTCGGAGTTGGTAACGAAGTACGGCGAGAGGTACCCGCGGTCGAACTGCATACCTTCGACAACCTTGAGTTCGGTTTCCATGCCTTTGGCTTCCTCGACGGTAATAACCCCGTCCTTGCCCACTTTTTCCATCGCTTCAGCGATCAGCTCGCCGATCTCGGGATCGTTGTTGGCCGAAATTGTACCGACCTGGGCAATCTCTCTCTTGCCGGAAATATCACGGCTGATTGCCCTCAGTTCATCGATAACGTCACGCACAGCCTTGTCAATGCCTCTCTTGAGATCGATAGGCCTTGCTCCTGCAGCAACGTTCTTGAGGCCTTCACGATAGATTGCCTGTGCAAGAACGGTCGCCGTGGTTGTTCCGTCACCGGCAACATCGCTTGTTTTTGACGATACTTCACGCACCATCTGTGCACCCATGTTCTCAAACTGATCTTCGAGTTCGATCTCTTTTGCGACAGTCACACCGTCTTTTGTTGATGTAGGAGCACCGAATTTTTTGTCGATGAGAACGTTCCGGCCTGCAGGACCGAGTGTAACCTTCACGGCATCGGCAAGCTTGTCCACGCCGACTTTCAGCTTGGCTCTGGCTTCCGCGTCAAACAGAATATCTTTTGCAGTCATTGTATTGGTATCATTTAATTGTTATAAATGCTGTAACGTACTAGCCGAGAATCGCGAAAATATCCGATTCACGCATGATGAGGTAATCCTCTCCTTCAACGGTAACCTCGGTTCCGGAATACTTGCCGTAAAGTACTTTCTGTCCGGTATTGACTTCCATTTCGACAAGCTGTCCGCTTTCAGCAACTTTACCCGGTCCAACGGCAACGACCTCACCATACTGAGGTTTTTCTTTTCCCGTATCCGGAATGTAAAGCCCGCCCTTTGTTTTTTCCTCTGCAGGTGCCGGCTTGACGATAACTCGGTCAGCTAAAGGTTTTAAGTTCATCTTTCCTTGATCAGTTTAGGTTATGAAAACAATGTATTCCAATTCTGTACTGTCAGGCGCCCGACAGGGCCACCCACCGTTAGCACTCTACAGCCGAGAGTGCTAACAACTGTTCAAATATCAAAAAAAATATTTTTTGTGCAAATTTTTTTTCAGCCCAAGGCACGAAGCGCTCCTCACCCGCCACTCGTCACTTCCTCATTCAAGCCACGGCCTGAGATGCTTGCCGGTTACTGATTCAGGTAGATCGCAGATTAATTCAGGTGTTCCTTCCGCAACCAGTTCGCCGCCCCGGTCTCCGGCACCGGGTCCGAGATCGATAATCCAGTCAGCCTGTTTGATGATATCCGGATTATGCTCGATGATCAGGAGGGTGTTGTCCTGGGCCAGAAGACGATTGAAACATTGCAGCAGTTTGTGTATATCCTCAAAATGAAGACCGGTGGTTGGTTCATCAAAAATAAAAAGCGCATGGCCTGTATCTGCCTTTGCTATGTAATTGGCCAGTTTGAGCCGCTGTGCCTCTCCGCCCGAAAGAGTACTCGATGACTGGCCGAGACGAATATAGCTCAAACCCACATCCTCAAGAACCTTCAGTTTTCGCACAATCGACCGTTCACCGGAAAAAATATCCATAGCCTCCTGGACTGTGAGATCAAGCACATCGGCAATGGAACGCCCGTTAAACAGAACATCCAGCGTATCGCTTTTGTACCTTTTCCCGCCGCACTCCTCACAAACCGCCTCGATATCGGCCAGAAACTGCATCTCGATTTTCACCGTTCCTTCCCCGGAACACTCCTCACACCTTCCGCCGGGAATATTGAACGAAAAATAGCCCGGCTTCCACCCGCGTGCTTTTGCCTCGCGGGTACGTGCAAAAAGCTGACGGATATCGTCGAAAATTTTCATGTACGTAACCGGATTGCTTCTGCTTGACTTGCCGATCGGGGACTGGTCGACATGCTCGACACTATGGATAGATTCAATACCGTTTATCATGCGGTGCGTCCCGACCCGCTCTACGTTCTTTTCCTCTTTTACCCTTGCAATTCCCTTCCTGAGAATATCGTTGACAAGCGTCGATTTACCCGAACCGCTCACACCGGTCATGCAGGTCATGATGCCCAGAGGAAAACGAACATCGATATTTTTAAGGTTGTTCTGCATGGCACCGATAACCTCGATACATTTCGTAAAGTCGGGTTTTCTTCGCTTTACAGGAACGGGAATCGTTTTCCGTCCTGCAAGATAATCTGCAGTCAGAGAACCTGTCCTTTCCTGAATTGCCGAAACCTGCCCCTGGAAAACAACTTCTCCTCCGCTCGTTCCTGCATGAGGGCCAAGGTCAATGATCTCATCGGCGGCCTCAATGATCTCCCGGTCATGCTCGACGACAATAACGGTATTGCCCATGTCACGGAGTTTCTTCAGGAGTCCGATCAGTCTCGCCGAATCACTTTGATGCAGACCGATACTTGGCTCATCGAGGATATACAATGCGCCGACAAGCGGTGAACCGAGTGAGGTCGAAAGGTTGATGCGCTGAAACTCGCCTCCGCTCAGCGTATGCGTCAGCCTGTCGAGCGTAAGGTAGTTCAGGCCGACGTCGAGCAGATACTGCAGCCTCTTTTCTGTTTCCTGCAGAAGGGCTCCGGCAACCTTTCTGTCAAAAGGAGAAATATCGAGACTCTTGAAATAATCCGATGCCTCTTCGATGTTCATCCGGCAGACTTCACCGATATGTCTGCCCGAAATCCTGACGCATCTCGCTTCCTGCTTGAGCCGTGTCCCTTCACAATCCTTACAGACGGCATAGCCCCTGTAACGGCTTAGAAACACCCGCAAATGCACCTTGTAACCGGCGTCTTTCTCGATCTCTCTGAAAAAATGATTGATGCCCCTGTACCCCTTTGAAGCAATACCCTTCCAGACCGTCTCCTTGTGGGCTGCAGGAAGCTTCTCATAAGGACTGTCAACATCAATACCGGTCTCTCTGGCGACTGCGAGCAGTTTGCGCTTGTGGCGGCTGTACTTTTCCGAATTCCAGCAGGCAATCGCACCTTCGGCAAGGCTCAGAGATTTATCAGGGACAACAGCTTCATCATCGATGCCCGCAACGCGTCCGAAACCCTGGCAGAGAGGGCAGGCGCCCAGAGGAGAATTAAAAGCGAAGAGCTGAGGTGTAGGCTCCTGGTACTCGATTCCGTCGTGTTCGAGAAGGCTGCTGAAACGGTAGCGCTTGCCGCCAACAACTTTCATCAGAAGGTAGCCGCCGGATTCATCGAAACCGGTTTCGGCGGCCTGCCTCACTCTGCCGGCGATTTTTTCATCATGAACGTTCCTGAAACGATCGACCAGCACGATCAGTTCTGAGAGCTCTTCGGCACTCATGCGCTCGACCCTCTCATACACGTTACGGTCATTGATATCCAGAATTGTGTCGTTCTGAACAAGACGGTAAAACCCTTTCTGCAGAAGATTGTCCAACTCTTCACTTACCGCACAGCGTTGAGATGCCGGATCGCGGTGACACGGAAAGGGAAAGCCTATGAAGAAGCGTAGACCCTCATTGAGATAACCTGCCTGAAGCGCAACATCTTCCGGAGAATGTTTGAGGACAAGTTCATTGGTATCGGCAGAATAGATTTTGCCGATTCTTGCAAAAAGCAGCCTGAGATAATCATAGATCTCCGATACCGTTCCGACAGTCGACCTCGGGTTTTTGGGAATGGCTTTCTGCTCGATCGCTATTGCCGGAGCTATACCCTCGATAGTCTCGATGTCGGGTCGCGGCATTCTTTCCAGAAACTGACGGATATAAGCCGACATCGACTCGACATATCTCCTGTGCCCCTCGGCATAGAGCGTATCGAACGCAAGACTGGATTTCCCTGATCCGCTCACACCGGTTATAACGACAAACCTGTTTCTCGGAATCGTAACGGAGATGTTTTTCAGGTTATGAGTTCCCACCCCTTTCATGACTATGTCAGGGAGCGAGCTTTCCGGTACAGTCAATAACACGTCATTTTCCATCGCCAGACTGGCTGATAACAGTTGCAAGATGCAGTTTACAGGCCGAGATAGCCGCCGTTACGTATGAAACGGTTGACAAACTAAACCAAAAAGGAATGACTCACAACGGAATTGTGCAATAATGGAAGATTGTTGAAGGGAGAAAAAATATTGAACGCTTTTTCAACGGGACAGAAGAAGCGACGTGACTGTTGTGTCTGCAAGAAGTGAATCGATCCTTCTTTCGAGCATGAACATATATGGCCTGTGAGTACAGGTTGCCTGAATTTCGCATTTTCCGTTTTCTGCCGAACAGCGCATCAGATGAGGTTCTCCTTCAATGGCCCGCCCGATATCGGAAACAGTTATATCATCCGGAGATTTGGCCAGCCTGTAGCCGCCGTTCACTCCCTGTACCGATACAGCAATACCTGCTCTTTTCAGATTCTGCATGGCCTTTGCCAGGAATTCCTGGGAAAAACCGATTTCCAGCGACATTTCTTTTACGGTAACAACAGCCTCGGGCTCCTTTCGGGCCAGAAAAACAACCGCATGCAGGCCATATTCGAACTTTCTCGATACTTTCAGCATCCTTCAGAAAATAATTACAAAACAAGACAAATTTAAACCTATTTATCGAGAAATCAAACAAAAAGCCTGTATATTTCAGGCACGAACACCTATATTTGATGAAACGATTACACCACAGGCCTCACACGCTGCCATGAACGATCAGTCTGCCGATCTTTTCTACAACTGGGAATACGACAACGGAAAAAACGCACGAATACGTTTCCGGGAATACAGCCAGTCAGGCAAAAGCAATCCTACCCTGCTTTTTGTTCACGGTTACGGCGGCATGCTTGAACACTGGGATGACAACATTCCTGAATTCAAGGACGACTATCACGTGCTTGCCATCGACCTCCTCGGTTTCGGAAAATCTGAAAAGCCGAATGCCCGCTACAGCCTTTCCCTGTTTGCCCGCCAGATAGAAGCTTTTCTGAACTACAGGGACATCAACGACGTCATTCTCGTGGGCCATTCCATGGGTGGCGCCTCCGGCCTGTTTTTTGCCCACCTCAATCCTGATCGTGTAAAAGGACTGGTCCTTGCAAATCCGTCCGGTCTTTTCGGAGACAGCATGGATCCGATGGCAAAAACATTTTTCAGCCTGATCGCTTCCCCGCTTATCGGTGAGGTCATGTTCGCTGCTTTCGCAAATCCGATAGGAGTAAGCCAGAGTCTTCTGCCCACCTATTACAACCAGAAAAAAGTTGACTTCCGGCTCATCAACCAGTTTACCCGGCCGTTGCATGACAAGGGCGCTGTATGGTCATATCTCTCCCCTTCCCGTCGGCCGCATGATTTTACCCTGGAACACCTGCCCAAACCATGCAACTACCGCAACAAGGCCTTTCTGGTCTGGGGAGCCGAAGACAGTGCTCTGCCGGCACAGAGGATCATTCCCGAATTCCAGCAGATTCTGCCGCAGGCCGGTGCCTACATCATTCCTGAAGCCGCCCATTGCATCCATCACGATGCACACGAAACCTTCAACGAACGTCTTGCATACCTTCTGAAACATGAACTTTAGAAGACAGTTGGCAGTCTTCAGCAGGCAGCAGGCAGTGTTGGAAAGGAAGTGCTGAGAGAAGATCGTGGGGTGTGAGGTGTGGGATGGAAGAAGTGTAGGGGCAGGCCCCCGTGCCTGCCCGATGTCCGGCTGGATTCCATGTGCTGTTCAGGATTGCAGGGCGTTGGATGTAGACAGTGGGTGAGAATGTAGGGGCACCCCCCCGTGGTTGCCCGTGGCTTTTCAGCGGCCCCTTTCCGGGTCAGGATGATTCGTTGAAACGGCCGGCCTGACGGATCCTTATATCCTTGAGATGAGGCGCCTTGATGCCGATCTGGAAAAAATAGCTTTCATACTGACCGGCAGGCACCACCTGAAAACTCATATCCCAACACCGGAAATCACCGTACAGGTTGATCTGCGGATAGATGAAATCGTTGTTCTCGATATCGTAACCGGTGTTCAGGCCAAGATGCCAGATATTGTTCAGGGATACTTTCGCCGACGTGTTCAAAAGCACTGTCGATTCAGCCGGCTCAATCGGATCATACCTGTTTGAATTCAAATACAAGGACATTCTGAGCTGCCAGGGATATCTGTTGCCGAGATAGCTGAAAGAGTCCCTGTTATATCGCTCTTTGTAGATTGCTTTTTCCACATTGACCTCTTTGTCGTCCTCCGCTCCCCCGGTCTTTTTTTTACCATCGCCGCCGATACTCCCCTTCAGACTCATGCTCATATTCAAAAAGCCCTGAACAAAACGCAGCAATCCTTTTCCGTCGTCTATATTCAGCTTGTCAATGGTTACCCCTGTACCCGGATCATAACTGTAAAAATCATAGGTGGCTCCCGCACGAAGCTGCAGTGTCGGTGAAAGAGCATTGCTAGACGCTGAAAGAACCAGAGGTGAAAGACGCAGCGAGTCGGCGGCAAAATCATAACCTGTCGAAGCTTTCAACGAAAGGATCTGAAGGATTTTGTCATTCATGACAACGCCCTCCTGGTTTGTGCCCCCACTGATCTTTGCCTGAAAAAGGTTCTGAACGGAAAAACCGAGTTCGCTTCTTTCCTCAAAAACACCGTTATAGATCGCGTTCTGGTACCTGCTGTAACGAACCGGCTCATTGAGAGCATCGATATAGGTAGCGTAGTAATCGTAATTTTCTCCGGTGAAATCCGGGTTCCAGGAAAACGAAATGTTTGGTATGACGGTATGCCGCAGGGCCTTCAGTCCCAATGCGTTCTCAAGAAAAGGGGTGTAGAAAGTACCATAAAGCCTTGTCTGAGCATTAACATCGAACGAGTAGGTCGAGTAAAAAGACGGGCTCTCAATTCTGTCAGAAACAACTTCATCGGCCACGCCGTCATAATACTTCTCAAGATAACTGTCCACGTAATAGGTATTGTAACTGACGCTGCCATTGAGATTTAAATACCTGAACAGTGTCGAGTTTACGCTGAATGGCATTCTCAGCCTCATACCCCATCGATCATCTTCTACCGGATTTTCATCAGCGATTCCCTGCAGCTCGATGTTCTGGGAAAAGTTCACCCTGAAATCCTTTGAAAACTCATGATTTAACGCCGCACGCAAACTTGCATCCGCCTTGTAGTCCCGGTAATTCAGATCTTCCAGTGTTGCATAGGTTGCACTTGCCGAAACCCTGGGTGTCAGGGAAAGACTGTACCGCCAGTCATCTTTGAGAGTTGATTCGCTTCTGAAGGGATAGAGACGTTTCTGATAATAAGACGAGGTGACCGTCTGGGTAAGGTCGCCGTCCCTGAGATCCTCGGTACGCTGATAGCTTGCTGTCAGGCTGCTGGCTCCATCGTCAAACGATTTGGAGACTGACGCGTACGAGTTTGCCTGTTGGCTGATGATGGATTCGGTATTGATTGTCGATACATCGTAATACCGGCGCCCGCCCTGATACTTGAGATTGAGATCCATCCGCAGTGTCGGGTCGAAAACATGGTGATGAACAAGCCTGAAATTCCAGTTATCGTAATCGACATAATCCGGGTCGTCGGGGTGGGACAGAATATACCGCTCATATTCTCCCTCGAGATATCCGTTAAAAAGGTATCTCCTGTTGTAGCGGAACCGTTCTGCAACCCTCCAGCTTCCATTGAACGCAACGTCTCCTTCCAGACGCAGATCCATATAGTCGCTCATTGCCCAGAAATAACCAAGATCAGAAAAATAGACCCCCCTGTCATCCTTGGCAAAACGCGGAACAAGAAATCCGGAAACACGGTCATTTCTGATCGGAAGATACATGAAAGGAAGCGGCAGAAGAGGTATGGCCGGCATTCGCAGTGAAAACGGTTTGGGACGAATATAGAGTATCATGGGCCTTGCCACCACCTTGTCATCAGGTATGATCTTCATATCCTTTCCATAAAACCAGAAATCAGGATCGTCTTTTGGACAGGTGGTGTAAATGCCGTCCTTTATATACAACTCACCGGTCTCCAGACGTTTGACTTTCGCACCGGTATAGAATCCTTCCTTTATTTCCGACGATACATTGAGCGTACGCCCTTTTCTTGTCCTGTAGTTATAGCTCATCTTTTCGGACTTGAACGCACCGTCCTTGTCGGTAAATACCGCAGGATCGCTCATTACGCCCAGGGAATCCTGAGCAGAAAAAGCATTGAAAAGAGCTGTATCGTAATTGATGAGGATCTTCGGAGCCTCAAGCGTCGTATCCTCATAGCGAACCGAAGCGTCGCCCCATAGTTCCATTGTTCGCCCTGCAAGATCGTATACGAGGGAATCGCGTGCGGTGTAGACAATCGTCGTATCGGGAGAACCTCCCCGTCCTGTTTCTTTTGGACGGGAAGTCAAATCACCTGATTCAGCAAAGGATAACAGAGGCATAACCAGCAGCAAAAGAGAAAGCACTGCCACGGAAAATGCGGGTGGTTTTGTTATGACCTTGCCTGACAGTATCATCGAGGGGAACACTCCTTGCCGGAAAGAGGGTTATTTTTCCTTGGATGCGACCGATAAAACTCCCTATATATATTACTTTAATAAACCATACCCAAGCTGATCGATCCGGTTTGCCGGTATCGTGCAGGTATGCCGCTGGATCTACCGGATTTCCGCATATCCCTGGCTCTGATTTCAGGAAATAGGTGATGACAGCATCAGAAAAACAAACAGATGTCATTTATGGAGAAGTCTGCTTATTCAGCACCGGACAACAAAGGGCACTACGGGCCGTTCGGAGGTAAATACATCCCCGAGACACTGATAAAAAATGCATCTGACCTTGAAGAAGAATATCTGAAGGTCAAAGATGATCCTGCGTTCTGGGCGGATTATTCCAACCTGCTCAAAAACTACGTAGGAAGACCGACACCGCTCTACTTTGCCGCCAATCTGAGCAGAACCCTGGGGGGCGCCAGAATCTACCTCAAACGCGAAGACCTCTGTCATACCGGCGCCCATAAAATCAATAACGCGATCGGCCAGGCCCTGCTGGCCAAACGGATGGGAAAAAAAAGGATCATTGCTGAAACCGGCGCCGGTCAGCATGGCGTGGCAACGGCAACAGTCTGCGCCCTCTTCAATCTCGACTGTATCGTCTACATGGGTGCAGAAGACATCAGGCGTCAGGCTCCGAATGTTGCACGGATGAAACTGCTGGGTGCCGAAGTACGCTCTGTTGAAAACGGAACCAGGACGCTCAAGGACGCCACCAGTGAGGCCATTCGCGACTGGATCAACAATCCCGAAGATACGTTCTACATCATCGGCTCGGTCGTCGGCATGCACCCCTACCCGATGATGGTAAGGGACTTCCAGTCCATAATAGGGAAAGAAACCAGAGAGCAGATCCTTGAACAGGAAGGACGTCTTCCAGACGTTATCACCGCGTGTGTCGGCGGCGGCAGCAATGCTATCGGCATGTTTTTCGAGTTTCTCGATGAAAGCGATTCCATCGAAATGGTCGGTGTCGAAGCAGCCGGAGAAGGACTCGAAGGGCTTCATGCCGCATCGCTGACCAAAGGGAAGAGTGGCGTCCTTCATGGAGCAATGATGAAAATCCTGCAGGATGATAACGGCCAGGTTCTCGAAGCTCATTCCATCTCTGCAGGGCTCGATTATCCCGGTGTTGGTCCCGAACACTGTCACCTGCAGGAACTCGGCATCGTAAACTATACGTCTGCAACCGACGCTGAGGCTCTTGAAGCCCTCAGGATCCTCGCCTCCACCGAAGGAATCATCTGCGCCCTCGAGTCCGCCCATGCAATACATTATGCAACAGTCCGGGCAAAAGAAATGCCGCAGAACGGCATCCTCGTCGTCAACCTTTCAGGCAGAGGCGACAAGGATATGGAGACCATTATGGAGAGTACCGGGACTTGAAAAATCGTGAATCGTAAATCGTGATTCGTGAATGGCAATGAAAAAGGAGTCAGGCCTGTGTAGGTAATTAATTGTCAAACGTATAGGTCCCATGAGTCCTATAGGACCTATAAATGCCATCAAATGTACCCGCTGTAACACCTCAACAACTATCTTCACCCTATTCACGATTTACCATTCACGATTCACGAAACCTCACGACATTTCCAGCATTCGCTTTATAGGCTTTAACGCCTTCTGGCGCAGCGATTCCTCCACAACGATCTGCGGGCTCCTGTTTTCCATGCACATCATCAGCTTTTCAAGGGTGTTCTGCTTCATCTGCGTACAGGTACTCCATGAATGATCGGCATCTTTCGGTGCGGAAATGAAGGTTTTTCGGGGTGCCCTTTTTTTCATTTCATGCAGGATGCCCGGCTCGGTAGCGACAACAAGGGTGTTTGCGTCACTTTTTTCGGCATAGGCAAGCAGGCCGCTTGTCGAACCAACAAAATCAGCATGAACAAGAAGTTCCTGGCGGCATTCGGGATGTGCGATCAGTTCCGCTCCGGGATGAGCGTCGAGTGTCGGCCTTATGGTCTCCCAGTTAAAGGCTTCATGAACATAACAGTATCCCTGCCACAGTATCATCTCCCGGTTACACTGACGCATGACATAACTGCCAAGGTTCCTGTCCGGACCGAATAATATTTTTCTTTCCTCCGGAATCTGGCTGACAATGTGTCTGGCATTTGAGGAGGTGCAGATAATGTCGGACTCGGCCTTGATTTCCGCAGTTGAATTGATATAGCTGATAACCACGGCATCGGGATGTTCGGCTTTGAACTGCCTGAAATCCTCGATGGGGCAGCTGTCTGCAAGCGGGCATCCCGCATTGTCGTCAGGCACAATGACGAGTTTGTCGGGATTGAGAATACTTGCTGTCTCACCCATGAAATAGACACCGCAGAAAACAATCGCTTCCGCGTCGGTACTCTCGGCGGCACGGGCGAGCGCGAGACTGTCGCCCACGATATCGGCCACGTCCTGTATCTCGGGAACCGTATAATAATGGGCAAGAATGATTGCCCGCATTTCTTTTCTGAGTTCGCTGATACGTTGAGCAATATCTTTCTTCGAACTGCTCTGTATCGGTGTGCTCTGATAATCAGGTCCTGTCATCACGATCTCTCTATCCGTTGCTCTTTAATGCTGTCACAACTGTCGTTCTGAATAACATCGGGCAGGCACCCGATTCTTACAGAACCGGTTATTTAAGGTAGTATTCCAGTTCGTCATCTTCCCTGATGAGAAGAAGGATCGCAGCATGAGGAACAATGAGGTATTTCTCGGCTTCGTACTCTATTTCGTGAGCACTGCTCTGGATAAATATTGCAAGATCACCGACTTTGGCCTGAAGAGGTATATACTGGGGGGATAAGATTTCTTCCTTCCAGGGTTCATCGGTCTCCGGCGGGGGACCGACAGGATAACCGGGTCCGATCTTTAAAACGTAACCGCTCTGTATTTTTTCTTTTTCCTGAACACCCGGGGGCAGGTAAATGCCCGATTTTGTCCGCTCGTCACCGGTTCTGGGCCGAATCAGTACCCTGTCTCCGACAACGACAAATTTTTCAATTACGTTTACACTCATTGTTCTGTCACCACCCCCGCGACGGACCAGCAAGGAAAACTCGACACCAACTTCTATCCCGAAATCAACTCTCTGGCAAACAACCTGTCAGCGTCCTGCATCCATAGCAGCCGTTCTAGCCGGGTTTTTCTGTTCTTCACGCTTCTTTGAAGCGGTAAATTTAATAAATTCAGAGGGCCTGCCAAACCAACTGGCACCATATGAACGACAAAGATCTGGATCGAGCGATTGTCGAGCGTCCCGGAAAATCATGCAAGAAATGCAAATGCCGCAGTCTTCCAACCTGCCGGGATACAAGTCAGCTTGCGCATGGATCATAACGAACGGATTGACGCTGAACATCAATGTCCCCTGAATTATCATCTGCTGGTTGATGATCTCCGGATGGACCAAAAACTTCTCCAGGCTGTCCATAGAGAGTTGAAGGAAAAGTATAATATTGACCATGTAACAATCCTGCTTGAAGAAACTGATATGCAGAACACTTTCAGACATACTATCCTGATCCGGCTATGAACCTTTTGAAGGTATTCAACTATTTCCGTGAAAATAACGCGTATCTTTTTCTGCTGGTCTATTGCGGCATAGCCGCCCTGCTCATCCGCGTAGATAAAAACGATCCGCTGAAATCGATCCTTGTCCGGGGAACTGAATTAAAAGCAACGGTATCTCAAGGAATCAGCATGATCGATCAGTATTTCCACCTTAAAGAGGAAAATGAACAACTCACGCGGCAAAATGCCATCCTTCTCAGTAACGTCATCGGACAGAATGCTCTTCTGAGAGACTCGTCCACGGTCAATCGTATAGCTGAAATAAAAGGCAGAAGTGCGATGAGACTTATTCCCGCACGGATAGTTGATCGCCGTTTCGATCTTAATGAAAACATGCTTGTTGTCAATGCCGGAATAAACCAGGGCGTAAAAAAAGACATGGCTGTGCTGACACCTGACGGTCTGGTCGGACGCATCACTCAGGTTACAGGGAACTATGCTCAGGTTTTGCCGATACTTCATGCGGAATTCGGGGTGATTGTTTTTTCAGACACAAACAAAACACACGGAATCCTCAAGTGGAACGGCAAAGCGGAAAGCACCGCCCAGTTGCATTACATCCCGCTGAGCAGTTCCATAGAGAAAGGCGAAAAGATATATACTGCCGATTTCAGTACTTTTGCCGTGCAGGGCATACCCGTCGGTGAGGTTATCGATGTCACACCCGGACAGAGGTTTTTCAAGATCGATATCAGGTTGAATGTCGATTTTTCCTCCCTGACCTATGTCCTTATCGCTGAAAAAAGCGCCGAGAGTGAAAAATCGATCTTTTTCGACAACGCTCCCGAGACCGGTCTGAGAATACCCGGCAAAAGATAAGTGAAGTACCAAGTAATATGCATTAAAAGCTGTAACCGAAAAAAATACCTGTGTTAAAAAACCCGATCTACGATTTCCTCATCCTGCTGGCAATAGCCTCGCTTCAGCAGCTTGGTATTGCGCGGCTGGCCATTTTCGGAGTAAGCCCTGACCTGGTAACCATTTACCTTGCAATGACCGCGATCAGATCCGGTCAGAAAACAGCGACATCATTTGGTTTCTTCGGAGGAATCTTCATGGGATTTCTCGGCAGCAATATGGGACTGGAAGCGCTCACCAAGACTATCGAAGGTTTTCTTGCAGGTTACTTTTTTATACCTGAAGACAGTCACGCAACCTACAGGAAAAAAATGATGCTGTTCTACAAAGGGGTTCTGTATGCATCGATTGTCGGAAAAACGATCTATACACTACTGGCGCACTGGTTGTCGCTGCCTGCCCCGCCGAACATTCTTCTCGCAACCGCTCTTGGGACCCTTTTGACAATGACGATCGCGGTTGCTGTATATCAATTTTATTTCAAACAGGTTCTTACGTGAGAGTCATCCTTCTTCCGGAAACATCCAGGCATAGAGATCATCGTGTGAGAGTGGCTGAGCATCCCGACAAGTCGGGACGCTCAATTCAGGATAGAATGAAAGGCTCGTTACAGAAGTTATGGACAAAACACAGAAAAAAGCCTTAAACGCATCCCTGATTGTCATCGCAATCTTTGCAGTACTCATACTGCGACTTATCTATCTGCAGGTTTTCGAATACCGCCGGCTCGGCTCGATCTCGGATGCCAACAGCCTGAGAAGAGTATGGCTGCAACCCCCGCGAGGCAGAATGATCGACCGGAACGGCATTGTGGTCGTTGACAATCAACCGCTTTACACAATCAAGGCCATGCCGGCCGAATTCAGCGATTCACTGAAAAAAGACGTACTTGCCGATCTGATTGATATCACCTATGAAGACCTCGACCAGAAAATAGACAAAGGATTCAAATACAACCGGTTTGCGCCGACATCGGTCAGGAGGGACATCGAACCCCATGAGATGATGCGTATCAGTGAAAATCTCTGGATGCTCCCCGGAGTCATGATCGAAATGGAAAACAAAAGGAAGTATCCTCTGGACCTGGAGGGCTCGCATGTCTTCGGCTACCTGAACTATCTGTCAAAAGGCGATCTCGAGAAAATGGCAGACAAGGGATACACACCGGACGACAAAACCGGCAGCAAAGGACTTGAAAAACAGTACGAAGAAACTCTGAGAGGCCAAAAAGGTGTCCGGTTCGAGCTGGTCAACTCAATAGGCAAGACCGTCGGAAAGTTTGATGAGGGGCAGAAGGACCTTCCGTTCGTCAAGGGTGACGATATCTACCTCACCCTTGACAGCGGACTCCAGAAACTTGCAGAAGGCCTTCTGATAGAAACGGAAAAGTCAGGAGCTGTAGTGGCAATTGATCCGCAGGACGGAGGAATTCTGGCAATGGCAAGCGTACCTGACTATGACCTGGAGATCCTCAACGGCAAAACCGATGCCGAACAATGGAAACAGATTGTTCGAAATCCCAAAAAGCCCCTTTTCAACCGGGCCATACAGGCAGCTTATCCTCCCGGTTCAGTCTATAAACTGGTGCTTGCCATTGCGGGACTGGAAGAGAAAGCGATCAGCCCGAAGAAAAAAATATACTGTTCCGGTGTTTTTCGTCTCGGTCGCGGACGGTATCGCTGTCATGGCGGAGCGGGACTGGGTATGGTTGACCTGGAAAAATCGATAGTAAAATCTTGTAATACCTATTACTACAAGCTCATCTTCGACGTCGGATTTGAACAATGGACCCGATACGGCAGGATGTTCGGCTTTGGCGAACCGACCGGCATCGACCTGCCGGGTGAGCGCTCATGGCCCCTGCCCTCTGTAGAATACTATAACGAACGGTACGGCAAGGGCAAATGGTCCAAAGGCAACCTTGTCAGCCTCTCGATCGGACAGGGTGAACTGAACACAACACCAATCCAGCTTGCATCCTTTACCGCGACGATCGCAAACAAAGGAACACTCTACCAGCCGCATATTGTAAAGGGATACAAACCTGCAGGAAGCGACAGCCTGGAAACAGTTGCCTATGCACAAAAAAAGCTGCCGATTTCGGAAAACACGTTCGATCTGGTACGCAACGCTATGTATGGAGCGGTTGAACAGGGAACAGGAAAATTAAGCGCAGTACAAGGCGTAAAGGTAGCCGGAAAAACAGGTACAGCACAAAATCCGCATGGAGACAACCATGCATGGTTTGTCGCCTTCGCGCCCCTTGAAAACCCGACGATCGCGCTGGCGGTTCTGGTTGAAAACGCCGGTTACGGAGGAAGTGTTTCTGCGCCGATAGCCGGAAAACTCATTGACTATTATATTAACGGCCCTGATACTACAGCAGTTGATTCGACGATCACCATCGAAACCGATGGCGGATCAACACCGGTTGACACCGTATCTGCCTACAGGGGTATAACATTTTCACCTCTCGCTGATACCACGTCAACGCCTGAGAACTCCGGAAACGCCATCACAGACACAGAAGCGGATGATCTATAAGGACGACCCTGAACTTATCCGCAGGTTTCTCGAAGACACGAGCAACCTGCGGAACGGCCATACACCCGGAGTTTATTTTCCTGAAACCGAAGATGATATCGCTGCAATGCTCAGGGAAAACAGCGGGTCAGGCAAACGGTTTGTCATCGCAGGAAACGGTACAGGCACAACAGGCGGCAGAATACCGTTTGGGGATACTGTTATTTCCATGGAAAAACTCGACCGGATCGATGATCCTGTTCTTCTCGACAAGCAGCATGCGATCATGACTGCCGAAGGGGGTGCCCTTCTTGAAGACGTTCAGAAAAAAGCCGGCAACGCCGGCTGGCTCTACCCACCGGACCCTACTGAAAAGCTCTGTTTCATCGGCAGCACTATAGCCAATAATTCCTCCGGGGCCCGAACATACCGCTATGGTCCGACACGTAACCATATAGAACGCCTGAAGGTCGTTCTCGCATCCGGAGATATTCTTGAAATCCCGCGGGGGAAATACCTGGCAGAAGAAAACGGCGTGTTCTGCCTCGACCTGCCTCTTGCCGGCAGACTCGAGTTCAGAAGACCTGAATACCATCTTCCCCGTACCTCAAAACATAATGCCGGTTATTTTACTGCCGGAAGAATGGACCTTATCGATCTGTTCATCGGTTCTGAAGGAACACTCGGCATTGTCACCGAAGCCGATCTCAAACTTGTAGCAGCCCCTGAAAAAATCATCTCATGCCTTGTTTATTTTCCGGGACCGGACGATCTCTTCGGTTTTGTCGAAAAAGCCAGGCAAAACAGTTTCGGTGTTTCTCCGAATGCCATTGAATTCTTCGACCCCAATGCTCTTGATTTCATCCGGAAAATCTATTCTGAAACACCCGCCGGCACTGCCGGAGCGATTTACATCGAGGAGGAGACCACAGAAGCACAAGAAGACCAAACGCTTGAACAATGGTTCAACCTGATGGAATCGTCCAATGCACTGACCGATGAATCCTGGGTAGCACTGGATGCTGAAGAACAAAGAGCGATGAAGGAGTTCCGGCACGAATTGCCTGTACAGGTCAACGAATGGCTTGCGACACAAAAGGAAAGCAAGATCAGCACCGATATGGCCGTACCCGAGGAATCATTTGCAGAACTCTATTCATATTACCGGGAAACCTGTGAAAAACATGGCTTTCACTACATCATATTCGGCCATATCGGCAATGCGCATGTTCATCTGAATATCCTGCCATCGAACCATGAAGAATTTTTAACAGCAAAAAAACTGTATGTTGATTTTGTCGATAAAGCCGTTGAACTTGGTGGAACACTTTCGGCGGAACATGGCATCGGCAAGCTTAAATCAGGCTATCTTGTCAGAATGCTGGGCGAGAAGGGCATGCGCGAACTTGCAAGAATCAAAAAAGTATTCGATCCGGAACTTGTGCTTAACATAGGCAATATGATCCCTGAAAAGTATTATCACAGCTGAGCGCGTCAGCCTGCATTCTCTGCCCTGCGTCAAAAAAATCCGGAAACCCTGTCGTGACCAAAGAACAGAAAAACAAACAATACGTTACAACGATACTGAACCGCAAAGCTCGCCACGAATACGAGATACTCGACACCATGGTGGCAGGTATCGAACTGAAAGGCAGCGAGGTAAAGTCGGTGCGGCTCGGTAAAGCGAGCCTTAACGAAAGCTACGCACTCATCCATAGAGGTGAGGTATGGCTCGAAAACATGCAGATATCGGCATACGAACACAATCATGTGGAGCAGATCGATCCGAAAAGAACCCGCAAGCTGCTCCTCAACCGTCAGGAAATAGAAAAACTCAGACTGAAGCTGCAGCAGAAAGGCCTGACACTCATTCCTTTGAAAGCATTTTTCAACAGCAAAGGCGTTCTCAAACTTGAACTGGGGCTGGCAAAAGGCAAGAAACTGCATGACAAACGCGAAAGCATCAAAGCCCGGGACACCCAGCGCCAGTTGCAGAGGTTGAAACAACAGTACTGATGCTGCAGAGCATGTCTATTCAGAACAACGTTACACGTCACAAGAACAACACTACTCATGAGTTTTCCATCAGTCAAAGAGCAGCTCGACCTCATTGTCGCAAATACTGTTGAAGTCATCAGCGAAGAAGAGCTTGAAAAAAAACTGACCAGAAGTTACGAGACACAGAAACCTCTCAAAATAAAGCTTGGAGCCGATCCGTCCAGACCGGACCTGCATCTCGGGCACTCTGTCGTACTCAGGAAGCTGAGGGAGTTCCAGGATCTCGGTCATGAAGCGATACTGATTATCGGTGACTTCACTGCCATGATCGGTGATCCATCGGGAAAAAGCAAAACCAGACCGCAGCTGTCGGCAGAAGACGCGCGTAAGAATGGTGAAACCTATTTCGAGCAGGCATCGACCATCCTCGACAGGGAAAAAACCACCATATGCTACAACTCCGACTGGCTCGGCAAGATGACTTTTGATGATGTCATCCGTCTCTCAAGTCACTACACGGTAGCACGGATGCTTGAACGGGACGACTTTGAAAAACGGTACAAAATGCGTGAACCGATCTCTATTCATGAGTTCCTCTACCCGCTCGCCCAGGGTATGGATTCGGTACATCTGCGCAACGATATCGAACTGGGAGGCACCGACCAGAAATTCAACCTGCTTGTCGGCAGGGATCTTCAGAGAGAATACGACATCCACCCCCAGGTCTGTATAACCATGCCGCTTCTTGTCGGAACGTTTGGCGAGGAAAAAATGTCCAAATCGCTGGGCAACGCTATCTGTTTCAACGATTCTGCCGAGGACATCTATGGCAGGATTCTCTCGATCCCCGATACCCTGATAGAAACATATTTCAAGCTTCTGGTTCCTTCTCCGAAACAGTCGCTCGAGCTGTTCAGGGAAATTGTCGGTCAGAACCCCAGAGAAGCCAAAAGATCGCTCGCAAAAGAAATTGTGGCAGTCTACCATTCGGCTGAAGTCGCGCTGCAGGCAGAAGAGCATTTCGATCGGGTGTTTGTGCACAAGAAAGCTCCGGCTGACATCAAAACCTTCGAGTTCGATCCGGAATCGCTCCCGCTTGCCGACCTCCTTGTACAACTCGGCGCGACAGCATCGAAAACAGAAGCCCGCAGGCTCATCAGCCAGAATGCAGTCCAGATCGATGGAGAACGGGTCAGCGACATCGCGTTTGTCGTGCCGCTTGACACCGAACCGAAAACCATCAAGGCAGGAAAAAGAAAATTTTACAACGTTGTCAGGAAACATTGATTTTGCTCATCATCAGGGGCGGATCTGAAAAATCACATGCAGGATATACACACTCTTGAAGAACTGATCATCTGGGGAGGTTATGCGCTCCTGTTCGCAATTGTTTTTGCAGAAACCGGCTTGTTTGCCGGCTTTTTCCTTCCCGGAGACTCCCTGCTTATTACCGCAGGACTGATCTCGGCCTCTGACAATCTCGATCTCCCCATTGTTATCGCGACACTCTGTTTCGGAGCGATCATAGGTGATTCAACCGGATACTTCATCGGCAGCCAGTTACAACGAACATTGTTCGACAAAAAGGAAACCAGGTTTTTCCGGAAAGAGTATCTGGAAAAAACCAGAAAGTTCTATGAAAAACACGGCTCAAAAGCGGTATTCCTTGCCCGCTTCGTCCCGGTCGTCCGAAGTTTTTCAGCAACGCTGGCAGGAGTGGCGAAAATGCCATACCCTGTGTTTCTCTTCTATAGCGTCTCCGGATCTGTCGTGTGGGTTTTCAGCTTTACGCTTGCAGGATATTTTCTTGCCTCCCTGTTTCCTGATCTGGTTGATTTGTTACATTACATTATAATTGCCGGTATAGTCATCATCATTGCCAACACCCTGAGATACCTCCGTAAACAATCTCAAGATCTCAACTGAGGCAGGATTATCGTTCCATCATGCTGTCAAGAATCATCAACCATTACCTTCCCGTAACGCTCAGGGGAGTCCTTATGGGTGCCGCTGATGTCATTCCCGGGGTATCAGGTGGAACGATCGCATTTATCACAGGCATTTATGAAACCCTGATCACATCGCTCAAGTCAATAGACAAACGTGCCCTGACCCGGCTCGTGCGTTTCGAGTACCGCGCTTTCTGGAGAGGAATAAACGGTGGGTTTCTTACCAGTCTGCTGCTGGGCATCGTCTTCAGCATCGTCACACTTTCCAAAGTCATCCTCTATCTGCTCGAGCACCACACCCTGCTCCTGCTTTCATTTTTCTTTGGCCTGATAATCGCCTCGGCTATCGTTGTTGTGCGCAGGGTCAACGCACATACCGCAGGAGGTTTCGCCGCATGCATTACAGGCGCGGTTCTGGCCTTCCTGATAACAAACCTCTCTCCTGTCGAGACTCCCGAAAACATTCTGTTCGTTTTCCTGTCCGGGGCAATTGCGATCTGCGCGATGATCCTTCCGGGCATATCAGGCAGTTTTATCCTGCTCCTTCTCGGAAAATACACTTTCATTCTCACTGCTGTCAAGGATTTGAATATCATTGTTATCATTGCCTTCGTAACAGGATGCGCTGCAGGTCTGCTTGGTTTTGTGAGGCTCCTGTCGAAACTGCTGCGGCGACACCACGACTATACGATGATGACACTTTCCGGCATTATGATCGGCTCCCTGACGAAAGTATGGCCATGGAAAGTACCCGCGTCGCATACGGTACCCGACGGGGAAAAAGCGATGCTGTTTTCTCTCAATGTCACGCCCGACACCTACGTCCAACTGACCGGGTCGGAACCGATGATCATTGCCTCGATTATGCTGATGACTGTCGGTCTAGCGTTCGTGTTTGCACTCGAACACTTTTCAGTAAAATCCCGCGGCACCCTGACCGATTATTCTTCGTAACACCTCTTTGTATCGATCCATGAAAGAAGAAATGAAAACCGATGTACTGGTCATCGGCAGCGGCATCGGCGGTCTCTATTTCGCACTCCACATCGCTGACGTTGCACACGTCACTATCATAACGAAAAAAGAAAGCTGCGCGTCCAATACCAACTGGGCACAAGGCGGCATTGCCGCCACTGTCGGCGAGAACGACAGCCCGGACCTTCATGTCGAGGATACACTCAACGCAGGAGCCGGACTCTGCAACCGTGAGATGGTCGAACTGATGGTGCGTGAAGGACCCCGCCACATCAGAAAACTTATCGAACTGGGCGTTGACTTTACAACCACCAACGGGGACAATCTCGATCTGGGCAGAGAGGGAGGCCATTCGAGAAGGCGAATCGTCCATGCCAAAGATCTGACCGGCCAGGAGGTGGAACACGCTCTTCTGGCAAAAGTGAACAGCCATCCCAACATTACCCTCCTGGAGCACCATTTTGCCATGGAACTCCTGACCGAACACCATCTGGACGTAAAAACCAACGACATCAACTGTTACGGCGTTTACGTCCTTGACTCGAAAAACAGGGAACCGAAAAAAATTCTCGCAAAAACCACGGTGGTCGCTGCCGGAGGCCTGGGGCGGGTCTATCTCCACACAACGAATCCTCCAATCGCAACGGGAGACGGTATCGCCATGGCCTATCGGGCGGGAGCGGTCATAGCAAACATGGAGTTTGTCCAGTTCCACCCGACCTCCCTGTTTCACCCGAAAGCGGATTCATTTCTCATTTCCGAGGCAGTCCGCGGTTATGGCGGAGTCCTCAAGCTGAAAAACGGACAGGAGTTCATGCACAAGTATGACAAGCGGGAAAACCTCGCCCCAAGAGACATCGTCGCCAGGGCAATCGACTTCGAGATGAAAAAAACCGGCGATGAATGCGTTTTTCTCGATGTCACCCATCTTGACCCAAAAAAAACCATCGAACACTTCCCCAACATTTATGAAACCTGCCTGCAATACGGAATCGACATGACCAGAGAAATGATCCCTGTCGTACCTGCAGCTCACTACTCATGCGGAGGCATTAAAACCGATTCTCTCGGCAGGACCAGTATCAATCGCCTGTACGCCTGCGGAGAAACCACTAGCACCGGAGTCCACGGAGCCAACCGTCTCGCAAGCAACTCTCTGCTCGAAGCCCTTGTCTTCGCTTACAGGACATATACCGAGATCAGGGGTGTACTTCCATCCCTGGCACATGACAAAGATTTCCCGGATTGGGACGACAGCGGGACAGTCAGCCCTGAAGAATGGATCCTTGTTTCTCACAATAAAAAAGAAGCACAGCAGGTCATGAGCGACTATGTGGGTATCGTCCGAAGCGACCTCAGACTCCAGAGAGCAAAACGCAGGATCGAGTTCCTCAAGGAAGAAACTGAACAGTACTACAAGAAAACAAAGATCACGACCCAGATCCTCGAACTCCGAAACATCATCAAGATCGCAAACCTCATTATCGACGGGGCGATCATGCGCCGTGAATCCAGAGGACTGCACTATACCACGGACTACCCCCAGACCGACGACAAGCATTTTCTCAAGGACACGGAACAGCGATCCTATTGATTTTTTGGGTAATAGGTAATGGGTAATGGGTAATGGGTAATGGGTAATGGGTAATGGGTAATGGGTAATGGGTAATAGGATGAAAATAGAATGTAAATCGTGATCAGTAAAGAAAGGGGTCCACGAATTAACACGAATTATGAAGAAAGAGAGAATCTCTGACGCAGATAAGTTTGCTTCATCGGATCGGTCAGGCACAGGGGCATGCCCCTGGATCTTCCCTATTTCCTACTACCTACTACCCACTACCTACTACCTACAATATCACACCTCCTGCCAGTCTCTGGCGTAACGGAAATCGATGCCCGGTGTCCTGGAGGATACCTTGGCGATAACCGGCATCATCCGTTTGTACTGGTTTCTGACAACCATTTTCCTGACCCTGTCATAAAAACTCTCATCGATTCCTTCCTTGAGTATCGCGTCTTTCTGCATTCTTTTTTCCAACATCATGTAAAGCAGTCTGTCAGCTTCCTCATAGCCGAAACCAAGATCAGCTTCATCGCTCTGGCCTTCCCAGAGATCGGCAGAAGGGATCTTTTCCACAAGTTCGGCCGGAATCTGAAGATGACGGGCAAGCCCCCATACCTGTGTTTTATAGAGATCGCCAATCGGATTGACCGCAGAAGCCATGTCACCGAAAAGGGTGCCGTAGCCAAGCAGGATCTCGGTCTTGTTGCTCGTTCCGATAACCAGCCGTCCGTCCCGTGCCGATATATCGTAGAGGTAAAGCATCCGCGTCCGTGCCATAATGTTACCCACGCGAAGCTTTTCGGTATCGGGAACAGAAGTGGAAAAAGCATCCACAACATCTGATATTTCAATCTCTTCGGAACATACCCCGGACTGCCGGACCATCATTTTCGCATGATCAACGCTTTCGGGACTGCTTGTCCTGTATGGCATGAGCACGGCAAGAACATTCTCCGGTCCGAGGGCTCTCGAGGCAAGTTCGCAGACAACCGCCGAATCGATCCCGCCGGAGAGCCCGAGAACCACCGAGCTGAATCCGAACTTTCTGATTTCGTTGCTGATGAACGCCAGAAGCATATCCTCAACAATTGAATAATTCAGGTCAAGACGCACCATGTTTTTGCAACATTATTTTGTCAGCCATCTCTGGGGATCCTGTTTAACCTTGCCCTTCCATATTTCAAAATGAACAAGTGATCCTCCCTCTGGCATTGAACCTGCCACACCGATGATCTCCCTGCCCGCGACAATGTCGTTTTTCGCCACGTTTATTTTGGAAAGATTCGCATAGACAGTCAAGAACGATTGTGCATGCCGGATGATAACAATATTCCCATAGGTTGGAAGATAGGCTATCTGGGCGATTTTCCCCCCCGATACCGCCCGGACAGGAGAGCCTGTAGAAACGGAAATATCAACACCGTTGTTTGTCGTTACGATATTCAGGTCAGGATCGGTAATCTTGCCGAACTTCCTGACAATCACACCGTTATCAACAGGCCATGGCAGTTTGCCAAGCGCCCTCTTGAAATCAGTCGAGAGTAAAGCCAAGGCGGCTTCCGAACTATCAGCCAAAGCGGCAAGCCCGGCTTTTCTGCGGCGTTCCTGTTCGAGCCGCTGCCGTTCCCGTTCTTTTTCGATAGCCACCTGCTCAGCCCTTATAAGCTCTTCAATCTTCTTCTGAAGCTTCTGAAGCTTTTTCTGGTTCGCCTTGATTTCTCCGGCAAACTTCTTTTCGTCTTTTTTAAGAGTACTCAGCGCAATCTGTTTTTCTTTTTTCTTCTCAGAGAAATTTCGCTTTCGCCCCTCCTGCTCCCTGAGCACGTCAGAACGTCTCTGGCGGCTTTTCTCCAGCTCCGTACGGCTCTTTTCAAGCTCTTTTGCGGCCAGTTGAAGGTTATCCACCCTTCTGATAACCGCTTTGGAATACAGATCGATATAACGTGACCGGACTACAGCCTGGTTAAGCGACGAAGAAGCAAAAAGGAGTTCGACCGGTTGTTTCGAGCCCGCCTTGTAAACATTCACGACAATCCCCCTGAACTCGTCTACAATACGCTGATACGAACTCTGGTTCTCTGCATACTGCTCTTTAAGAAGCTTGATCTCGCGGTTCTGAGCCTGAACCCTGGAGTTGTTTTTGGCGATCATCTTCTCCAGAACCTTGATCTGTGCATTGTAATTCTTTAACGCTTCCAATGACTGCTTTTCCTCTTCCTTTGTCTGTTTCAGTTTCACCTGAAACTCCTTCAACTGCTTCTGCAGGCTGACAATATCCTTCTCGAGCTGCTTCCTTTCCTTTGCAATCTTGTCTATTTCCGGGTTGCACAACGCATCGCTTCCGGGCATTGGAGCCACTGCAAGCAAAACAAGCACAATTACAGCCGCATGTTTCAGCAGCAGCGGCAGGCTTATGGTATCTTTGTCCTTCATGCTCGCTCTGATTGCTCTATCGTTTCCGGCAACGGTTCAGGAAAATATGACGAAAAATCCTCTGCCGGTCAAAAAGCTTGATGACCCGAAGACAGCTTTTTCCTGCCATCACAAAACTGTATCATAAACCGCTTTTTTTTTCTTCACTAAATGAGTAAATAGATTTTTTTCCTTTGCATTCACCTATTTCATGGACAAACTTGTCATTCAGGGAGGTCACCGGCTCAACGGCACGGTAAAAGCGTCGGGGTCAAAAAATTCCGCATTGCCGCTCATGGCAGCAGCACTGCTTTGCGATACAGGCGAAATCACCCTCGAACGAATTCCCGACCTGAAAGATATCCGCACGTTCCGGAAACTTCTCGATTTCCTGGGAGTTGAAACCTCCTATCATGAGAGCACCCTGCGCATCTCATCATCAGATCTTCGCTCTGTCGAAGCTCCATATGAACTGGTCAAGCAAATGAGGGCCTCGATCTATGTCCTCGGCCCCCTGCTTGCACGCTTCGGGCAGGCAAGCGTATCCCTTCCCGGCGGCTGTGCGTTCGGGCCGCGTCCTATCGACTTCCATCTCATGGCCATGGAAAAACTCGGTGCCTCGATCAGCATTGAAAAAGGATTTATAGAGGCAAAAACAAAGGGCTCCCGTCTCAAAGGTGCGACAATCGACTTTCCGACGACAACAGTGGGAGCAACGGGAAACACGCTCATGGCAGCCATTCTTGCCGAAGGCACCACACTCATAAAAAACGCGGCAATGGAGCCCGAGATCGTCACGTTATGCCGTTTTCTTGAAGCTATGGGAGCCAGGATTGACGGTACAGGAACAGCAACGCTGGAAATACAGGGTGTCGAAAGCCTTGACGCAACGGTTTTCACCAATATTTTCGACAGGATAGAAACGGCAACCCTGCTGACAGCAGCGGCAATCACCGGGGGATCGATCACTGTTTCCGATATCGATCCCGATCACCTGTCCGCAGTTCTTGACAAGTTCGAAGAATCCGGATGCACTGTCGTTACCGATTCCAACTCCATCTCTCTTGATGGAACCGACACCCTGGCACGAACCGATGTCATCACCAATCCCTTCCCGCTTTTCCCGACAGACATGCAGGCACAATGGATTGCCCTCATGACGCAAGCAAAGGGAACAAGCCACGTTATCGACAGGATTTACCACGAACGCTTCAACCATATCCCCGAACTCAACAGGCTCGGAGCCCACATAGAAATCCGGGACAACGAGGCAACCGTACACGGACCGACAAGGCTGACAGGTACAACCGTCATGTCAACGGACCTCAGAGCATCTGCATCCCTGGTTGTTGCCGGCCTTGTCGCTGAAGGAGTTACTGAAGTGCTCAGGATATACCACCTGGACCGTGGTTACGAGCGGATCGAAAAGAAGCTCAACAGCCTCGGAGCATCGATAACACGCGAGGCCTACCAGGAATTCGGGTAGAGAGCATACGTAAATCCCTTTTGTATTTCAGCTCTTGAGACGTTTTACTCCAGAGGTAGCTTCAGTCCGGAAGCAAATCAATGAAAAACGCTTCAAAACTTGTATAATTTCCTGAAAGCGTTATATTTACTCACTCTGTTTACCGGACTTATGCCGGGGCCCTTAGCTCAGTTGGTTAGAGCAAGCGACTCATAATCGCTAGGTCGTAGGTTCAAGTCCTACAGGGCCCACAAGGCTCTGGCAGAAAACATGGCGTGTTCGTCTAGTGGCCCAGGACACCGCCCTCTCAAGGCGGAGATCACGGGTTCGAATCCCGTACACGCTACCACTTCTTACCAGTTCCCTGCACCCGTAGCTCAATTGGATAGAGCGTCTGACTACGGATCAGAAGGTTAGGGGTTCGATTCCTCTCGGGTGTACCAT
>JANQHB010000011.1 GCA_028277225.1 Chlorobium sp.
AGCAAGTCATCGCACCATATAGCTGACCGCTGCCGTGCTCACCCACAACTGCCTTGCAGTCTCTGCCAAAGTCAATCCATACTCATTGACAAACTTCTCTGCAAGCTGCTTTCTTACTCTTGGCAATTTACCTTTTCTGCTCCCTGAACGCAATGCCGTCACAGTAACACCCCACTTACGGCATGCCTCCTCTATATCGGCACTTATCTGCACTGAACGCTCTTTTGCTGACAGCAACACTTTTCCTCTCCTTCCACCTCCTGAAGCACCTCCCTGACAAATGAGTCCCCTCCGAGTATTATCCGATCATCGCTCAGCGCTTTTATGCCCTGTTTCCTCATTGACTGCACCTTCGACCAGCCTCCATGCGATCGAAGCAGTCCGCCGCCCGACAGCTCTTTCTCACGATCAACCCCTTTTTCTTCCTCCAAGTATTCCAGATATGCCTGCCGTGCATCACCCGCTCTGTTGCCGAAACAACTCAAAACATAATCGCAGTCCAACCATTTGTATCGAACCTTATTCATCATGGCAGCATGGCCGCTCCATGGATACACTGCCAGCTCTTCAAAAGAACTGACAACTCCTGCCCAGAGCGGGTTAAGATGAATGTAGGCTACCAGCTTATCGAAATACGCATCTTCCTCACAGATAATCGACTTGTACCTGTTTTGAAATAGATGACCGACACGCTGATGACGGCGATTGAAATATTGTGCGTAACCGGAAAGCAAACGGCGCATGAACGTCGATAGACCCTGCTCACCGCTTTTCAGTAGAACATGTGCATGGTTTGTCATGAGTGCAAAAGCATACATACTTGTACCTGTTCCCTGAGCTATTTCGCCCATCCGACGGAGGAATTCACTTCTGTCTTCGTCATCCCTAACGATGTTGCCTTTCTCAATACCTCGGATGATCACATGATGCAATGTCCCCGGCGCATCCAGCCTTGCTCCTCGCGGCATACGTTTCTTCTTGTTGATAAAAGCTTCTTCACCGCCTGTAATTTATGCATTATTCGCCTACTTTTAAACCTAATAAGTCACGGTAGGAACATCAGTTACCCGATGCCCCCCGTACAGATCCGTACGTGCGGAACTACCGCATACGGCTCCTGCCTTGAGTGTTGG
>JANQHB010000012.1 GCA_028277225.1 Chlorobium sp.
AGCAAGTCATCGCACCATATAGCTGACCGCTGCCGTGCTCACCCACAACTGCCTTGCAGTCTCTGCCAAAGTCAATCCATACTCATTGACAAACTTCTCAGCCAGCTTTTTTCTTACTGACGGCAATTTACCTTTCCTGCTGCCCGAACGCAAAACGACAACTGTTATACCCGCTTCATTGCAGGCATCCTCAATATCAATGTCTATTTGTACTAAAAGCTCTTTTTTTGACAGCACCTTTTTTTCTTCTCCTTCTGCTTCCCGAAGCACTTCCCTGACAAACGAATCCCCTCCAAGTATCCGATCATCACTGAGCGCTTTTATCCCCTGCTTCCTCATTGACTGAACCGTCGACCAGCCACCATGAGAACGAAGCAATCCGCCTCCTGAGAGTTCTTTCTCCCGATCAATACCTTTTTCTTCCTCCAGATAATCAAGATACGCCTGCCGGGCCTCACCCTTTCTGTTGCCGAAAAAACTCAAGACATAGTCGCAATCCAGCCATTTGTACTGAACACTACTCATCATGGCAGCATGACTACACCATGGGTACACTGACAATTCTTCAAAAGAAGTGACAAGTCCTGCTCGGAGTGGATTGAGATTGATGTAGGCTACAAGCTTGTCAAAATAAGCATCTTCCTCACAAATGATCGACTTATACCTGTTTTGAAATAGATGTCCGACACGCTTATGACGACGATTGAAATACTGTGCATAACCTGATAGCAAACGGCGCATGAATGTCGACAAGCCTTCCGGTCCGCTTTTAAATAGTATATGAGCATGGTTTGTCAGTAATGCAAATGCATAGATACGTGCACCAGTCCCCTTAACCAGCTCGCTGATTCGACGGATGAACTCATTCCTATCCTGACCATCCCTGACAATAGCACCTTTCTCGATACCCCGGATGATCACATGATGCAATGTCCCCGGTGCATCCAGTCTCGCTCCTCGTGGCATAGCTTTCTTCTTGTTGATAATAGCTTTCTATCTGTCTTGAATTTAAACATTTTCACATACTTTTACACCTAATTAGTCACGGTAGGAACATCAGTTACCCGATGCCCCCCGTACAGATCCGTACGTGCGGAACTACCGCATACGGCTCCTGCCTTGAGTGTTGGCGAATCGCA
>JANQHB010000055.1 GCA_028277225.1 Chlorobium sp.
AAGGCCCGAGTGGTGGAATTGGTAGACACACTATCTTGAGGGGGTAGCGCCGAAAGGTGTAGGAGTTCGAATCTCCTCTCGGGCACATCGCATTCTTCAGGCCGCGTCAAGCGGCTTTTTTTCCCTGTAACCCGGTTCGTTCCGTTGCGGTTTCTTAAAGCATACATCCGTTCAATCGATGCGTTGACCGAGCAGACCGGCCGTGCTGTCAGCTGGCTTGTTCTGCTTCTGGTTCTTGTTGTTGTCTTCGATGTTTTTACGCGCTATGTCCTCTCGGCAAGCAGCGTTGCCGTTCAGGAACTCGAGTGGCATGTTTTCGCGCTGCTGTTTCTTCTGGCAGGAGCTTATGCACTCAAACATCACAAACATGTTCGGGTCGATGTTTTTTATCTTCGATTCAGCAGAAAACAGAAGGCAATGGTGGATGTTGCCGGAGGATTGCTGTTTCTTCTGCCGTTTTCGGTGATTGTGGCGGTTTCTTCATGGGATTTTGTCTCCACATCGTTTCTGATCGGCGAGTCGTCTCCTGATCCTGGAGGACTTCCTTATCGATATATCCTGAAAGCGGCTATTCCGGTCGGATTTGTCCTTTTTCTCCTGCAGGGTACCGCAGAGATTTTCCGCTCCGTTCTTGTGTTGTCCGGCCGGGAAGATACTGCAAAAAGGAGGGAGGACTGATGGAAACGCTCCCGTTTATCATGTTTGCCACCGTGTTTGTACTCCTGCTGCTTGGCTACCCGGTAGCCCTTACTCTCGGGGGTGTCTCGATCCTGTTCGGGGTCGTGTTTCTTGGAACGGATTTTTTTGCTTTCCTCCCTTTGAGGATATGGGGGACGATGACCAATTATGTCCTGATCGCGGTTCCTCTTTTCATTTTCATGGGGGTCATGCTTCAGAAGTCGGGGATTGCAGAAAAGCTCCTGGAGACAATGGGAATGCTTTTCGGCCGGTTTCGCGGAGGGCTTGCAATTTCAGTTGTCATTGTAGGTGCATTGCTGGCAGCCTCGACTGGAATTGTCGGAGCCACGGTTGTCACAATGGGTCTGATGAGCCTTCCGGCAATGTTAAAAAGGAGATACGATCCGGAACTTGCAACAGGTACAATTGCCGCATCAGGGACGCTGGGGCAGATAATCCCGCCAAGCATTGTGCTGGTTCTCCTCGGAAGTATTCTCAATGTTTCAGTGGGGGACATGTTTATCGGGGCAATGGTTCCCGGTCTTTTGCTTGTGTCGTTGTACCTCCTCTATATCATAGGGATGGGCCTGTTCAGGCCCGGACTTGTACCGGCTCTTCCCGCATCTGAAATTGAAGAGTTCAGGGGGGAAAAGCCGTGGAAAACCATAATCGAAGCCTTTATTATTCCTGCGGCAATGATCCTTGCTGTGCTGGGTTCGATATTTGCCGGTATTGCGTCACCGACAGAAGCAGCTGCAATTGGTGCATTCGGTGCGCTGCTTTTAACCCTGTTTCAGCGCAGGCTGACGCTCGATATTCTCAAATCGGTGATGCGCGACACGGCATGGCTGACATCCATGGTATTTTTTATTCTTCTGGGAGCAAGCGCGTTCAGCCTTGTGTTCAGGGGGATGCATGGTGACAGGTATCTTTCCGAACTGATTGTTCAGGCTCAACTGCAGCCGGAAACATTTCTTGCAATCGTCATGGCAGGAGTATTCATAGCAGGCTTTTTCATCGATTTCATCGAGATAATTTTTATTGTCGTGCCTGTTGTCGCCCCGATTTTCACGGCTTTCGGAGTAGATCTTTTATGGGTGGGTGTGCTGCTTGCAATGAACCTTCAGGCGTCTTTTCTTACTCCTCCCTTCGGTTTTTCCCTCTTTTACCTCAAAGGTGTTGCACCGAAAGAAGTGAAAACGGGTCACCTTTACAGAGGAATAATACCCTTCATTATCATACAGCTTGTCGTGCTTGTGCTGATTGTTCTGTTCCCCGAACTGGTTACCTGGCTGCCGGAAGTGCTGGCAGGCAGGCAGGGAAGATAGTTGGCAGTGAAAGGAAGTGCTGAGTGCTGAGTGCAGGGGCAGGCCCCAGTGCCTGCCCGTGGTCGGATGAGTGAAGATTGTGGGATGTGGGATGGAAGAATTCTGGAAAGTGGAAAGTGGAAAGCGGGAAGCAGGCAAGATAAAGTAGGGGCAACCCTTGCGGTTGCCCGTTCAGCCCGGCAGGACATCTTTTCGGCTACAAAAGGTTCCGGTAGTAGACTTTTTCCGATATGTCCGACCATGGTGTTATCTGACTTCTGAAGGACGTATAGGCATCATACACTTTTCTGCTCAGGACATCGTCTGCGGTTATTTCCTCGACTACTTCCGCAGAATAGGTGCGCAGCTTTTCCAGCACATCGGCAGGAAACTGCCTCAGCGCAATATTTTCTTCAGTGACGAGTTTCTGGAGATACAGGTTGTTTTTTGATTCAAACTCGCAAAGCATCCAGTGATGCACTTGTGCAGAAGCGTTCCGGATAATCTGCTGCAGATCGATCGGGAGTTTCAAGAAGGCGCTTTTGTTTATAAAAAACTCGAGATTGGTGCCGGGCTCATGCCAGCCGGGATAGTAGTAGTACCGTGCTATTTTATAGAAACCCATCAGGTAATCATGATATGGACCGATCCACTCTGTTGCATCGATAACACCTCTTTCGAGGTTCGTGTATATTTCTCCTCCCGCAGTAAGGACCGCAGTCCCGCCTGCCTTTGAAATGACCTTGCCTCCAAGCCCGGGAATTCTCATTTTCAGCCCTTTAAGATCGGCGACCGAATTGATAGGTCTGTTGAACCAGCCGCCCATCTGGATTCCCGTATTTCCTCCCGGAAGGGGAAGGAGGTTGAACGGTGCATAGACTTCTTTCCAGAGATCAAGTCCTCCCCCGCTGATAAGCCATGCGTTTATCTGCTGGGGATTCATCCCGAAAGGAACGGCCGAAAAAAACTGTGCGGCAGGTATTTTTCCTGCCCAGTAGTATGAAGCTCCATGGCCGATTTCTGCAGTTCCCTGACTGACTGCACCAAAAGTTTCGAGAGCAGGAACCAGTTCATCTGCACCATAAACCTGGATTTCGAGACGGCCTTCCGACATTTTTTTGACCCATTCGACGAACAGTTTCGGACCGTCCTGCAGGACAAACAGCGTCGGAGGCCATGTCGTAAGCATACGCCATCGGAACTTTTTCCTTGCGTGGACCGCAGGAGCGTCATTCGGACCGGTTTCAGGTTTGGCGCAGCCGATGCCGAGGAGGGGGGTGCCAAGTGCAACTGATGCAGTTGCCGCTTTGATTGACTGTTTAAGAAACGTTCTTCTGGATTCCTTGTTCATATCTGCGACCGGTTTGCTGTGAGTGTTTGGATTATCGCCAATAACGTCATAAAATAATGAAACATACTTTAACCTAAAATGAGCGTTCCAACAAATGCTCTGTGTTATTAAGTTTTTTTAAAACAGTCTTTTATACAATATTTGTGTTGGGGTTACTCCCTGCCTGTCGGGTGAATCCGAAAACTGAAAAAGAGCCGCATTTGTTGAAATCCCGACAAGTCGGGACATGCCGACCCCGTGAAATCAGACCAGATATTTCACAGGGCTCGACAATCGCTCAATTCAGGTTTAATTATAATGAGCCATGCATATTGCAGTTTGTATAAACCGTGTGCCGGATACGGCATCCAGGGTCAATGTTGTCGATGGGGCCGTTGATACAGCCAGGCTTACAATGGTGACGAATCCCTACGACGAGTACGCCATGGAAGAAGCCGTAAGAATCAAGGAAAAGCGGGAGGGAACCACGGTAACGGCTTTTTCGGCAGGAGGCCCTGAGCATTACGATGTCTTGCGCAAGGCACTTGCCATGGGAGCGGACAAAGCCTGCCTGGTTGAAGGAGCGCTGAAGGAAGATTCGTTATGTGTCGCAGAAAGCCTTGCCAGGGCGATAGCGGACTACTACGGGCATGCGCCTGATCTTGTGATCTGCGGAAAGGAATCGTTTGACTGCAGCCGTGCCCAGGTGCCGCTGATGCTCGCCGAAAAGCTCGGTGTGGCATCATTGTCCGCTGTTTCCATGCTGACGTGGCAGAACGGGACGCTTGAAGCCGTACGCGAGATAGAGGGTGGAACGGAACTGTACGAACTTGCTCTTCCTGCAGTTATCAGTGTTGAAAAAGGCCTGAATATCCCTCGCAAAACCAATATCAAGTCGGTTATGAAGGCAAGAAAACAGGAGATCATGCACCTTGACGGCAGCGTTGACAGGCAGCCGGCTGTCGCATATCGTGATTTTTCGGCAACAGAACGCCGGCGGAACTGCAGATATTGCAATGATGCCGATGAACTTGTTATTTCTCTGCGTGAAGAAAAAGGGGTGCTGTGATCCATGAAAATACTGGTGGTTCTTGAGCAAAGAGAAGGACAGGTTAAAAATGCATCAGTTGTTCTCTGGCAGAAGGCTCAGCATCTTGCAGGAGCCCTGGGTGATGCAGTTGTCGATGGAATACTTCTCGGGGCAGTTGATCATGGTTCTGTCACAACGCATTGCCGTGGAAAAGGATCTCTTTATCATATCGCTGAAAAATCCTGCGACAATTATTCTCCCGAAGGCTATAGCGTTGCGATATCCGGAATCGCCGGTCAAGCCGGCGCAGAGGCGATCCTGATCGCTGACACAGCTATGGGCAGGGATCTTGCTCCCCGAGTCGCGATGTGGATGGATGCAGCGCTTGTCTCCGATTGTGTTTTGGATACCGATGAACGAAATGGGCTGAAAGCAAAGACAACGATGTATTCCGGTGCGGTTTCCGTTACAGCGGAGCCCAGGAGGAAAAGAACGGTGTATCTGGTGGCGCCCGGAGCTGCAATCAAACCGGCCGGTACGGAACAACCGGTTGTCATACACGAAGTGGACGGGCCCGTCATCCCCGTCCGGAACCCTGTTTTCAGGGAGGTTGTTTTCACTATCGGCAGAAAAGATATTGCTGAATCCGATATCGTCGTTGCAGGCGGCAGAGGAGTCGGCAGCAGTGATGCTTTTGTTCTGCTCCAGTCTCTTGCTGATGCCCTTGGCGGAGCGCTGGGAGCAAGCAGGTCGGCAGTGGACGAGGGGTGGCGCCCGCATTCCGATCAGGTTGGCCAGACCGGCAGGACCATTGCTCCACGTCTCTATATCGCTTGCGGTATTTCGGGTGCTCCGCAGCACCTCGCAGGCATAGCTGGTGCGGGAACCATCGTTGCGATCAACCGTGATCCGGACGCGCCGATTTTCAAGGCATCCGATTACGGGATCGTCGGTGACATCGAAGTGGTCGTTCCGGAACTCGAAAGAGCGATACGGGCCTTACATGAATGAAATGATTTATATTTGTTTATTGTTCGTAAACATTAGCGGCCAAGTATTCTGCTGAAGACGCTTTTCTGAGTGCTCCGGAGGCATTTGTATAGATAGATTTTTGTGCAATCATTGACAGACATTGATCCAAGATGGATAAACTGCAGGTAGATATATTGGGACTTTCCACAAGTCCGCATACCAACGGTGCATACGCGCTTATTCTTTACGAAGTTGAGGGAAAACGAAAGCTGCCTATTATCATTGGCGGTTTCGAAGCGCAGGCAATAGCACTGAAACTGGAAAATATCAAGCCTCCAAGGCCGTTTACGCATGATCTGTTCAAGACTATTGCTGATACCTTCAATCTTGTCGTCAAGGAAGTATTCATTGACGAACTTCATAGCGAAACATTTTATGCAAAGGTTGTCTGCGAGATGAACGGTGAGTCGCATGAGATCGATGCACGTCCAAGCGACGCAATCGCTATTGCCGTCAGGTTCGGCGCGCCTATCTTTGTTTCGGAGGAGATCATGAACGAAGCGGGAATCAAAGAAGAGCAGCAGCAGGAAGAACAGGCAGAACTTGCAGAAACAGCAACGGAGGAGGAAAAACCCGAAGAACCCGTGGGCAAGGCTGAATCTTCGCTTCTTGATCTGCAGAATATGCTCGAAGACGCTATCAACCGGGAAGATTACGAAGATGCAGCTCGTCTCAGGGACGAGATCAACCGTATCAAGGGCAGAGAATGAAATCTTGAATTTTTTTCTGTTGTGCCGTTTGAAGCGGTTGTTTCAGGTGGTCAATTCGGATATACGTATATACGTTACAGGTAAGAGTTACATATAAAAAAAAGGATGCCTCATTGTTGTTTTGAGACATCCTTTTTTGTTTGCCCAGCTACATGGATGCGTTACTGAATCAACTGTTGCCTTTAGAGGTTGATTCTCAGTCCGAGCAGTCCACTATGAGTGGAAACACTTGTGTTGTACTCGCTTCCATAAACAGTGAACTCAGTTGTTTCGAAATAACGATAGCGAGCATCCAGCATTACATCATCTGCTACAGGAATAGCAAGACCGGCGCCTAGCTGATATGCGAGCGTGGTCTCATGTTCAGTATATGATGGGCCACCAATACGCTGGTCATCATATGTTAGATCTTCAGCTGTTACCTGTGCTACGCCTACGCCAGCTGTTCCAAATAACTCGACACCACCAAGATCGATGTCAACATAACCGTTTGCCATCAAGGAGATAATGGAAAGATCACCGGTTATAGGCTCTCCATATTCTTCTTCTTCTCCATAGACATACGTTACGGATTCGAAATCACCAGACTGATAGCCAAGCTCACCTTCTACACGATAGTCGCCGTAATCACAGCCGAATGCGCCAATAAGAGTGAGTCCTGAATCAATGTCGGCTTCGTATGAGGTCATGGGATACGGGTAGGTAGTCGTGGATTCTAGTTCCATTTCATCCGGCCATGCTATTCCAGCAGCTGCACTTACATATTTTTCAGCGCTGAAACCGTTAGTAGACCACATAACTGCGATTACAAATACCATTAATAGTGATAATGCTTTTTTCATGATTCTCTCCAGGGTTTGTTGATAGGAACAGGTTGATTTACTCGTTGCTGATAATGTGTAAGAAACTGCATTCTTACCCTCATAAACTTAAAATATTACAGTAATCAATCCAAATATTATTGTCGAAAACCAACATGTTACTGGGCAAACTGTCCGAAACTGAAAATGAATTTCCATCCCTGGCTTTCTTCACCCGGATTGCTCTCGACAAAATCGAAACCGTAACCATAATCGAGTCCTATGAGGCCGATGATCGGCAGATAGAGCCGCAGACCAAGGCCGGCCGATTTCTTCAGATCGCTGTAATCCATATCACTTGTCGAGTTCCAGAGGTTGCCGGCTTCGTAAAATACCAGCGCATAAATACTTGCGGTCGGTGAAAGTGTCAAGGGATAACGCAGTTCACTGGTAAACTTCGAGTACACCCGGCCCGTATAAAGATCAGTGTCTGTGTTGAGCTTGCCGATCGCTCGGTCATCGTAGCCTCTTAGCGGAACCGTGTTGAGCGAGGAGAGTCCGCTTCCTCCCATGTAGAAAGAGTCTGTATAGGGGATGTAATCGTCATCTTCAAAGGTATCCAGATACCCGTGCTGTGTTCCCAGGTGCAGAACAAGGTCTCCAACAAGAGGGAAATACCAGTTCGATGTTCCGATGAACTTGTAAAAATCGACGCTGCCGGGCAGTGGTCCGCCTGCCAGCTGGGCTATGATCGAGTTTTTGCTGCCCCTCCGGGGATAGATCGGATTGTCGATGCTGTTTCGGGTAAGTGTCTGCGTAATGGAGATTTCTTCAGCAGTGTCCGGCTGATTTTCAGCATCGACAAAGCTCAGGAGTTCCCCTTCACTGTGCAGGTATTTCAGTTTCCAGTTGATCGTGAAATAGTCATCCGGCCAGGTAAGGCGTCTGCCGACATTCATTGAAGCGCCATACTGTTTCAGAAGGTTGTCGTCGTCGCCGTCATCAGTATAGTTTCTCTGTGTCGAGAAAATGGAAAAGCCGACAGCAGTCGGAGTTCCCCATGCCCACGGTTCGGTAAACGACAGCGAAAGCGTCCTGTAATCTTCGTTACCGAATTGCCACTGGAAAGACAGTTTCTGTCCGTCGCCATGCGGCAGCGGATCCCATCCCTTGCCGTTGAAAAGATCCGAAAGCGAGAAATTATTGAAGGTGACGCCAACAGCCCCGGTAAAGCCGACATTACCACTGTAACCGACAGACGCATTGAACGTATCGGTCTGTTTCTCGGTCACGTTATAGGTGATGTCCACCGTTTTTGTCGCTTCATCAGGCTGGATATCGGGCCTGGTCGTTTCGGGATCAAAATAGTTCAACATGGAAATTTCCCTGACGCTTCTGACCACTTTCTTGCGGCTGAACATGTCGCCCGGGACGGTTCTCAACTCTCTGCGGATGACATGGTCCTTGGTTTTTGTGTTTCCACTGATGTCAACGTTTCTTATTCTGAACTGCTCTCCTTCACGAAGCGTGATGTTGAGGTCAAGCGAGTCGGGGGGGACGACCTGTTCTTGCATAGATGTCCTGAACGAAAGGTAGCCACGGTCGAGATAGAGAGAGGAGATGTCGCGGTTTTTCTGGGAGAAATTCAGCCGTTCCTGGATTTTCTGTTCATTGTATCGTTCTCCTTTCTCGATTCCGAAGACTGTGTTGAGAATCTCGTTGGTGGCGAAATCTTTTGTATTCCCTGTCCAGGTGATATTCCTGATATAATAGACAGGACCTTCTTCTATGAAAATATCGATGTTGAGGCCCTTGCGATCATCGGTATAAGATATCGAGTCGCGCAGGATCTTCATGTCACGAAAACCGTTTTCACGGTAAAATCCGACAAGCAGCTTTTTATCCTGGCTGTAAGCTTCCCTGTCGAGCTTGGGCTGGCCGAAAATTGTTTTCCACCATGCGTTCTGATGTGTCTCGTCGAACACGCCGCGGAGCTTGCCATCCTTGAAGGAGTCGTTTCCGTGAAACCGGATTTTTTCGATAATGACCTTGGTGTTTTCATCGATAGTAAACACCGCATCTGCCCGGTTACTGCCGGTCGGCTTGAGGTCGAAAGAGACCTCAGCCCTCAGGTATCCTTTTTCAGAGTAGGTTTTTCTGATGTTCTCGGCGGCTGTGATCAGACTTTGTTCGTTGACATGCCTGCCGGGATAGAGAGCCGTAAGCGTTTTGAGCTCCTTGTCTTTGATTTTGTCATTGCCGTTGAAAACAACATTGTCGAGGATAGGCAGTTCAACGACGATAAAACGGAGGGCTACGGCTTTCCCTGAAATATTTTGTTCGGCCTGTATGTCGCTGAACTTTTTCTGTTTCCAGAGATATTCAATCGTTCCCGGGATTTCAGGCCCGGGTATGGATACGGTATCACCCTGCTTGAGCGGAATATTGTTGAGCAAGTCGGTCTCTTTAACGGTCTGCAGACCGTCAAATGATATTTGGGAAACGGTATATCGTGCAATCTGCTTCTGAGGCGATCCGGTTGCGGCAGAAAGTTCTGCACCTGTTAACGTTGAAAAAAAGAAAAACAGCAGACCGATAATGATGCTGCCCGGCATGAGTGATAGTTGTTTCATGAAATTGCACATCGTTGTTAGTTACTTTCCTGGTATAGCGTTATTGTCGTCTTTGAGCTGGTCACTTGTGAGGCCGAAACGGCGTTCCCTTTTCTGGAAGTCCCTTATGGCGTCGAAGAACTGATCTCTTCGAAAATCCGGCCAATATATATCGGAGAAATATATTTCCGAATAGGCACTTTGCCATAAAAGAAAATTACTGATACGAAATTCACCGCTTGTTCGTATCAGTAATTCCGGTTCAGGCATTCCGTGTGTTGAAAGAAACGATTCAAGACATTGTTCGTCAAGATCTTTCGGAGATAATTTCCCGGCCTCGATTTCAGTGCAGATCGATCTGCACGCCTGTAAGATATCCCATTTTCCGCTATAACTCAACGCAATACAGAGGGTAAGGCCGGTATTGTTTTCTGTGAGTTCCATTGTTTCAGAGATTGTCTGGCGGACTTTCCGTGGCAGTTGTGGGATATTGCCGATGACGTGCAGTCTTATATTGTTTTTATACAGGGCCTTGGCTTCCTTCTGCAATACCTTGATAAGCAGCTGCATAAGGGCGGATATCTCTTTTTCGGGTCTTTTCCAGTTCTCTATTGAAAATGTGAACAGGGTCAGGTACCGGATGTCGAGTTTTGCTGCGGCTTCTACCACGTCACGTACAGCATCGATTCCGGCAGCATGTCCTTCAATGCGGGTTTTTCCTTTCTGTTTGGCCCATCGGCCGTTTCCGTCCATGATGATTGCAATATGGGCCGGAAGATTTCCTCTGGATTTCAGTTCGTTTTCTTTTTTTTCTTCCTGGGGATCGGTCGGGGATTTGAACCAGCGGGATGTCAGTGCTCCTGATAAATCCATAGTGAGACATTCGGAATAGTAGACGTCAGTATCATCGTGACCCTTTTGGCACAGGTCCGTTACCTTTTTCAGCGATTCAGGTATCCGGCTGAAACCTTCGGCTCGGGGCATTGCTGTTCTCGGGTGCCTTCAAGCTGAACGGAGCAGCAGGTTGTCCTGCAGCGTAGCCGCTTGTGACCATAAACAAAAAGTGCCCTTTTCAGGGTGCACGTCCAAGGTCGTGTGATCATCGGTAGTCAAGATATATGAAATTGAATTATATGCAGTTATTTATTATTATACAAACCGTATGTTATCGTTCGTTGCCGGCTTGAGGCAACAGTTATCGACAGTGGTTTTCAATATTTGACAGTAGCCCGGCCGTGATTTTTTCCTCATATAAGCACCTGCGCAACAAACTTCTCGAACGAGAGATCACCTGTGAATCGGTTGTCCGCGATTACCTCGGAAGAATACAGCAAAACCGTCACAGGAACGTCTATATAGCTGTTTTCGAAAAAGAAGCTCTTGAGCGAGCCAGGGAACTTGACAGGAAACTGGAAAACGGTGAGCGTCCCGGACGGCTTTTCGGGCTTCCCATGGCGATCAAGGACAACATCGCCATCGAAGGTTTCGGGTTGACCTGTGCCTCTGCCATTCTGTCGAATTATACCGCGGTGTATCATGCTACGGTTGTCGACAGACTGCTTGCCGAAGATGCTGTTTTTCTCGGCAAGGTAAATATGGACGAGTTTGCCATGGGCAGTTCCAACGAGAATTCCGCGTTCGGACCGGTTCTCAATCCTTTTGATGAAAAACGTGTTCCCGGCGGCAGTTCGGGGGGGTCGGCAGCATCTGTGGCCGGTGACCTCGCGATGGCGGCCCTCGGGTCCGATACGGGAGGTTCGGTAAGGCAGCCTGCCGGATTCTGCAATGTGGTCGGGTTGAAACCTACCTATGGAAGGGTATCCCGATACGGACTTGTCGCGTTCGGTTCATCGTTCGACCAGATCGGCGTTCTTGCCGGAAATTGTGACGATGCCGCACTGGTTCTGGGTGTCATTGCAGGAAAAGACCAGTTCGATACGACGTCTTCCGGCCATGCGGTTCCGGACTATCCCGCTGAGATGAAGAGCGTCTCCGTTGACGGTCTGAAAATTGGTGTTCCCCGTGAATATTTTCCTGAAACCCTCCATGGTACGGTGGCCTCGGTTGTAAAAAAACGACTCGACGAACTTCAGGAGGCAGGTGCCGAACTTGTTGACATAACCCTGCCGGGAAGCGATTACGCTATAGCAGCCTATTATATTCTGACGACAGCAGAAGCTTCGTCCAATCTTGCCCGTTTTGACGGTGCCCGGTATGGATACCGCTCAGAAAAGGCCGATAACCTGTCGGAGATGTATGTCAATTCGAGGACCGAGGGATTCGGCAGCGAGGTCAAGCGACGGATCATGCTTGGAACCTACGTTCTTTCGGCAGGGTATTACGATACCTATTACAAAAAAGCACAGCAGGTAAGAAGAGTGTTCCTGAACAGCTATAAAGAGGCATTCGACAGGGTCGATGTCATTGCCGGGCCGACATCCCCGTTCCCTCCGTTCGGCATTGGGGACAAGACCGAAGATCCGCTCGAAATGTATCTTGCCGATGTGTTTACCGTGCCGGCCAGCATTGCCGGTATGCCGGCAGTCAGCGTTCCTGCGGGCTTTGACGATACCGGGTTGCCTGTAGGTCTCCAGCTCATAGGGGATTTTTTCCGGGAAGGCACAATCCTGGGCGTAGCCAGATCGATACAAGAGGCCTGGCAGAACCAGGGAGAATTGCAGGAGAAATAAACGACGACCGGCACCGTTCAATACCATTATCCCGATTGTACAATACTGTCTTCAGGTTATACTGTCCGGAATGCCCGGCACGTATGCGGAAAACCGCCTGAACAGTTCAACAACGCAACAAGTCTACAATACAACCGCAGCTTACAGAATAACGAAGAAAAGAAGAACAATATGAGCGTATTAGTCAACAAGGATACCCGGCTTGTCGTACAGGGTATAACCGGAGGTGAAGGAACGTTTCACACATCCCAGATTCTCGAGTACGGCACGAACGTTGTCGCCGGTGTTACTCCCGGTAAAGGAGGACTCCAGTATACCGGAAACGACAGGGATACTTTTCCCCGGCCGGTTCCGGTCTATAACACGGTAAAGGAAGCCGTTGAAGCAGAGAATGCCAACGCGACCGTGATTTTCGTTCCGGCGCCGTTTGCTGCCGATGCGATCATGGAAGCGGCAGAAGCCGGCCTGAAAGTGATCATCTGCATAACCGAGGGTATACCCGTTAACGACATGATGAAGGCCTACAACTATGTACAGGAGCGCGGAGCTGTTCTTGTGGGTCCGAACTGTCCCGGTGTTATTACGCCTGACGAGGCCAAGGTTGGCATCATGCCCGGATTCATTCACAGGAAAGGTTCGATCGGTGTGGTGTCCAGGAGCGGAACGTTGACCTACGAAGCGGTGCACCAGTTGACCAATGTCGGACTTGGCCAGTCGACCTGTATCGGTATCGGGGGTGATCCTGTTATCGGCACGCGCTTTATCGATGCGATCAAACTTTTTGCCAAAGATGACGAAACAGAAGGTCTTGTCATGATCGGAGAGATTGGCGGAAGCGCCGAAGAGGAAGCCGCAGAATACATAAAAAAACATTTCAAAAAGCCGGTTGTCGGCTTTATCGCCGGCCGGACGGCTCCTCCCGGACGCCGGATGGGGCATGCCGGCGCGATTGTTTCAGGCGGCAAGGGAACAGCCGAGGACAAAATCAGGGCCATGGAAAAGGCGGGAATAAAGGTTGTCGAAAATCCTGCCGACATCGGTGAAGCAATGCTTGATGCCTTGGGAAGAACCTGATCTGTCAGGATTAGACGATCCTGCTTGTATCGTGAGTTTAATATATAGGTCCTACAGGTCCCATAAGTCCTATAGGACCTATAGATTTTCAAGAGCGATGCTCCCCAAACTTTTCGCCAAGGCAATTATCTTCCCACTGAGAACTGAGAACTGCCATCTATCTCGTCACACGTCACTAGTCACTCGTCACTACCTACAGTCCCAGCGTCACGAGATCATGAATATGAAGCAGGCCGACGGGTCTGTTTTCTTCGTCACAGACAAGCAGTTGGCTGATTCTGTGTGACTCGAGTATGTTCAGGCAATCGGCAGCGAGGATGTCAGGAGTGACGGTTTTCGGTTCGGTCAGCATCACGTCAGCTGCAGTGAGAGAAAGGAAATCGCCGGTACCCTGAATGAGTCTTCTGAGATCGCCGTCGGTGAATATGCCGGAGAGTTGACCTGTACTATCAACGATGCCGCTCATTCCGAAACGTTTTGTGGTTATTTCAAGGATCAGCTCGGTCAGGAGGGCGGATTCAGAGACAAGGGGAAGTGCGTCGCCGGTTGCCATGATATCGGAAGCTTTCATGGTGAGCCGGCGTCCGAGGAGTCCTTTGGGGTGTGTGACGGCGAAATCCCGATGTGTGAATTTTTTTTGTTCCATGAGGCAGAGCGCAAGAGCATCACCCATGGCCAGCATTGCTGTTGTCGAGCTTGACGGGGCCAGGTCGAATGGACAGGCTTCCTTTTCAACGCTGACATCGAGAACAATATCCGCTTTTTCGGCAAGGTACGAGCGTGTGTTCCCGGTGAACGCCAGTATGGAAACGCCGATTTTCTTCAGAGCTGGAAGGATGAAATTCAGTTCTTCGGTCATACCGCTTTTTGAAAGGCAGATGACAGCATCATATTTTGAGACAACTCCGAGATCACCGTGAGCAGCTTCTGCAGGGTGCATGAATAGTGCAGTTGTTCCGGTCGATGTCAGGGTTGCGGCTATTTTCTGGCCTATTATCCCGGATTTACCCATACCGGAGATTATGATCTTTCCTTTGCAGGTGCCGAGAAGTTTGACCGCAGTATGAAAATTATCGTCAAGGAGTGTAGCGACGCGTCTGAGTGATTCCGCTTCCTGAAGAATGATTCGTTTGCCTGATTCAATGATGCTCGTGGATGATTCAGGTGTGTTCATGTGCAGATGTCAGGTTTTAAGGCTGCTTTTCTGTTCTGTTGGATGCCGTTCCGAAATTACCGTTGAAAAGAACATCGGTATGAGTGCCGGTAAGGGAAAGTTTACAAAAACTACCAAATATTGATATTTTTATTACAATCTGAGCTATTGTTGGCGGAATTAGTCCTTTTTCCAAGAAAAATCAAGTGGTTATGAGTTGGCTTATCATTTTGTGTTTTGCACTCCCGGTTTTGTTTGGTCTCCTTTTTGTCATGACGAAATTCGTCGGGCATATGAAAGAAGAGCAGAACATGGAAATCGAGTCATTCAAGGACTCGCTGATCGATGAGAACAATCCCGTCGGGCTGTCGGGTAAAGAGCTTGAAAGCATGAAGATGCAGCAGGAAGAAGCCCAGAAGCATTTGCGTGAAGTGATCGCGAAAATTCCCGTTGAAGAGAAAGACGGAAGGCTTCGGCCGGCGTTTGATAAAATGAAACAGTTCCGGGACAAGGCATCTGAAAAATCAGCAGGTAACGGTAACGGAGCCGGGAAGAATTGACCTGCGAGATCACAACCGGGTTGCAGTTCCATGCTCGATAAGCTGAAACTGCTGGCCAGGGATACCGTTATCTACGGTGCCAGCACAATTCTTGCGCGGGGACTGAATTATATTCTTGTTCCCCTCTATGCCAATCTTCTGACGACCTTCGAAAATGGTGTTCATGCGCTGATATATGCAAATATCGCGCTGGCCAACGTACTGTTTGCCTATGGGATGGAAACATCCTATTTGAAAGTATCCTCCGATACGATACGGTCGGGTGATGACAGTGCCGGATGCTTTTCAACAGCAGTTATATCCCTTTTTCTGACATCGACATTGTTTACCTGCTCGATTCTGCTTTTTGCTCCTGTAATTACAGGACTTATAGGATTGAGTGGTGATCAGGTGGAGTTTATACGGTATGCGGCCATCATTCTCTGGCTCGATGCCATGCTGGTTATTCCATTTGCTGAACTGCGCCTGAAGCGCAAGGCTGTTCAGTTTGCCGTCGCAAGGGTGATTGGTGTGGTTGTCGTCGTTGCCGCCGCTTTTATACTGATTATCGGCCTGGATGCCGGTCTCAAGGGGGCTTTTTTTGCCAATATCGCAGGATCGTTTGCCAGTCTGATCATTGTTCTTCCGGTGTTCCGGCAATTCAGGCGCCTGTTCTCGACAGATTCCCTGCGGGAGATGCTCAGGATCGGACTTCCGTATGTGCCGACAGGGATTGCAGGTCTTCTTGTGCACCTTATCGACAGGAATGTCCTTATAAGAATGCGACCGGATGACATCGAAAGGATATACGGTCCGGGATTCCAGTCTTCAGATATTGTCGGGATATATGGCCGTGTCGCTGCGTTCGGTATTCTTATACAGCTCTTTATCCAGGTGTTCAGGTTTGCCTGGCAGCCTTTTTTCCTTCAGCATGCAGACGACCCGGAAGCCAAAAAACTTTTTGGTCAGGTCCTGAGTATCTCAAGCGTTTTTGCCATGGTCATTGCTCTGGCGGCGACACTTTTTGTTCCCGACCTGGTCAGGTATCACTATTTCGGGTCACTCTATCTGCTTCCTCCGGCTTACTGGATCGGCTTGTCCATACTTCCGTGGATCTTTTTCAGTTACATATTCGATATGATCTCGACAAACCTTTCTGCCGGTATTCTTATTACCGGCAGTACGCGGTATCTGCCGGTTGTAACCTTTGCCGGTGCAGGGGTTACGACTGGCGTATGTATTCTGCTCGTTCCCGTTATGGGAATGGACGGAGCAGCGATAGCCATACTGTCGGGCACGGTCGTGATGAGTCTTTGTATGGGGTATTTTTCTCTGAAAGTGTATCCGAACCGCTACCAGTGGCTCAAACTTTTCCTGCTTCTCGGAGCCGGATTGCTGCTGGGGCGTATGCCCGGCATTGTCAATATTGACAAAATCTGGTTTGATACGATTCTGACTGTCGTTTATCTCGGAATAGTCCTCGTCGTTTTCCGTCACGAAGGTGATTTTGTGCTGAGGTCGCTGAAGAGGAGGGGGGAGTAGTGCTTGGTTCTCAGTTCTGAGTGAAAAAGATCGGTACTGGGCACTCGGGAATCGGTACTCGGAGAATGTGTTACGTACTCCTGGAAGAAGCAGCAGCAATGAGTGGAAGAGGTGCTACGTGTTACGTGCCAGGTGTTAGGTGAGGAGGATCGTGAATCGTAAATCGTGAATGGTGGGATGAATAGTTCTCAGTGAAGAGGGCTCGTTAGCTTGATGGCAGGAAATGGGAAGCAATGAGCAACAGCAATGAGTGGGGGAGAATCGCTCTTGATACTGTATAGGTCCTATAAGACTTATGGGACCTATAAGTCCTATAGGAGGGAGATTCGGCAGTTTTCAGCGGTGGTTTTCTCTGCTGGCGTTACTCCACAGCCGTTTCAGACCGGGTGTCAGGCTTGCTCTCAGACGCTGTTGCCGAAACGGAATCCTGTTTCTGTTTCAATGGAGTAAAGCGGATTCGCTTGAATAAAAGTTTTCGTTTCATTTTGACGGGTTTTGCTGCAACACTGACAAGCACCTGCTGCAGCGAGTCTCTCTGCTCGGCCGAGCAAACGCCGGCAAGAGTATTGAAGTGCCATGCCTGTCTGTATTCTATATAGGCCTGTATTCTGCCAATTCGATGTGACAACGCTTTTATCCTGAGTGTATCGGGTTCTGTGTCGAGCGCTTCCTTGACCAGTTCATGTTTCAGGCCCGAGATGGTGACAAGGGCTGGCAGCGTTCCCTGGAAATGCTGCTGTCTGAGTGCATTGAATTGTCTGCTCTGTTCATCGCTCAGCTTGAGTTTCCTTTCAAAAAAGGATTCTTTTTTCTGTGCTTTGTCGACCGATGCCGTTTTATCTGTGGTGTCAGAATGTTGCTTGTTCTGCCACCATAGTGTCCCGAGCAGGGTAATGTTCAGGATCAGCAGTATGGCAAGTGTAATAGAAATAAAACGTTTGGACGAAAGAAGATCCATGCGTCAATCATTTAATCCTACGTGGACATGTAAGTCATGACCGTTGTTTATGGTCGCGGGGGATAGAGCGTTGTACTGTCTTATTCATCGGTATCAGTGAGCGAATTGTTCTCCAGGTAGTAGGACAGAGCGGGGTTGCTATATTCGTAGACAAGGGATTCAATGGTTTCCTGTCTGCCGACCAGAGTCTGTTCTGTTTTTTCCGAAAGCATAAGCACAAGCCCGGAGCCGACATTGACAAAGAGAAGCAATGCCATGAAAGCCAGCTTCATGCCGCGAACGGGTACGTTTGCTCTGCCTGCACTCAGATCGGTATCATTGGATATTCTTTGCAGAACTCTGGCTCTGAAAAGGTGATCCGCTTCCAGCCGTGGGAGAGTGTCCAGAAGCTCGAGGGTTTCCCGGACTTCAGTTTCTATACGATCATTGTGTTGTGTCATGCTCATGGATTATGTTCAACTACTTTGACGTTCCTGAATTGAAATCCTTGCACCGCAGTGTGAAAAAGAAAAAGGTCAAAGGGGAGCTCGAATGCCGGAGCCTTCCAGATGTTTTGCAATAATAGCCAATCCAGACTAGAAGGTCATGGTTTTCTGTAATATTTTTCAAGTTTTTTCTGAAGATTTTTTTTTGCCCTGTGGACGAGCGATTCAACTGCAGAAACAGATGTGTGCAGAACATCGGCGATTTCCTGGTTCGAGTAGCCGTCATATTTGCTCAGAAGGAATGCTGTCTTCTGGTTGTCCGGCAGGGACTCGAGCGCGTTCTGCAGAACTTCAGTCCGTTCATTGCCGGATAACACTTCGGCAGGGGTGTCCTGAAAAGGAACGCTGACCTCTTCGGCCGGATTGTTGACGCCGACAACCCGCTTGAGGGAAGAGAATCTTTTTTTGCGCTTTTTTTTGCGCAGGTGATCGAGCGATTTAGTGACGGCGATACGGTAAAGCCATGTAGACAGTTTCGACTCTCCCCTGAAACTTTTCATGGAGCGATATGCTTCTAAAAAAACCTCCTGTGCTATATCTTCGGCATCCTCCCTGTTCAGAACAAACCGGAAACAGGTATTGAGAACCATGTCCTGATGCTCTGCGACAATTGCACTGAATTCATGTTCGTCTATGGAATGCCGGTTTCGTTCCAAACTAACTTTTCCTGTTTATACGCCGGATTGTCGCTGGTTCTCGGTAATTTGTCCGGCGGGTAACCTGCCTTGTGTCGGTGTGTTGTCTGTTTCAGGAAAGCGTTTCATAGACGGTATTTCATGTTTCCCGGAACTCCTGCCGACCGGTTTATTGATGACAAACAGGTGTTGCGTGCACAAAGCAGCATCAACGCAGTCTTTCTCATGCATGAGTATACTGAGGTTTCGCCGATAGTCCTAACAGGATCGGGCAGAAACGGTAACCGTTTATCCTGTTTCAGGAAGTAAGGATGCAACAAAAATCATGTCAATCTTTGACGCTTTTTCCCGGGGAATCTTGTTCCCGGCTTTTTCATCCTGTTGTTTTTATTCGAATGGGTTTCTTCCGCATCTGAGGAAAACCTGCCATTTGACCTTTTTTCCCACCGAAGTATCGCCCCAGGCATCCAGGAGGTTCTGCTTTATCTGTTCAACCGGATCGTTGCCTGTTTTTTTTCGGCAGGTTTCAACTCCGGACCATGTCAACAGGTATCCGATCAATCGGGCAAATGACCATTCAGTGGTAAATGAAAAATCCGGAGAAGGCAGCTCTTCGAATGGAAAGATCAGTGTCCGGTACTCCTCTTGGGCAAGCTGGATTTCTTTTTCCCAAAATCCGGCGAGAGTCTCATCAAAAAGGGTGCAGATGATTTTGTCTATCTCCGGCGAGATTTCAGGGAGGCGGTAGGACCATGCAGCGATGACTCCTCCAGGCTTGAGCACCCTTGTAACTTCATCGTAGAATGCCTCATTGTCGAACCAGTGGATGGCTTGTGCGACGGTAACAAGGTCGATGGAGCATTCCTTAAGGCCGGACTTATGGGCCGGTGAGACCCGATAGCTGACATCGGGGTGAAGCATGGCATGAGCGATCTGGTCGGCACTGGCATCGGATGCAAATACGTGGTTGAAATGGTGTGAAAGAAGCACTGCCGACTGGCCGTTGCCCGTGGCACAGTCCCAGGCCGCTTCATGTCCGGGTGCAAGAAGCGACAGATGACTGAACAATGCTTCCGGATATGATGGCCGATGCAGCCGGTATTCTTCTGCCTGGTTGGAGAAGAGGTCTTTATAGGGCATTGTCATGTTTCATCCCTGATTGAGGCTGTACGTATGGTTGCCAGGGGCGCTTCATTATCCCGGTACCTCTTCAAGAAAACGTGCTTTGAGTTCCGGGCCGGGTATCATGCAGCTCTCTTTTTTTCCAAAAAGATTGTAGCGGTATCGGGCAACATAATCATAAACAGGATCACGAACCGGTTGAGGTATGAGCGAAAAAAAACGGAGAGAATCCCAGGGCGGATCCAGTTCCGCAGCAATTTTCAAAGCTGCGGTGCTGCGGGTGTATGCTTTGGCGCCAGTGACGAGAACGACCGTATCGAGTTGTTCGGAGTTGATTCTGTGGTGCTCAAGGAGCATGGAACCCAATGGAGACTGTGCCGGTGTAAAGGTGAATTTTTCCGCACTGTCCCGTTCATAAATGAAATTGACTGCAAACTCGCAAAGGTTGCAGACACCGTCAAAGATGACAATGTTTTCCGGCAGATTTGTCATTTTCATGGCATTGTACTCAATTGATTTTTTATCCGGGATCAGCTGCGAAACGCAAAACTTTTTGAACTTTGTCAGGCGAGTCGGCCTCACAGTAGAGCCTCAGCACGGGCTCGGTACCGGACGGCCTGATGAGGAGCCATCCTCCCTCGAAATGGTATTTATAACCGTCAAGATCGCTGAATCCAGTGACCCTGTATCCGGCAATCGCTTCCAGATTGCCCTTTCCTGTCTTTTCAATGATAACCTGCTTCCTGGACTCATCGGTATCGAGGTCGATCCTGTCGTAATAAAAGCTGCCGTATTCATCAAAGAGTTCCTTGACAAGTTCCGAAAGGGTTCGTTTTTTTGCTGCCATGATTTCCAGGATCAGGATGCCGATGAATATGCCGTCTCTTTCAGGCAGGTACGAGGTGACTCCGATGCCGCCCGATTCTTCACCTCCCATGATGATGTTATGCGTGGTCATCAGTTTGCTGACGTGTTTGAAGCCAATGGGCAGTGTATGCAGCGTGAGATTGTTTTTTGCACAGATTTTATCGATGATATCGGTCAGGGCGTTTGTTTTGGCAACCTCCCCCCTCATCTTTTTTTTCTCGGCGAGGTATCTGAGGATGATGGCAAATATTTTGTGCGGATCGATAAACGAGCCCTTTTCGTCCAGCATACCTATTCTGTCGGCATCGCCATCCGTGATGATGGCGGCATCTGCCTGCAGGTTTTTGAAAAATGCAGTGAAATCATCGATGTATCGCGGGATGGGTTCGGGATTGATCCCTTCGAAAGAGGGATTGAGGCTGCAGTGGTAGTTCGCGGTCATTGTGCTGCCAAGCAGATCGCTTACTATCTGTTGGCCGGCACCGTACATGGCATTGTGGGCGACCTGTAACCCGGCTTTTTTTATGATATCGAGGTCGAGATGACTTGAAAGGTAGTCGATATATGCTTTTCTGATACTTGCTTTTTCGATCAACTCATTCCGTGGTTTTGCCGCCGGTCTGTTTTCCGCAGTTACGAGATTTTTTTCGATCGAGCGGATGGCTTCCGGTAATGCTGAGCCGCCATAGGATGCTTTGATCTTGAAACCGTTATAGACCGGCGGATTGTGAGACGCCGTGATCATGATGCCTCCTGCAAGACTGTTCTCCCTGCAATAGAGTGAAACCGCAGGAGACGGTACGAAGGTGTCGGATAAAAAGACGCGCAGCCCTCTTGAAGAGAGGATCCTGGCCGTATAGTCGGCAAATTCCTTCGACATGAAACGTGTATCGTAGCCTACACAGACTCCATTCCGGCAGCTGGAGTGCTGGAGAAAATAGTCTGCAGCCGCTTGAGATGCGATCCTGAGGTTCTCGAAGGTGAAGGTTTCGGCGATTATCGCCCTCCATCCGTCAGTCCCGAATTTGACTTGCATTGTCAGAGTAATCTGGTATTTCCCGATCTGAGTATCCCGACGTGTCGATGTAAGTGTCTTCGTATAATGTAGTCATCAGGTGGATTTTCCATACCTGCCGGTTGAGAGTAAAATTGAAAAAAAGCCGCATTCGCTGAAATTCCGTTGTTCCCCGATCTGCTTCGTTACAGGGAGCTTCCATTCTGTTCTTGAGTTATAGGCTCTTTACCTTTTGACCTTCCCTTTTCCCTGTTCACTGCATTTTGTGCTTGTTCGGCAATCGCTCAATTCAGGGTTATATGAGTAACCGATGTTTTTTCAGCATTGGAAATTTCTCGCAATGAATATATTGAGAATGCGCCGAAGGAAATATGCTATTGGCCGGAGGCAATACAGTTCATTAAATTCATCAAATCTTCCCTGAGAGGTTTTATTCGGTAGTCAACAGTATGAAGAAAGTTTGTGTAGGAGTTATCGGAGTTGGTTATCTTGGCCGGTTTCACGCCGAAAAATACTCCCGTATGGAGAATGTTCGCCTCGTGGGAGTTGTTGATATCGATCAGTCCCGCGCTCAGAGTGTTAGCGACGCATTGGGGGTTCCGGCTTTGACCGATTACCGTGATCTGTTCGGTTCTGTGGATGCCGTGAGTATTGTTGTCCCGACTGCAGCCCATTTTGCTGTGGGTGCGGAGTGTTTGAACAACGATATAGACGTTTTGATTGAGAAACCCATGACAGCTGACCTGGCAGAGGCTGATGAATTGATAAAGATTGCAGAATCCAGAAGCCGTATTCTGCAGGTCGGGCATCTGGAGCGGTTTAATCCTGCTGTATTGGCTCTCAGAGACGTTGTCCACAAACCACTGTTTATTGAATCGCATCGTTTAAGTATTTTCAAGGATCGCAGTACGGATGTCAGTGTTGTGCTTGATCTTATGATCCATGATATTGACATTATTATGAGCGTGGTACAATCCGGGATAAAAAGTATCCATGCGACAGGTGCTCCGGTTATTTGCGAACATGCTGATATTGCCAATGCCCGCCTGGAGTTTGAAAGCGGTTGTGTGGCGAATGTAACTGCCAGCCGAATTTCAACCAAGAGTCAGAGAAAAATCAGAATATTTCAAAAAGATGCCTATATATCCGTCGATTTTTCCGACCGGAGTATAACCGTCATACGTCAGGATTCAAAGAACTCCGCAGGTCCTATACCAGGAATGGATATACAGCAGCGTTCTTTTTCCGATGGCGATGTGCTTGAAGACGAGCTTGCCTCATATATACGAGCGGTTGTTACTCGTGAAGTTCCGGAAGTATCCGGACATGCAGGGCGCAGGGCGCTGGAAATTGCATTGAATATTATGGACCAGAATAATGCTGCTATCCGGCGATATAGCAGTTGAGTTCCTTTCGAGAATGTGTAAAGAAGCATATGCCCCGGTACCCTGAAGAAATGAACCTTCCTTCCAAGCAAGCTTGTGTATTGATAATAGCCGGTGAAGCATCCGGCGATCAGCACGGTGCCAACCTGGTGAGGGCCATGCAAAAAAAGCATCCCCAACTTTTTTTTTGTGGTATCGGCGGGTCTGAACTCCGGAAGGCCAATGTGAGAGTTCTTGTGGATGCTTCCGAATTATCTGTTGTAGGTTTCACCGAAGTGTTTTCCAAAGCGCAGGGTATCCTGAAAGGGCTTGGACTGGTCAGGAGTCTTTTAAAGAGCCTGCGACCCGATCTTGTCATCCTCATTGATTTTCCGGATTTCAACCTGCATATTGCCGCCGCCTCAAAGAAACTGGATATACCTGTTCTGTATTATATCAGTCCGCAGATATGGGCGTGGCGGCAGGCACGGATCAAGCGCATCGCAAGGCTTGTAGACCACATGGCAGTTATTTTGCCTTTTGAGGCGAAATTATACGAAGAGTGCAATATTCCGGTTACCTTTGTGGGGCATCCATTGCTCGATTCTCTTCAGCCCTCAATAAAGCATAAGGAAAAAGCTGCTGTCGGAGAGCAGCATGTGATCGGTCTGTTACCTGGATCCCGCGAAAGTGAAATTGACAGACATCTGCCTGTCATGCTGGAAACAGCCCAGGTTTTAAATGATAAACTCAAACATGTCAGGTTTATCGTTTCGCATGCTCCTTCCGTGGAAAGAAAGCATATTGGGGCTATCATAGATACGTATTCTGCCGGATTGCCTTTTGAGGTGGTGTCAGGCGGGGTGGATAAGGTGTTTGAACGCTGCGATCTGATCGTTACGGCTTCCGGAACGGTAACGCTCGAGGCGGCGATCCACGGGATTCCAATGGTAATTATCTATAAACTATCTTCACTAAGCTACTGGCTGGGAAAGACATTGATCAGGGTGCCGAATATCGGGTTGGCAAATCTGGTGGCCGGCAAGCAGATTGTACCGGAACTTGTGCAGCAACAGGCTAGTGCCGATAATATAGCGTTGGCGGTTGAGAATATGCTGGATGGTTCTGTTGACATCGACCATCTCAGACAGCAGTTGCTTCAGTTACGGGACGTGCTGGGCGGTGCAGGTGCATCGGATAGAGCAGCGGACATTGCCTGGGGAATGTTGAAGAGCTCGATGGGTTGACGATGAGAGTAATAACACTTTCGAATCCGTTCATTGCCTACTCACAAAACATAGATTCAGAAGCATGGAGTTTATTGATCTGAAAGCGCAGCAAGCGGCACTCAAATCTGAACTGGACAAACGGATTGCTGCAGTACTTGCTCACGGCCGTTACATTCTGGGTCCTGAAGTCAGGGAAATCGAGGATCGTCTGGAGGAATATACCGGCGCCAAACATTGCATTACCGTTTCCAGCGGAACAGATGCGCTGCTTATAAGTTTGATGGCTCTTGGTATCGGGCCTGGTGATGAGGTTATTACGACGCCTTTCACGTTTGTCGCTACAGCCGAAGTCATAGTTTTTCTTGGAGCGACTCCTGTTTTTGTCGATATCGAACCGGGTACCTGCAACATCGATGCGAACCGGATTGAAGCCGCGATCACTCCCAGGACCAAAGCAATCATGCCGGTCAGTCTCTATGGGCAACCGCCTGACATGGATGAGATAAACGCCATAGCGCTCAAGTACGGTCGGATTCCTGTTATTGAAGATGCAGCGCAGAGCTTTGGCGCGAGGTATAAAAGCAGGAAGAGCTGCAATCTCAGCATGATAGGTTGTACGAGTTTTTTCCCGAGCAAACCCCTTGGAGGTTATGGTGATGGGGGAGCAATATTTACCAGCGATGATGAAATTGCAAAAGCCTGCAGGGAGCTAAGGGTACATGGTCAGAGTGATCGATATGTCCATACGCGGATTGGTGTCGGTGGACGTTTCGATACCTTGCAGGCGGCAATTCTTTTAGCTAAACTCGAACGGTTCGACTGGGAGGTTGAGCAACGTTTGCTCATCGGAAAGAGGTATAATGAGCTGATGGATGAGGCCGGCATTCAAAGGGTTCGGCAAAAGGATGACCGGACAAGTGTTTTTGCACAGTACACAATTTTTACTGAAGATCGGCAGGTGGTACAGGAAAAGTTTAAAGATGCAGGAATACCTACTGCAGTACATTATCCGATGCCACTTAATGAACAGCCGGTATACAAACAGGCAGGAGTGGGCAAGACACCTGTTTCCAGTGAGATTTCAAAACATGTTATTAGTTTGCCAATGAGCCCATATCTGACTGCAGACGATCAGCAAACTGTTTTCAGAGTGCTTGCAGCGGCTTATCGCAGTTGACGAATTTCTGCCTGATGAAGGAACGTCGGCGTTTTTCATGGGCGTTTGTTGGATGTGTGTGAGCCAAAAAAAGATACCGTTTCCTGAAAAAGAGTAGATTTCAGCTATGCGCTCCGGAGCCCGGAACAGTTACGTTGTAAACAGGTGTTTCAACACCTGAATGGTTACCTTCTCTCAAAGAGATTTTATGCCGACGGATAGCCCGGCAGATGCAAAATGATCTGACCGGGGGGGGGAGGATGGGCCTGGTTTCCTGAACCCTTCCCGAATGATCTCCGAAAAGCTATTCAGCTATATGCAGTAAAAAAGACCTTGCATACTGAATATAAGATACTCATCCCATGGAACAGTTTGTTACTCTGCTTCTTGAAAATCCCCTTTTTCTTGTCGTCGCAGTCATTCTGTCTGTTGTTGTACTGCTAATGTTTCTGCGGAAAATGCTCAAGCTTCTTATCATTGTCACTGCTGTGGGAATACTATATGTCGCTTATCTCTACTGGTCAGGTCAGAATGTGATGGAAACGGTCAAGAGCATCGAGCATCTCCTCGAATCAGTGCTTGCCAGCGGGATACGGTTTTTTCGGGGAATTATTGTTCCCGAATAATTGTACTTTATACGCACCTGTTGCCTTTGGAATGCAGGCTTTATCTTGCATTTCTGTAATAATCTGATGTTTTGCGTGGTAAATGATACGATACATGAAGGTGGCCTGTAGATCCCTGCTGCTCGCCTGTTTTCTGTTGTTGACCGCACTTTTCACCGTTTCCTGCGGCGGTGGAAACAAACCGGGGGTCGGGGATCGCGATCTGCTGCATATTGCTGCCGCTTCAAATCTGAGTTATGTCATGCCGAAGCTTATCCGGGAATTCAAGGCCCGGAACACTGAGTACATGCATAGCGATATAAGGGTTACCAAGGCATCCAGCGGCAGCCTTGTTGCCCAAATTCGCAACAATGCTCCTTTTACCGTGTTTCTTTCCGCAGACAAAGCGTATCCGGAGGCACTGTACCGGGATTCTTTAACTGCCGGTCCCCCGGTCGTTTACGCTGAAGGGCTGCCTGTTATGGTCTACAAAGAGGGTATCTCCTGCAGGGACGGCGTCGATTGCCTTGCAGGCAGAGCTGTAAAAAGGATCGCGATCGCCCAGCCTGATCTTGCGCCTTATGGTAAGGCAGCGCTGGATATTCTGGAGCGCGCAGGTATTCTGGAGAAAGTCAGGGCCAAATTTGTCTTTGGCGTGTCGGTAACCCAGACGTTTCAGCATGCTGTTGCCGCTGCTGATGCAGGATTTGTAGCGGCGTCGCTTCTTTACGGGGATTCGGGAAAACAGCTCGACGAAGCAGGTATGGTCAGGATGGATTTTGTTCCGGGAGAGTATACTGCTTCTGTTCTGCAGCAGGGGATGGTGCTGCTCGATGGCAGCAGCGACATTGCTGCATCCTTTTTCGCTTTTATGCAGTCGGAAGGTGCGGGTGAGATTCTAGGTCAATATGGATACAGGGTTGAATGAACAGGATCGGAGCAGTTGTCAGCAGGATCGAAAATAATGGTAACCTGCACAGGATATCGTTAATGGCAGGCAAGCATGCCTTTACTGTGATTACGCTTGAACTGGGTGATGAATATGCTGTTGGCGCACAGGTTGATATCTGTTTCAAGCCGGCTCATGTAGCCCTGGCGAAACATATTACTGGCGATATCAGTATTGCAAACCGGGTTGAAGCCGAAGTAAGGGAGATCAGGCAGGGAGACATTCTTTCCGAACTGCTGCTTGCGGCTGAGGCAGGGGATTTTTATGCCCTGACAACCGTCGAGGCAGTCGAAAGAATGCATATCGTTGAAGGAGACAGGGTTATCGCATTGTTGAAGGCAAGTGATCTTTATCTTTCAAAAACCGGTGAAGCATGAACCCCGGATTTGACATTGAACCATTTCTGCTCTCGTTCAGGCTGGCCGGAATAACGACATTCCTGCTTTTTATCATCTGTGTGCCTCTTGCATGGAAACTTGCCCGATCCCGCTCATGGATCAAACCGATCATTGAAGCACTGGTGAGCATGCCTGTTGTTCTTCCGCCAACGGTGCTGGGATTCTATCTCCTGATTCTGCTCTCCGGCCGTTCACCGTTTGGCATGTTGCTCAAGCAACAGTTCGATATCGACCTGGTATTTACCTTCGAGGGTATTCTTATCGCGTCCTGTATCTATTCCTTTCCGTTCATGCTGCAGCCACTGCAGTCCGGTATCGAGCAGATATCGGACGAACTCATCGAGGCATCCTATACACTCGGAAAGTCAAGGTCTGAAACACTTCTTCATGTGATCCTGCCCAACATCAAACCATCGATACTGACAGGTCTCATTATCACATTTGCTCATACTGTCGGTGAGTTCGGCGTCGTGCTCATGGTCGGGGGAAGCATACAGGGCGAAACGAGGGTTGCATCGATAGCGATTTTTGAAATGGTCGAGCTGATGGATTACCGGACAGCACATATCTATTCACTGCTCCTGATCGCATTCAGCTTTGTCGTTCTGATGACGGTCTATCTTATCAATCATCATAATCGTAAGACCGGTTGACCGATATGGTTATCTCATCCTTGAAAAAAACGCTCGTCGGTGCACAAGGCTCATTTCTGCTTGAAGCCGATGTCGAGATTGACCGGGGAGGGGTAACGGCAGTCGCCGGATCGTCGGGAAGCGGCAAAACAACCTTTCTCAGGATGATCGCGGGACTGACCATTCCCGACGAGGGTCGTCTCGAGGTTGACGACCAGACGTGGTTTTTCGGAGAAAAGGGAAGAAAACCCGTTATAAACCTCAAGCCCCAGGAGCGCGGTGTCGGTGTAGTCTTCCAGGGCTATGCTCTTTTTCCGCACATGACGGTTCTCGGAAATCTGCTTTATGCATCAGGAAACAGGTCCCGAGCCGAAATGCTGCTGGAGATGGTTGATCTCGGGCAGTTGAAACATGTAAAACCGGCCAATCTCTCGGGGGGACAGAAACAGCGGGTTGCACTTGCCCGCGCGTTAATGCGCCAACCGGGCATTCTCCTGCTCGATGAACCATTGTCGGCGCTTGACGAGACCATGAAAGCCGTCCTTCAGGATGAGCTGATAAAGATCAACCGTGAACTGGGCGTCACCATACTTATTGTGACGCACGATTCAAGCGAGATATACAAACTGTGTGACCGGGTCCTGGTGTTTGAAGAAGGGCGCATCGTTACCGACACGTCTCCCCGCAAGTTTTTTGTTGAACGGGAAGCGACGCAGAAGTTCGCATTCAAGGGGGAGGTACTGGAAGTACGTGATGTCGATGCCATCTGGGTCGCTGTCGTGGCGATCGGCAACAACCTTGTCGAGGTTGTCATCGATACGAACGAGAAAGAAGGCCTGAAGGTCGGTGACAGCGTCATTGTCGGGACCAAAGCTTTCAATCCGACGATCAGAAAATTTCAACAAGGGGAATTCGATTTTTCGAGGCTTTGAAGGATCGTGAATCGTGGGAAGAGTGTGGAAAGTAGGAAGTGGGGTGTGGGATGGAAGAAGTGCTGAGCGATGAGTGCTGAGTGAAGATGGCTGGATAGCTGGATGGCTGGTTGGCGGGAAGATGGTAAGACAGTTGGCAGTCTTTGGTTGAAGTGCTGAGCAACGAGCAATGAGTGGAAGAGGGAAAGATAGTGGGCAGTTCTTGGCTCTCAGGGAAAGATAATTGCCTGGAGCGAAAAGTTTGTGGAGAATCGCTCTTGATCATTTATAGGTCCTATAGGACTTATGGGACCTATACGTCCTATAAGAGGAATAGTCGGCAGTCGGCAGTGAGATGTGGGATGGAAGAAAAAGTTCTCAGTTCTCGGTTCTCAGTTGAAAGCAAGGAGTAAGGAGTAGCTCACTTCGTTTCGCAGGATTAGCTCGCTCTGGCCAGCAGGAGTAAGGAGAGGAAGATCGTGAATGGTAAATGGAATGCTGAGGTAACAGGTAATGGGTAGTGGGTCACCCAATACCCTCCCCTTACCGTTTGCTCAACGCTCCGGTGGGGCAGCGCTCGGCTAAGAGCCGCATGAGCGTTTCTTCTTCTCCTTCTTCTTCGAGCGTTCTGACGCAGATTCCGCAGTCGATACATTTGGTCCTTTCGAACCGTATGCCTGCTTTGCGGTCGATGAGAAAATCCTCCTCTTCTCCGATGGTCTGTTCTTCTTTCACATCAAAGTCGGCGGCAAGTTCGCGAAGCCTGCAATCATCCTTGCTTACGCAGCTGCAGGAAAGGCAGCGTTCAGCTTCCCGTCTGGCCTGTTCTGCCGACAAGTTCGAAACAACCTCGCTGAAGCCTGAGGTCCGGAGATCCGGAGCGAGTTCTTCCGGCCTGATTCTCGGAGACGGAACGGAACGATCATAGAATGCTGCCGGAACCTGGTCTCTCGGCCCGTAGCTTGAATTGAAGACCGTCTGTTCGGCCATGACCGGCAGGCCCCGGAGAAATTCGTTTATTTTCCGGGCGGCAAGACGGCCGTGCCTGACGGCATTAACGGCAGTATCCGGGCCGCTGATGCAATCTCCTCCGGCAAATACCCATGGGATTGCTGTTTGGAAAGTTCCTTCTTCAGCCTGAACGGTTCCGCCTTCAGCCATGGTTATCCCGAGTGCGTCAAGGGCGGTTGGGTCGACTTTCTGGCCAACAGCGCTGATGACTGTATCGGCATCGATGACATAGTCTGAGCCGGCAACCGGGACCGGGCGTTTTCTGCCGCTCTGGTCAGGTGAGCCCAGCGCCATTTTCCTGACCGATACCCGAAGAGCATTGCCGGTTTTTTCAATTGATACAGGTGCTGTGAGTATGTCAAAAATAATTCCTTCCTCTTGAGCTTCCTTTATTTCCGATCGGTTTGCAGGCATTTCTTCAATGCTCCTGCGGTAGAGAATTCGAACCGAATATGCGCCGAGCCGGAGAGCCGTTCTGGCAGCATCGATTGCCGTGTTGCCTCCGCCGATGACAAGCACTCTTTTACCGGGATTGACGGGACGACCGCAGGCGACGTTTTCAAGAAAACCGATCCCGGTTATGACACCGTCACGTTCTTCTCCGTCAATAGAGAGCGGTGAGGGTAGCTGGGCGCCGATAGCCAGAAACAGCGCATCGAAACCATCGTTCTTCATGCTGTCAAGGGTGATATCCCTGCCGACAACGGTTCCGCATTCGAATTTTCCGCCCATGGCCCTTATCGGTTCGAGGTCGGCTTCGATGGCTTCTTCCGGCAGCCTGAACCGTGGAATCCCGTAACGCATCATGCCTCCGGGTGCATCATGAGCATCGAAGAAAGTGACGTCATGGCCATTGAGCAAAAGGTAATACCCTGCAGTAAGACCGGCCGGTCCGGTGCCTGTAATGGCCACTTTTTTACCTGTTTCCGGTTGGCGTTGAGGTATGTGGCGGGTAACAGAAGCGTTGTCACGTTCGGCAGCAAAGCGTTTCAGGGAGCATATGGAGAGCGGATCGTCAACACCATGTCTTCTGCATGCTTCTTCACAGGGAGCATGGCACACCCTGCCGAGAATCCCCGGCAGAGGAATGTCTTCCTTGATGATACGGACCGCTTCAATGTCGTTATCGGATGCTATTGCAGCAATAAATCCGGGGATGTCGCATTCTGCCGGGCAGGAGAGTTCACATGGAGCGTTGCAGTCTCCGCAATGGTCTTCCAGGAGTCTTTCAAGGTTTTTTTTTCGAATCCCGAAGAGTTCCGGTGTATCGGTCTCGATAGACATACCTTCAGTAAGGAGCGTGCTGCAGGAAGGGACAAAACGGTTTTTATCCCTGATCTCGACAATGCACATCCAGCAGGAGCCGGTTGTGTGCAGTGCATCATTGTGGCACAGTGTAGGAATCCGGGCACCGTGCTGTCTTGCTGCCTGGAGAATGGATATTCCTTCTTCGGCTTCTGCGGGTTGACCGTTCAGGGTGAAAAAGACCGTTTTCATAATATGCGTTTATGACATAAAGCGTTCAGGAGTTGTACGTTTCATCGATATGTCTCGCAACCTGTTCCAGAAGCCACATCGGGGTTGAGGTGGCTCCGCAGACGCCGACGCTTTCGACAAGTTTCCCGTTGTTGTAAAACCATTCGTCCCGTATCTCTGTTTCGTCTTCGATAAAAAAGCTTTCAGGGTTGGACTGTCGGCAGATGTTGTAGAGAACCTGTCCGTTTGAGCTTTTTCTTCCTGCGACGAAAATTATTCTGTCGTTTGCCGCGGCAAAATCATGCAATTTGCTGTTCCTTGTCGAAACCTGGCGGCAGATGGTATCCTTATAGACAAGGTCGGGGAGTGAGCGGACTCCGGTTTTTTCAGCTGTAAGGTCAATGTCCCGGACCGCATGCCATTCGGTTTGAGCTGATGGTTCCAGAGATTCTTTCTTTTCTGAAAAAAGCTTGAAGAGATTGTCTTTCAGGGAATAAAACCCGGGCAGGTCCATCGTTGTCTGCGAAATCAGCGCTGTCCGGCGGCTGAAATCGATCGGTTCGGTTTCCTCGCGGTTCGAGAGATCTGAATGCTTGATGATCACCGCTTCGTTATTGCACTGTCCGTTGATGCCGATCACTTCAGGGTGGGCTTTTTTGCCATAGATGATGATCTGGAACCCGAGTTCATAGAGCATTCTCGCGGTGCGCTGCAGTTTTGAGACTACCGGGCAGGTCGAATCCGTTACCAGAAGGCTGTTCTCTTCCGCTGTTGTGTATGTCGATGGGGGTTCACCGTGAGCTCTGAAAAGAACCGGGGCATCGTTGAGCTTTGTATAGGCGTCGAGATCGATTGTGATCAGTCCCTGCTTTTCAAGACGTTTCACCTCAACTTCGTTATGGACGATATCTCCAAGACAGTAGAGTTTTCCGCCTAGCTCATCGAGCTTTTTTTCAGCAAGATGTATGGTACCCTGTACGCCGATGCAGAAACCGGATGATGTCCTGTCCAGATTTACTTTCACGGTCGTTCATTTAATGATTGTCTTCGTCAGGAGGCGAATATAGCAAGCACTGCTGCAACTGCCAACAGTCGGGGCTTTTCCCACTGACACCGGTTGCCCGCAGCTTTTTCCTCATATGTGTGCTATGAAAAGAGGAGAGCTGTACTTATCCCGGCTTGATTTTTTTATCGAGGGAGTGTTTCAAATAGCTGATGGCGATATCCTTGCCGGAGCGCAGGAGTTCGATCCCGATCGAACCGAGGGCGCTTTTCAGTTCAGAGGACTCCTTCTGCCGTGATGTCTCGGTTTCTGTATGCTGTCGGGGTTGCCGGGAAAGTAACGCCCGGATGAGCTTTCCTGTGAGAAAGCCGAAAAGCAGTGATCCCCCGGTTGTCTGGAACGGGTATCGCCGGATGAGTTCCTCAGGAGAAAGTTCCTGCTGCAGTTCCTTTTTGAAATGGCCGGTTCTTTTCCTCAGCTGTTCTTCACGGTCACGAATGAGGGTTTCCAGTTCTTCTATTTTGGCTTCGGTACTTTTCAACGGCTCAGTCTTGTTTGTCATGTGATGAGAGAAGCATAGAGTGTATGATGTTTTTCAGAAGATCGGGGCGAATCTTTGCGAAAAGCAGGAACAGCAAGAGAAAAAATGCACTGACGATCAGGTAGCCCAGGTAGTAATGGCCGAGCAGTTCACCGATGAGCAGAGCGATGGTCGTTATCAGGTAGACGATACCTGAGATCAGCAGGACCGCAATGATAAGCAGGGAGGCGGCAAGAGCGATTTTTTCGGTTATTTCAATTTTTATCAGTTCCATCCTGGCATCGATGATAGCAAGGATATCCTCATAGCTCGACGTTACCGTCTTGTCGATCAGACCGCCAAGTCCTCCCTTTTCCTGCGGGTCATCTTCCGGCAGGTTTTGCTTTTCAGTGGACATATGTCATGTCATTTGGCGTTGTACAATTCAGTCTCTACGGAACAGGAGTCCCAGAAACATCCCGGCACCCAGGGACATAAGTACGGATTGCACAGGATTTTCCTTGATGTATTCCTTCACTTTCGTGGCAGTGTCCCTGAGTTCATCGTACTGTTCGCTTTCTTTGAACCGGTCATACATGTTCGAGATATTCTCGCTTATCGCCTCTACCTGCTCCGGAATGGGGGACTTCAGCGGTTCAGCCTCATTTTTTTTACTGTTCGGGCTTTGATGTTCTGGCGCTTCCTGCATCATGATCCTGTTGTTTTCGGATGACACACGCGTGGTTTACGCCGTCATCCGGTTAATAGTGCTGATAGTTCATCTGTACTTAAATATACATACGCAACCTGAACGGGCGAAAGATTTTTCACCCCTGCGAATACATACTCCTTGCCAACCGACCTTCGTGCGGGCGGGTTTGAAACCCGCCCCTGCCACTTGCCAACCGCCAAATATTCCTCTTATAGGACTTATAGGTCCCATAAGTCCTATAGGACCTATAAATGATCAAGAACGATTCTCCACAAACCTTTCGCTCCAGGCAATTATCTTCCCACCCAGAACTTCTTCCATCCCACACCTCACACCCCACTTCCTACTTTCCACACTCTTCCCACCATTCACTAATCACCATTCACGATTCACGATCTCTCTCTAATTCAGCAACCTTCCCCCTTCGACGTTGATGATCTGGCCCGTAATGTAGTCGCTATTGACAAAGAAAAGAAGCGCCTTTACTATATCCTCGGGTTGGCCGATACGTCGAAGAGATATATCCGCGGCAAGTTCCTCCTCGGGAATATCATTCCATTCGGGAAGTTTGGTGACGGTCCCGGGAGCTATGGAATTGACCAGGATCTTCGGTGCGAAAACCTTTGCAAAGACCCTTGTAAGATGCTGAACAGCGGCCTTTGATGCCGAGTAGGGCGCAAATCCTTTCCAGACAAGGTCAGCCGCTATATCGGATATCGTGACGATGTGTGAAACAAACGGCTGCTCTTTCATGATCCGGGCCCCTGTTTGCATCGTGAAGAACGTACCTTTCAGGTTTGTACCGACAAGTTCCTCCCACTGTTTTTCCGTTACGTCCGGGAGCGGAGTGCTGAAAAAACTGGATGCGCTTGCAATCAGAAGGTCCAGTCTTGTATACCGCTCGGAAAACAGGCGGAAGGCGTCTTCTATATCGCTTACCCTGGAGGTGTCGCAACGGGTCATGGACGATTCCGGTGATACGGCACGCAGGTCCTGCAGAACTTTTGCGGCAGTGTCTGTCGATTTGTTGTAGGTAAAAAAAATAGTGTAACCCTCTCTGGCAAGCAAAACGGCCAGTTCGCTTCCAAGGCGTCCCGAGCCTCCGGTCAGGAAACATACTTTTTTGTCTGGTGCAGCCATACGCTTCATGATTAAGCACTCAATGCAACTGAACGACAAGCGGGTATAAAAAGTTGTGTTGTAGTAACATCATCCTAAATTGAGCGATTGTCGAGCCCTGTGAAATATCCGGTCTGATTTCACGGGGTCGGCAATCCCGAAGGGTTTCAAAAAATGCGGTTCTTTATCAGTTTTTACGCTCACCTGACAGGTGATGGATAATCCTTTTACAAACACAGCATAACAGAT
>JANQHB010000001.1 GCA_028277225.1 Chlorobium sp.
AGCGCTTCACGGGTGAGCGGGTCGGGCTCGGAGCCTTCGGGCCACCGTTCGTTGATGACCGCCGTGAGGTGCTTGAGCACCATGTCGCCCAATGTTTCCAGGCCGGGGTAGTTTTCCTGCAGGGGAAAGCCGCTTTGCCGGATATGCTCCTTCAGTTGCCGGAGTTTTTCTTCGTCATCGGGATCGGTGGAGCGGTAGTCGTGCCGTTCCTTTTCCGGCACGTTATCCAGGTAGGCCGGGTCACGGAAGTAGAAGAACGCGTGGCCGGCCATCTTCGGGTTACGCAGCACGCCGTGGAGGATCTCGAGTTCGGTGACGGATTTCTGCTGCTGAAACTGCTCCTGCAGCCAAGCTTCCCGTTCGAGCAGTTCGTCCGGGATGTTTTCGGGAACCCAGCCGTAGCGTTCGCCGAGCAGGCTGATGAAGTAGGGACGGCATCGGTTGATCTCTTCGAGGCAGATCGGCAGGACCTTGCCTTCAGCCGCGGCTTCGTCCGTTACGCCCCAGCGCAGGTCAACCTCGCCCCAGGTGACCCCGCGAGACTCGCAGAGCCGGCGCAATTGGGGAAAGATAACCTTGACCAGGTAGTCCCGTTCGGCGTGCATGTCGCGGAAGGTCGAGGAGATGAACACGCGCAGATGGCGGTCATTTTTATGAGGGGTTTGATTCATAAGAATTATGCCATGGATGTGATAGGTAAAGATTCCAAAGACTTTTTTAGGTTGGTGTAAAATTAAGATACTTATTTATGTGACGATGAAGGGGTTTCTGTTTTTTTGCATAGATTTTACGATGCTTCTGCACTCTGCCTTGTTTGACAAAACACAGGAAAACATGAGGTGTCAACAAATACATTGGCAACGTTTCTTATTGAAGCTCGATACGGGATCCTGAAGGCTCTGTCGAGATTTAATATGGTACAAGAGTTTTGAGATAAAGTGTGTAAACGAAGATTCCTCCCAGAAACTCATAAGCACGCATAATCCAGGAAGAAAACCGTGATGACATCATCATTGCAATGTGAAATAATCGAGGGTTTTCGGGTTTACCACCGGAACCGGGAAGAGCTAGAAAAAATCCGCTGGGAAATTTTCGAGGATAAGGAGTATGCTTTTGAAACAGACGGCGAGGCGCCTCTGATCTTTGATTGCGGTGCACATGTCGGGCTCGCGGTGATCTACTTCAATATCCGCTATCCGAAATCAAGGATAATCGCATTCGAAGCCGATCCCGAGAACGTCGAACTGCTGAAGAAAAATATCGAAGTCAACAGTTTGAGCGATGTGACCGTTGTCAATGCGGCGCTCTGGTCTTCGGAAGGCCGTGCTGATCTGTACAGCGAAATCAATGATGGTGACCCATGGACCTGGGGAAACACGGTCATCCATGACATCTGGGGCGATGCCGATGGGTCGAGAAAACGGACTGTCCGGACGACCTGTTTGTCCCGGTATATTGCTGATGAACCGATTGATTTTGTGAAAATCGATATCGAGGGAGCAGAAGAGGCGGTGATTCGTGAAGTGCAACCCCAGCTGCACAAGATCAGGGAAATGCTGATCGAGTTCCACGGAACGAATACAAGCAGGGAGGTGAACGATATCGGCAGGATTTCAGAAATGCTCGAACGCAATGGCTTTGAGATCGACGTGATCGAAAAAGACCTGACAAAATCGTTCAAGGAAAGCTCGATCGCTGAACTCGATCCGGATCTGTTGCTGATCAGGGCGAGTAATGCCGCCTTTAACCGGGTATAGGTATGTTGTTTTTAACCCTCAACCCTAGTCCTCGGGGCCTTTTCCGTAACGCTCAAGACTTGAGCTTTTGACTCACGCCGCTTACGGCGGGTTGCAACCTGCTCCTGTAAGCCAATTGCGAGGGGCCGCCCCTCATCTCTTTAGCCGCTTTGCTGCAGCACACGGACATTGGTTTTCAGTTTCCTTGCTCGTTCATAGTTTTCGGTATTCGTTGCATCCCCATTGAAACCCTTTGTCACATGCCTTCCCGAACCACTCTTTTGCAGTGCTTTTGTTCTGCCGAACGCCTTGGCCATCTCTATACATTACACCGATATTGAATTGCGCTTTGGCATCCCCTTGCTCTGCGGCAAGGCGATACCACCTCAAGGCTTCCGTATAGTTTTGCTGAACGCCTTGGCCTTTTGTGTATATCACGCCGAGATTGAACTGCGCATCGGCTTGCCCTTGCTCTGCGGCTAGGCGATACCACCTCAAGGCTTCCGTATAGTTTTGCTGAACGCCTTTGCCATTATCGTACATCACGCCGAGATTGAACTGCGCTCTGGCATCCCCTTGCTCTGCGGCAAGGCGATACCACCTCAAGGCTTCCGTATAGTTTTGCTGAACGCCTTTGCCATTATCGTACATCACGCCGAGATTGTACTGCGCATTGGCATCCCCTTGTTCTGCGGCCAGGCGATACCACCTCAAGGCTTCCGTATAGTTTTGCTGAACGCCTTTGCCATTATCGTACATCACGCCGAGATTGATCTGCGCATTGGCATCCCCTTGCTCTGCGGCCAGGCGATACCACCTCAAGGCTTCCGTATAGTTTTGCCGAACGCCTTCGCCATTATCGTACATCAAGCCGAGATTGAACTGTGCCCAGGCTTCACCGTTTTCAGCTGCATTTCTATATTTGGCAATTTTCTGCTGTGTCGGGTTATGACAAGAACTTATCGTTGGTACAATCAATGCCAATGTTGCTACTATGCAGATAATCAGGTTTTTCATCGCTGTGGGTTTATTGACTTAAGCGGGTGTTGCTTGCAATGTGTTCGGACCTCCAGTTTCACGCCCATTTCCGGTTGATTGGTTTCCGGATCTATGTAATCCTATAGGTTGGGTTCTTTCACTCTCCATTCCTCTTCAGCTTGACGGTTTTAAGTTTACCTTCCTTCATTTGCCTGTAAAAGCTAAGTCTGAAAAACCTGTTTTTTTCATTACCTCAGCAAGGATATATAGTCTCAGTATGCTCATATGCAAGAGCCTCAACAAACTTTTTAATTCTGCACCACAATTGGGGCAGGTTATTCTGTTCTTTTTGAAAAGATATTCCTACTTAACCCAACCTCATCAACCAAACAGTAACTTTTAATGTGGTTTTTTACCCAAGACATTAAATATATGCTGGGACTTACTGCTGCTTACTCCATACTTCTCCAGACCCCCATTTGATTTTTTTACCATCCTCTATCAAAGTTGCTGTGACAGTTGGAAAAGACTTTTTATATCTACGCTGTACTTCTATCTTATTGGAATTTTCATATACATTTACAACACCCTTCGCATAAGGTTTACTTTTTGTATAAAACATGATACTGCCTGGCATTCCTGACCTAATTGCCGTCCAATTTCTGCCTTTTTCATCGAACCATTTTCCGCTTAAATCAAGGTAATTGCGAGTTATTTTATTTTTGTGAGTTGGCTTTTTATTTGATTGCTGCTTACTCCATACTACACCTGATTCCCATTTAATTTTATTTCTATTCTCTATCAAAGTTGCATTGACAGTTGGAAACATCCTTACATATTCAGGCTTTACTTTTATCTTGTTGGAATTTTCGTATACCCACACATATCCAGAAGAGTATATAGAGTAGTTAGTTGGAGGTCTAAAGCTAACAGCGTTTGGGTGATGATTTTCTGCTGACCACTTTCTACCTTTTTCATCAAGCCAAACTCCTTCTAAATCAGGGTAACCAGGCCACTTGTTTCCATATATTCTTTTTTTTCGTTTTCTAGCTAATTCCCCCTCTTTATAGAATAGAGGTTCATTTCTGGAAGATAATCCTGGCGTGTTAGCCGCCTTCCATTCTATAAATTTACGTATTGCATCCTTCATAAGGCCAGTACTTTTATCATAATCTTTTTGGGTTTGTTCTTGTATTTTAACGATTTCTTTTTTGTCTACTTCAACATGCGGCTTTATTTTAGAAGGTGCTGGAGGATATACTTCTAAACGAAAATCACCATGAAATTTATCAAGGCCCTTCGGATTACTAACAACAGTAAAAGGGACAAATTTTGCTCCATCAGGACATTTTGTAGGCGCATAACTGGATTTATAATTAAAACCTTTATCAAACCTAACGCAATAATAATACGGACGTTTAGTCTCCTCAAATACCATTATTCCCCAAATGGTTTTATATGTTTTAATTTTCATATTTTGCGGTGTGAGATAAACTATATTCCCATTACGATCATTGCCAATAAAGCTTAAATATTGCAAATTTAAATTCTTAAAACAGGGCTCACTAAAACAGTGAATATATTGAAGTTGTTTGCATTCTCCTTTCTTAAGTGTGTACCAACCCTTTACAATGCCATTATTATCTTTTGGCTTCATATCGTGGATATTGATACTATATACAGCATATTTGATGTCTTGTTCTCCTTTATTACAAACAGTAGTACTAAGGTATTTAGCATTGGCAATGTTTGCAAAAAACTGAAAAAGAAAAAAGACAATAAAAGCTATAGTGTATTTTTTCATTTCACTTCTCTTTATTATTCGATATAAAAAGCATGTCCACACAAGACCGGTTATAATTAAAATATGAAACCACCACAAAGAAACCATGCACTATTGCGATAACCATAGACTCAATATCCACAATATGACGCCAAGAGATAATAAACCAAGTATAAACTTATAATACCTGCCGGCGATAAAAGCTCCTATAACACCTGCAATTATCATTGGCATTGCGGAATTTTCTGAATCCGGATATTGACTCGCTGTGAAACCGGCTGCAACTATAAAACCAAAAATTGCCCATCCTGTACTCCATTCACCGCGAGGTTTTGTGTCAATATCTTTAATTTCGTTGCCCTGCTTTTTCGCTCTTTGTTCAGACGCTTGCCGATCTCTTGCAAAACTTTCTTGCATTCTACGATTCATATCCTCTATCGCACGGTGGTTTGCTTCACTTTGGGCTCTCTGCTTTCTATCTGCCTCATCTCTTTGACGATCTTCCTCAACAGTACGAGAGTCGTATGCCCCATATCTGTGTACATTTTCATTATCTGGCCTTGTCATTCATTCGCCTCCTACAGCTACTAGATTAAGTGAAAATACTGATATTTTACACAATATGATGTTTTTTTCCAACATGAACATTCAGTTCATCCTTTTGTGTAGATAAAATTCTCAGTTTTGTAACAAGAACAGCAAAAAAGACCAACAGCAAAGCCAGGAGGAAGTTTCGCAACTCTATAAGAAAATCGACCGGCTATAGGTAGAGAACGATTTTTTAAAAAAAGGCTTGTCGAGCTGAAAACCGCTCAGGAGCGCCGAGGTATGATCAACAAAGAGCACTCATGACTGAGCATCAGAAAGCAATGTGATCTGCTTAGTATCCATCGTTCCGATCTGTACATGTACTATCAGCCTAAAAGGATCTCGAAGCTCAATCAGGAACTGATGCATCTGATTGATCGGCACTATCAGCAGAAACCCTACTATGGCGTGTACCGAATGTGGGAATGGCTCCGTAAGGACAAAGGCTACAAGGTCAATATTAAACGGATCAGGCGACTCTACCGTATCATGGGACTTGAGGCCATCGGCCCAAAACCCAACACCTCAAAACCGGCACTGGGCCATAAAGTCTATCCGTATCTGCTCAAAAACCTTGTAATTACGCACAGTAATCAGGTTTGGGCAACCGATCTGACCTATGTGCCTATTCAGAACGGATTCCTGTATTTGATGGCGATCATCGACCTGAAAAGCCGGTATGTACTCAACTGGTCGGTGTCAAATACCATGGATGCCACGTGCTGTCAGACTGAAAAGGCTGTCCATTCTTAATAATCGCTATCCTGATGTCATACCGCTTCACGTACAGCATCCTGAAATATCCGCTGCGGGGTCATGAGCGCGCCACAGCGGCGAAGGTCTGTTGTCAGTGGTTCCTCCTTTTTTCCTGTCGGAAAAATGGCTTGGCGGTTCTTTCCCGTTCATAAGGCTGCCGTGGCTCCTTCACCCGCTGTCGCTGGGGCGAGGAGCCTGATGGGCAGCCCGGCGTTCAGGTCATGCAATCCTGCCGTCCTCGCTGGTGCCCTGTTGCTGTAGTGCACGTTCGCATTGCATCAATATTAACCTTTGGAGGCTGTCATGTCTACTACCGTCTATGAAATCATCACCGCTCAGATTATCGCCCAGCTTGAAAAAGGCGTCGTTCCATGGCGTCAGCCGTGGCGTGCCGGGTTGCCGAAAAACACGGTATCCGGCAAGGTGTATCGTGGTATCAACCTGTTTCTACTCTCGATGGTGAACGAGGAGTTTTTCGTCACCAGAAAGCAGGCTGAAGAACAGGGCAGCAGGATTCGCTGCAAAGGTTTTCCGGTCGTCTTCTGGAAGATCCTCGAAAGGGAAAACCCGAAGAGCGGCGAGATCGAGCGGATTCCGCTGCTGCGCTATTACAAGGTCTATCCGGTGAGTGGCGTTGATGGGATTGAAGTGCCAGCCCGGTTGCACAAGATCAGGGAAATGCTGATCGAGTTCCACGGAACGAATACAAGCAGGGAGGTCAACGATATCGGCAGGATTTCAGAAATGCTCGAACGCAATGGCTTTGAGATCGACGTGATCGAAAAAGACCTGACAAAATCGTTCAGGGAAAGCTCGATCGCTGAACTCGATCCGGACCTGTTGCTGATCAGGGCAAGAAATGGCGCCTTTAACCGGCTATAGGTATGTTGTTTTTAGTGGTTTTGCAGGTGTTTTTTCTTCAACACTTCGATTGATTTTTTGACGATATTGCTGTCTTTTTCGCGCTCTTCCTCAGGCAATTCCATTTCCAGCAGCGTATCGTTGACCCGGAGACACTGATTGAGTTCTTTCTCCGGTTTTGGTAATTCCTGATCGACGACCATGCGTTTTCTGTACGCCGAAGCGTGCGCTCCGTACTGGAAATCGTTCATGAACATAAACGCACGGTAGCGGTAGATCTCCATAACAACCAGGTCGTTGAACACAACCATCATTTTTACTTCATCCTCCTCGGAAATCGAACCAACTCTACCAAAGACTACGTCTCTCACCGTTTCAGCACTGATGCCTGCATAGCGGGCTTTTATGGCCAGATGATCGGCAAGGTCACGGTTCGATTCTTTCCAGAATACCGGTAGTTTTATCCATGCATCATTGATAGCCGTTTCATCTTTCAAACCGCAATACACTGCGTGATACTCTTTGGCAACCTCATCAGCTTGATCTTCGACTACGGTTTCTGCGAATAGTTTATCGATGGACTGCTCCTCTATGCGGTAGGGAAACGCTTCCAATGCCTTATTTTCAGCAATTCCGAGCGTCGATGTGTTTTGCATGGCAAGTATCAGACGAGCGCTTTTTCCAAAGGTTTCTATCCGGGATGCATCAGGCTTTGAACACAACGCTGCCTGAATGCCTCGTGCTTCATCAAGATTCCGGATGTCCGAATCGTGACAGACATAGACTGCCGATGGCCATGTTGCTTTATCCGCACCGGCAATCGTTCCGCTGCGGATGACACGTTCAGTCGGTTGATCTATCAGCACCAGCTCAACAGGTGGCAAGATGCTGTCGAACAGCTCTTTTGGTACTCCCGGAACGAGACTCCAGTAGTTGAGATCGCTATAATCGGTATCGAGAGCAGGATACAGGTTCCTCAACTTGCTCAAGGCCTCAGTTACCCCTTTGCCTACCCAGAACAGCCTGAGCTTGCCATTTGGTGAGTAGGTGCCGATGCGAGCAAAGTGGAGTACGAGCGCTTTTGCCATCTCGGACGTTCCGACAACCATCACCACCTGCGAAACAGGGCCGTTCATGGTTGGTGCATACAAGTCAGGAGAATAACAGTTTACGATACCCCGTGCTGCAACAGCATAAGGATTCGATGTATGTATGTCCAGACCGTCGTGTTTGAATGCGTTGATGCCGACCCAGTCCATAAGCAGATTCTGCATGGCAAATGACTGGGTGCGGAAAAACACCTTCAGTTTGGTGTTTGGGCTAACGTCGCTTTTGATTTTTTCCAGCAGGGTTAGGTTATCCCGTTCGTCAGGAAGCATCAAATAAACAGCCTGTGCGGATTTCAGGTTTGCCTCTTTAAAGAGATTGGCCCGCAATGCGTCGTAATAGAGAATCGTCAGGGTCGATTCTCCATTATGTTCGGCAGTATGCAGTTTATCGATTGCGACCATCTGATCATCTGATAAAGAGCCGGCCAGAGCTTTTCCAAAAGCGCCATAGCTGACGATGACATGATGCCCGCTAAAACTGTTAACCGTTTTTCGTTTCAGAAACGGATAAATGCGTTCGTGGAACAGCTTTGAAAAAATGGTGACATAAGCAAAAAATGGAATGGCGAATTGGGTGATATACAAGACAGCACGGATACCTTGAGAGGAAATCGTTTCATCTACCAACCTGTTCAGGACGATGAATTGTAAAGAATAATAAAAAGCTTTGGGGAGCGAAAGGTAGCAGGGGCCTCCCTGCCCAGCCATCCAGAGAGCTGTCGCCAGGGCAAGCAATATCAAGACAAAGGTTATCCCATGACGATCGATCACTTTTACGACTTTCTCAACCTTGTCCCATAAGATTCCTTTCTTTGTTGTGCTCATTTGACGATATCATAGGTTTCGGAAAAAATATTCCCAGCCACAATTCCCATGCTGCCATCCTGCTTTCTGACAAGCCAATCACCCGTTTTTCCGGAAAGCGTTCCCTGTTGACCGGGTAGTTTCAGTCTGTATGGACGAGTCAGGCAGGTGGCATCAACTTCCTGCGGAAGGCTGCGATACTGGCCGTCTTTACCCATTGGTAGTGGGCGGATTGGTTCATAGAGTCTCTCAAACAGCGCTCGCTGTACCGGCCACCGTTCACCGTGAACACCAGTGACAACCGCATCGCCAACCTCACATCGCACAGGTCCTTCAAGCGTCTCGATCTCAGCATAGTTCTTACAGAATTCCACCGATACGATTATCTCGCGCTTCCTGGCTTTCTGCCAGATAAAACGGTGAAAAATATCATTGAGGTTTTGTAGCATCGCTTTCATTGCATACGATGGTAAAATAGCTGGAAATTATTCTTGTGCTTGGTTGTGCAGCGATAGCCGTATCGATGAAATCTCATTGGTGAGTTCATTACAATATTAGAATTCATTGATTTGACACTAAGATTTATATAGCGAATTGAGAATAGGTTCGATCTGGCTCGCAAGAGCTGTGTAGCCATATTTGGTGGCAAGTCCATAAGACTCTTCAGCTAAGGCTATGCCTTCTGCAATTAGTCCCATCTGTTTGAGGGTCGAAGCTTGATTTATCAAAGAGCAGGCCAATCCATACACATTGCCGAGTTGCCTGAGGATGCGCTCTTCTTCTTTGTGGAGCTCCATGGCACGGTCCAGCTCGCCGCGTGCTTTCAGGATCAGCGCCTGGTTGCCGAGGCTTGCTTGCAGGTTGTTCAGATCACCTGTTTCTCTGTCGTGGTCTGCCAGCGTCGATCGTATATGCAGGGCTTCGTCAGGATGACCGGTGTCATGAAACAATTTCCCCAACCACCAGAGGAAATCCTTGTCCTCCTCCTTTTCAGGATGGTCGATCTCGTCTTTATACGCCTCAACCATCCGCAACGACGATTCTTTTTCGATCCGTGTCCAGAATGCCTTTACCTCGAACTGATTCGCCTTCCATGCTTCATTGAAAAAGTCCCGGTCTGCCAGCAGATCAAACAAACGTTGCCATGCCTTTCCCTCGGCCAGCTGCCAGGGGAGCTCGTCTGTCCGCCTCGGGCCGGATGGCTGGCGCTCGAAGTAGTCAGCCAGCCTGAGATGCGCCTGTTGCTGCAGTTCCTCTCTCGGTATATAGGCGTCCCGTGCCGCCGTGCGCAGGAAATCGTGCGCAAAGGTCAAAAGACCGCCTCGGCTCACCAGCGCGTCATCCATGGCCAGAAGCAGCGGCGACCACACGGCTTGCGGCAGCGGTTCTCCGTTTTCGCCGAGAGCGTCGAGCAGTTCCGTTTCACTCAGTCCCCGTCGAGACGCCCACAAGAGCGAGAGGACATCGCTGACGAGATCGGTATCGCCTTCATAGTCTTGCTTCCATCGGTTGATCACTTTTTCATAGAGGTCGTAGGGAGACTCTGCTTCCAGGTAGTAGGCGATGCGCTCTTCGAGTTCTTCATGCACCCCGAAGAGCCGCAGCTCGTCGAGCAGTACCCGAAGAAAGAGCGGGTTCGATGACTGGGGCGCGTTGGCGATGCGATCGACCCGTTCCTTGCTGAGCGAGCGTCCGTAGTCCTGCAAGAACTCCCTGATGAGCGTTTTGCGTTCGTCGACTGACAGCGGTTCGACGGTGAATGTCGGCCACTGCCGTTCTTCGATGACGTCGAGTGCCCGGCCGGGCAGGGTGGAGATAAAGAGGCGTAGGTTCTCCGGCATGACCGGTGGCAGCCAGAGCAGGTCTGTTGCACCGTCACGGTCTTCGAGCTGATTGAGTGCGTCGAGGAGTAGAATGAGTTTCCCTTTTGCCGCGGCCATGGAAAGCCAGTTCGGAAAAGCGCTTCTTAGTGCATCCGGCTGTTCGGGAATCTCCTGCTCTATCGTAAAGCGTTGCTTGAGCTCGCCCATGATGCGCCGTAGCATGGATGCCCAGTCGGCGCTTGCGGGTGTGGCACCGATATAGTGTTCGAGCACAACGGTGTCGGGATGCTCTTTCCGATATCGCGAGGCCCAGTTGGCAAGGAGGGCGGATTTGCCCGAACCCGATTCACCGAGGATGACGAGCGGCTGGTCTGTGGTGCCGGACGCATGGGCGTCGAGCCGGGCAAAGGCGTCGTCCCTGCCGATATAGACGCGTTCCCTGCTGCGTGCATAGGCTGCATGGTCGAGCGCTTCACGGGTGAGCGGGTCGGGCTCGGAGCCTTCGGGCCACCGTTCGTTGATGACCGCCGTGAGGTGCTTGAGCACCATGTCGCCC
>JANQHB010000008.1 GCA_028277225.1 Chlorobium sp.
TTTCTCATAATAACAGCTATGAATCGGGGCTATAGCTCAGTTGGTAGAGCATTTGCATGGCATGCAAAGGGTCAGGAGTTCGAGTCTCCTTAGCTCCACGAAAGCAACAAAACAAGGCAAAAGTCAAAAAAGCACTCGTTGCTTCCCCTGTCCTGCCAACGAGCCATCCAGCTTTCTTTCCATTCTCTCGTCACTTGTCACTCGTCACTTCTTCCAATTACCTATTCCCCATTACCTACTACCTGACGCTCCGCGTCACCATTCACCATTCACGACTTACGAATCACGATTCACGATCATTGTCTCTTGATCCTTTGCTCCTCACCTGTTACCCATTACCGACTACCCATTCCTACAATCCCACATTCTTCTTCCCACACATCCAGCCATCCAGCTTTCTTCCCATTCACGATTCACGATTTACGAATCTTCCCCCTACTTGTTGCTTCCGACTATCGAACGGGCGAAATATTTTTCGCCCCTACATTTTGGCGCCCACTAAGAACTGAGAACTTAGAACTTTTTTTTCAACCATTCACGATTTACGAATCACGATTACCTACATCACCTTTTTAAGCACAAAAATAACCAGACCGACAAGGATTGAAGCAGAAAGCCCTGCGACGATATTCATCACCGATGCAAAAAGAACGACTGAAACCTTCAGATCGACAATCGAAACAGAGGATAGAGCAAAAACGAGAGCCGTCAGAACAGTGAAGAAAAAACTGGTCACGATGCTTGAGGCAAGGGATACAAACACCACCTCCCTTTTGCCCGCTACCACATCCTGCTGACGCTTTGTCTGTTTTGCTCCATCAGGATCCATCCTGTTTTTCACCATCATGGCCGAAACGGCAATGGCCATAAGCAAGACAAAATAGATACCGTAAGCCCCGAAGATCTCGCTCCATGAAGGATTGAAAAAGCCCTGTTCGAGCCAGAAGGCAGCAAGAGAGAGTGTTATAACAGATGTAGCGAAAAACACCGTCCCCCAGAGAAAGGTAATTGCGATCCAGAGCCATAGTGGCGGCGGTGATGCAGTTTCTTTTGCCCGTAGTGTCATAATTGATCTTTCCTTGTCTTGTTGTGATGCGGTCCTGAACAGAGCATGACATTCGCTCAATTCAGGGCAGTGTAACAGCTACCATGAAAATAGCCCATAGCGACATCATTTCCACCTTGAAATAACCCTTCCACCGAGAAAAATATTTTTACATTTAATGCTTGTTATTTTACCTTCTATTGGCAAATTTAAGAGATAAAAAGTTCACATAATCTTAACATTGAAGGTGCCATGTGCGGAGTTTTTGGTGTCTATAATTCTGAAACTCCCGCTCAAGATGCCTTTTATGGACTGTACTCACTCCAGCACAGGGGGCAGGAGGCCGCTGGGGTCGTGGTTGCCGGCCACGACAAAGAGAAAAACAGGACTGTTTTCCGACAGCACAAAGGAATGGGTCTTGTAGCCGAGGTCTTCAAGAACCCTGAGGTCTTTAAAAAACTTCCGGGGCATGCGGCAATCGGTCATAACCGTTACTCTACAACGGGCGCATCCAAGTCATCGAGCAACATACAGCCGTTCTCTCATACCTACCGGTCAGGCAACCTTGCCATCGCCCACAACGGTAACCTCACCAACTCCCGCCATCTCCGAAAGGAACTTACCGAGCAGGGCGTGATTTTTCAGGCCTCGTCCGACACCGAAATCATCCCCCATCTGGCAGCACGAAGCAGGGAAAAGGAGCCCCTTCACCAGATATACCATGCGTTACGACAGGTGCAGGGAGCATTTTCCCTTGTCATTTTGGCAAACGATCAGCTTATCGCCGCGCGTGATCCTTACGGAGTCAGACCTTTGGCTCTCGGTAAAACCATCAATAAGGAAACCGGAGAACCTGTTTTCTACATTGCCAGCGAAACCTGTGCGTTCGATATTCTTTCGGTAGAGTATGTCAGGGACATCGAGCCGGGAGAAATCCTCCTGATCGACAAACATGCGGTCAAAACCGGAAAACCTGTTTCCCTGTTTCTCCCGCCAAGCCAGCGCAAGGCCCGCTGTATTTTCGAGTATGTCTACTTTGCAAGGCCCGACAGCATCGTTTTCAATCATCCGGTCGACAAGATCCGCCGCAACCTTGGAAAAAATCTGGCCAGGGAGTCAAAGGTAGAATCGACCAAGGAGGAGCAGCAGATCGTCATCAGCGTACCGGATTCCTCGAATACAGCAGCACTCGGCTTCGTTCGGGAAAGCAACAAGATATGCCGGCCGGCCAGGTTCGAACACGGCCTGATCCGCAACCATTATGTCGGCAGAACATTCATACAGCCCGGTAAGGAAGACCGTGAAATCAAGGTGCGCTCGAAGTACAATATCATTCGCGGTGTCCTGCACGACCGCCAGATTGTCGTTATCGACGACTCCATCGTACGCGGAACCACGGCAAAGATGCTGATCAAGCTGATCCGTGAAGCAGAACCGAAAAAGATTCACCTCCACATCAGTTCCGCCCCCATAACCAATCCCTGCTTTTACGGGATGGATTTCCCGACAAAATTACAGCTCCTGACCTACATGTTCGCCGACGCCAAAGACAATGAGGAGGAAATCGAGAAGATTCGGGATTACATCGGTGTCGATTCGCTGAAATACCTCTCACTCCAGGGAATGCTCAACAGTGCCCCCCATTTCGAAAACGAAATCCAGAGCTACTGCACCGCCTGCTTCACCGGCGACTACCCCATCGACATCAAAGACGCCTGCTGCAAAAAAGAAGAGTACGATTGCGAGGAGTAGATGGTAGGTAATAGGGAATGGGAAATAGGTAATAGGTAATAGGTAATAGGTAATAGGTAATAGGTAATAGGTAATAGGGGAAGATAGTTTGCGTCTCAGTGCAGCAACCAACATGACATGCCGCCCCGTGAAATAGATGTTTGAAATTTGAATAGAAAATGTCCCCTTTGGAATACGTTGAGATGTTGAACTGCTGAATTATATGAAGACGCCTTTCGCGCTCTCTTCTTAACTCTTGATTCTTATCTCTCTGTTCTTCCTATTCCCTATTACCCATTACCTATTACCCAACATTATCCTTTCTTCTTGTTTTCCTTGAACTCGATGCGGACGGAGGTGTGGGGTACGGCTTCGAGGCGCTTTTTGGGGATGGGTTTTCCTGATTTCGCACAGACGCCATAGGTTTTGTTCCTGATCCTTTCAAGCGCCTGGTCGATGTAGCCGAGATACTTTTCGTCTCTGGCAATAAACATGAAACGCTGTTCACGATCCATTGTCTCTGTACCGTGATCAGCCATATGCATGGAATAATTCGAGTTGATCGAATCCTCGACGCTCTCTTCGCTGAGCGAGGACCTCAGGATATCGAGATCACGCAGTACCTCTTCACGACGCTTCAGAAGAATTTTCCTGAAATGCTCGAGTTCCTCATCGGAAAGGTAGGTATGAAGAACTTTGACCGGACCCTCGGTAGTCTCTGTCTCTTTCTCTTTCTTGCTGGTACTGCTGCTTTTTCTGGGCATGACTGATTCTATCCAGTTTACTGATTCAAACACAACGACACCCTTCCTGTGCTTCAGCCGTTTCCGGCACTCGGCGGGAGAGGTTTCAATGCAAAAATGACAACCTGGAATAAACGATTGTTATGATCAGGGAAGCACAAGCGTTTCCACAGGTAAAAACACGGTAATTATAACACTAGCCATTGGATTTAACAAGCGCCAAACGGCATATTTCACCGTTTATGTCCTCATTACGTCCGTCATCCATGGCATCGGATGATACAACATCAAGCGCGACAGCAAGGGTTTCCTCCCTTATATAGCCGCTATTGGCTTCTACCGCCATGGCAAGTTTTTCGCTGCCGCTGACCCGTAAAACGATTCTGTCTGTTATCTCGAGTCCACTCTCTTTTCTCAGGGCCTGTATCCTGCTGACCAGTTCCCTTGCCAGACCGAGCATCTCCAGTTCGGCTGATATTTCGGTATCGAGCGCGACCATGACGCTATGCGCATCATCCGATGCGACAAGCCACCCTTCAATATCCTCGCGGCTGACGATCACGTCATCCCTGGTTATGGTATAGGTTTTACCGTCGATCTCAAGATCCAGATTCCCGTCTGTTTCAAGAGAGGAAATCTGTTTGTGGGAAAGTGTCCTGATACACTTGGCAACCTTTTTGACCTCTTTTCCATATCGGGGACCAAGTGACTTGAAATCAGGCTTTGCTTTTTTGCTGACAACCGAGCTTTCATCTTCGATATACTCGACCTTCTGCACATTGACCTCATCGACAATGACATCCCTGACTTTGTCGTATTCCATCCTGTCGGTCATGTCATCGACTGCCAACAGTATACGCTGCAGCGGCTGGCGGACCTTGATCGATGCCTTTTCGCGCATGGTGCGGACAAGCGAAGTGACGACCTGTGCTTTCTTCATCCGATGCTCGAGCGGCTTGTCAATCGCCTCATGGTTGATAGCAGGCAGATCGCACAGATGCACTGATTCTTGTGCGTTCTTTCCGGTAACGCCATTGAGATCAATGTAAATGCGATCGGCTATGAAGGGCGTAAAAGGCGCCAGGAGCTTTGCCACCGTTTCGAGACACTGGTAGAGCGTCTGGTAGGCCGCGAGTTTGTCCGGGCCCATCTCGCCTTTCCAGAACTGTTTTCTCGAACGGCGAATATACCAGTTCGAAAGATCATCAACGGTAAAATCATTGATGAGCCGAACAGAACCTGTCAGATCGTACTGCTGCATGCGAAGCTCCACTCCGGCCACAAGCGTATTGAGGGAAGAAATAATCCAGCGATCCAGTTCGGAACGTTCCGGCAATGCTATCTCCTCTTCGGCAAAGGTGAACTTGTCAACATTGGCATACATCACAAAGAAGTTGTAGCTGTTGACAAAAGCGCGGAAAAATTTGCGCTGCTCTTCCTCGATCTCTTCAGTGTTGAACGATTTCGGCCTCCAGGGAGGACTCGAAGAGATCAGGTACCAGCGGAGAGCGTCTGCGCCGTACTTCTCCATCGTTTCAAACGGATCAACGACGTTTCCTTTCGACTTGGACATTTTCTGACCGTTGCGGTCGAGAATGTGTCCGTTGACAACGAGATTCCTGTATGCGGGCTCGTCGAAAAGCAGCGTTCCGATGGCATGAAGCGTGTAGAACCATCCCCTTGTCTGGTCGACACCTTCGGCAATGAAATCGGCCGGAAACGTTTTTTCGAAAAGCTTCCTGTTCTCGAAAGGATAGTGAAGCTGCGCAAACGGCATGGAACCGCTGTCAAACCAGACGTCGATCAGTTCCGGTGTACGGTTGAAGCGTTTTCCGTCGCGCATGAAATAGATCCTGTCGACAAACGGCTTGTGCAGATCGAGTTCGACCAGCCCCTCCTTCATCGCATCCTTGAGACGATACACCGTGCCGTCGATATCGATAAAACCCTCTTCAAGTTCCTTGACGGAACCAAGAGAGAACACATTACCGGAATCCGGACCGTCACCGATCTGGAAGTCTTCGGAAACCCATATCGGCAGAGGCGTACCCCAGAACCGTTCGCGGGAAAGCGCCCAGTCCTTGTTTTCCTCGAGCCAGTTGCCGAAACGGCCTGCTCCGATCTCGGGCGGACACCAGTTGATACGGCGATTATGCTCGACCATACGGTCGGCAATGCTCGTTGTCCTGATATACCATGACTCGCGTGCATAATAGATGACAGGCACGTCGTACCGCCATGAAAACGGATAGGTATGCGTAATGGTCTGTTTTCTGAAAAGCTTTCCTTCCTCCTTGAGACGGCGGATGATCAGAGGATCGGTATCCTTGAAAAACATACCCTCGTATTCGGGAACATCGCCGGTAAAACAGCCGTTGCGGGCCACGGGCTGCAGCATCGGAAGATCATGCTGTTTCGACAGCTCATAGTCGTCAGCACCGAAAGCGGGTGCAATATGGACAATACCGGTACCTTCTTCGGTCGTAACAAAATCACCTTCGGCAACAAACCAGCACCGCCTGTCCGGTTTCGCCCATGTAAAGAGCGGTTCGTACTCCATACCGGCAAGACTCCTGCCGTTGAACGAATCGAGAATAACCAGCTCCTCTTCCTTGTTGAGCTGCTCCTGCAGCACTTCGAGCCTGGATTTGGCGAGAATATAGACATCGCCGTCCGGCATTTTTACCCTCACATACTCGACAGCCGGTCCCACACAAAGCGCGACGTTGGACAACAACGTCCACGGAGTTGTTGTCCAGACCAGGAAATATTCGTCAGCACCCCGGATACTGAACTTCACATAAACACTCGGGTCCTTGACCTCTTTATACCCGAGTGCAAGCTCGTGAGAACTCAGCACCGTCTCCGACTTCGGATCCTGCGGAACGATCTTGTAATCCTTGTAGATCAGCCCCTTGTCAAAAATCGTTTTCAACGCCCACCAGACCGACTCGATATACTCGTTGGTACAGGTAATGTAAGGATCGTTCATATCCACCCAGTACCCCATGAGTTCGGTCAACTTGCCCCATCCTTCACGGTTGTCGTCGATATGATGATAGACCAGACTTTTGGCTTCGGCGTTGAACTCGCCCGAACCGTATTCTTCCACCTGGGCCTTGTTTTTCAATCCGAGTTTTTTCTCGACGGAAATCTCCACAGGCAGACCGTGGGTATCCCAACCGGCCTTGCGGGGGACCCTGTAGCCCTGCATGGACTTGAAACGGCAGACGATATCCTTGATCGTCCTGCTGAAAACATGGTGAACTCCGGGCTTGCCGTTGACGGTCGGCGGACCTTCATAAAAAGAAAAGACCTTGTCGCCCTTCTTGTCGAGACTCTTGTGAAAAATATCATGCTCTTTCCAGAATCGAAGGACATCAGCTTCGACACTGCTGTAGGGCACTCCGGAAGGATACTCGGGAAATTTATCAGGCATTGTATTTCTATAAGATCAATATGCTTGCTAACGATCAGGGATTGAATATACTCCCGGAAAACACCAAAGGCAAGCCTCTTTCCGGAAAAGGCTTGCCCTGGTAAATTCTTTGATGTATGATCAAGCAGCGGCTCTCAGGCCTGATCAGCGCTCTTACTTGTTTCCCTGGTTGAGGGACTTGCTGAGCCCGTTGAGAATCTGCTGTGCCACATTATTTGCAGACTCGAGAGCGTTGACAAGGACATTGCCGATAGGAGTAAGCGTGGTATCGAGAAGATTGCCTACACCCATAAGGATCGTCGAGAAATCACCCTTGATGTCCCCGCTCGGTGTAGAACCGCTCTGCACTTCCGGTTTGGTTTCTTCAGCCATATGTGGAATGATTTTATAATTATATCGATATAAGAATTATCGTAGGTGCAAAATAAAACATTTCCCCAAGCATTCAAAACGAGCACGGCGCAAAGCGCCTACCCATACATTTTCTCATAATACCGCTGGTACTCGCCCGAGGTTACGTGATCGAGCCAGTCCTGGTTGTCGAGATACCAGTCGACGGTTTTTTCCAGTCCCTCTTCGAACTGCAGCGAGGGACTCCAGCCCAGCTCCTCCTGAAGTTTTGACGAGTCGATAGCGTAGCGGAAATCATGGCCTGCACGGTCGGTCACATAGGTGATCAGCTTTTCCGATTCACCTTCAGCCCGTCCGAGCTTTCGATCCATGATACCGCAGAGCAGCCGTATGAGCTCAATATTCCTCCACTCGTTCTGCCCGCCAATGTTATAGGTCTCGCCCGGTTTTCCGTTATGGCAGATCACATCGATCGCCCTGGCATGATCGACAACCCAGAGCCAGTCCCTGACGTTTTCCCCCTTGCCGTAGACCGGCAGCGGTTTGTTGTGGCGGATATTGTTGATAAAGAGCGGAATGAGCTTTTCGGGAAACTGGTATGAACCGTAATTGTTCGAGCAGTTACTGATCACAACCGGCAGTCCGTAGGTATCGTGGTAAGCGCGTACAAAATGGTCAGACGAGGCTTTGGAGGCGGAATACGGGCTGTGCGGGTCGTAAGGGGTCTCCTCGGTAAACGCACCCTCGCTGCCCAGTGCACCGTATACCTCATCGGTTGAAACATGGTAGAACAGTTTCCCGCTGAAACTCTCTTTCCACAGAGACCGGGCGGCATTGAGCAGATTCACCGTTCCGATCACGTTGGTCATCACGAACTCTGTAGGACTTGCAATCGAACGATCGACATGCGACTCGGCAGCGAGGTGGATCACCCTGTCGAAACGCTCCGTCTCAAACAGCGAAAGCATCGCATCACGCTCTGTTATGTCCCCTTTGACAAACCGGTAGTTCGAAGAACCCTCGACGTCACGCAGGTTTTCCAGGTTACCCGCATAGGTCAGATCGTCAAGATTGGTTACAGTGTATTGAGGGTAGGCTGTTATGAAATGCCGCACGACATGCGACCCGATAAACCCCGCCCCGCCGGTAATGAGAATATGCATAGGGTGATTGGTGATTAGGTAATAGGTAATAGGTAATAGGTAATAGGTAATAGGTAATAGGTAATAGGTAATAGGGTGAAGATAGTTGTTGCAGTGTTGATTTATTTGAATGCGGGCAGACACACAGGTCTGCCCCTACATTTTTACTTCCCTTACTCCTGCAAGCGAAAGCGAGCTACTCCTGCGCACGAAATGCGCTGCACCCATTACCTACTACCTATTCCCCAATCTTTTGAAACATTCTCTCCAGGGAGTCCTGCCAGTGGGGGATTTCCAGGTCCCAGTGGCGCTTGATTTTTCCTTTGTGCAGCACGCTGTAATGAGGACGTTCGGCTTTTGTGGGATATTCGTCGGTTCCTATCGGTTTCACCCTGCAGGGCAGTTCCCTGATTTTCATGATCGCGTGTGCAAGATCATACCAGGAACAGACACCCTCGTTCGAGTAATGATAGGTTTCCCTGTAGGACCAGACGGGATCATGGCGTTCGAGAATCGACAGAAGAGCTCCGGCCAGATCGGCCGCATAGGTCGGCGAACCAATCTGGTCGAACACAACGTTCAGCATCTCACGCTCACTGCCCAGGCGCAACATGGTCTTGACGAAATTCTGCCCGTAAGAAGAGTACAGCCATGAAGTCCGAACGATCATATAGGAGGGCGCGATCCCGCGAACATGTTCTTCCCCCTCCCATTTCGTCCTGCCGTAAACACCGAGAGGCCTTGCCGGATCGTCTTCCGTATAGGGAACCGAAGAGTCACCGTTGAAAACATAGTCGGTAGACACATGTACAAGAAGCGCGTGGCACTCACATGCAACTCCCGCAAGCACAGCCGGGCCGTCACGGTTGACACGCCGAGCCGCCTCGATCTCCTCTTCTGCCCGGTCAACATGTGTATAGGCCGCACAGTTTATGATTACCGTAATGCTGTGCTTCCGGCAAACGGCCCCGACACTCTCCCTGTCGGTGATGTCCAGCTCAGGCAGATCATAAAAGAAAAACCGCATATCCTGTTTCCCGGAAGCCAGCGACTTGAGCTCCGAACCCAACTGCCCGTTAGAACCAGTAACAAGAATGTTCATGAAAAAGGAAGGTATTCGTGAATCGTGAATCGTGAATCGTGAATCGTGAATCGTGAATAAGGGAAGATAGGAAAGTCAAAATTCAAACGGCACAAAAGGTAATGGGTAATGGGTGGAAGATAGTTGTTGAGCCGTTGATTTGTTGAACTGTTGCATTGTTTGAATGCAGGCAGCCAAAAGGGGCTGCCCCTACTCCTGCGCACAACGTGCGCTAAATCTATTACCTACTACCTGACGCTCCGCGTCACCATTCACGATTTACGACTCCCCGGCGCTTCGCGCCACTCCTCTGGAATAAATACGTTCCTGCTTGAATTCATCGTACGAAAAATGGAACGCGTCCCTGAAGAAGGGCTGGGCGGCATCTTTTGCTGATACCTGGACCTTCTCTTCTGCAAAACTCCAGTCGATGCCCAGGCCGGGATCGTTCCAGCGAATGCCGGTGTCATACTCGGGAGCGTAATAGTTATCGCACTTGTATGAAATAATCGCATCGTCTGAAAGAACAAGAAAACCGTGGGCGAATCCCTGGGGAACCCAGAGCATGTTGTGCCTTTCCGAGTCGAGTTTCACGGCAACATGCTGCCCGAACCATGGCGAACCTTCCCTGATATCGAGTGCGACATCGAGAACAGCTCCCTCGATCACCCGAACCAGCTTCGACTGCGTAAACGGAGGCTTCTGAAAATGCAGGCCGCGCAGAACGCCATACCCGGATTTTGACTGGTTTTCCTGAACAAAATCAACCTCACCGACACGCTCTCGAAAAAAATCTTTCCTGAACGACTCAAAAAAATACCCCCGCTCGTCCCCAAAAATGCGAGGCTCGAAAATCAGAACATCAGGTATAGCTGTAGCGTGTATATCCATCGATATGTAAGGTCTGGTTAAAAATATGATAAGAGATTTTGGTCCATGAATTGATCGGTATTAGGTATTAGGTATTAGGTATTAGGATGAAGATCGTTATTGTATGAAAAAATATTCGTGCTTTCATCTTGACTCTGCCTTTAGACTCTTACCCCATTCCCTACTACCCATTACCTATGAGCTGACGCTTTACGTCACCGGCCTCCGGCTTCCATTCCGGCCTTTTGACCTTTGCCTTTCTTCTTCAACTTCTTTTTAGTAGCTGAAGAAGGTACTCCCCGTACTGGCTTTTCATCAGGGGTTTGGCGAGCTCTTCGAGCATTGCGTCATCGATCCATTTGTTTCTCCATGCTATCTCTTCCGGACAGGCAATCTTCAGGCCCTGCCGCTTTTCGACTGTTTCGATAAAGTTGCCGGCCTCCTGATACGAATCGTGCGTACCCGTGTCGAGCCAGGCAAAACCTCGTCCCATCATGGACATACGTAACTTTCTGCGCTGTAAATATGCTTCGTTCACCGACGTTATCTCGAGCTCCCCCCGAGCTGACGGTTCGATCGTTTTTGCAACCGCAACGACATCGTTCGGGTAAAAGTACAGTCCGACAACAGCATAGTTCGATCTTGGCTCTTTCGGCTTCTCCTCTATCGACAAAACATTCCCGTCTTCATCAATTTCCGCCACCCCATAGCGTTCCGGATCCTTGACGTAATAACCGAAGATCTGTGCCACACGATCTTCTCTGACGCTCCGGACCGCATGCTGCAGCATACCCGTAAAGCCATACCCGAAAAAGATATTGTCACCCAGGATAAGACAGACATCATCGTCACCGACAAACTCCTTGCCAAGCAGAAAAGCCTGCGCAAGGCCATCAGGCGAAGGCTGCTCGACATATGAGATCGACAATCCCCATTCGCTTCCGTCGCCAAGCATTCTTTTGAACAAAGGAAGATCAACAGGCGTCGAGATCACCAGTATCTCACGAATGCCCGCCAGCATAAGCGTACTGAGCGGATAGTAGATCATCGGTTTGTCATAAATCGGCAGAAGCTGCTTCGATATACCCTTTGTTACAGGATAAAGCCGCGTACCTGACCCCCCGGCAAGTATGATTCCTTTCATAAAAAAACAGTGAATCGTGAATCGTGAATCGTGAATCGTGAATCGTGAATCGTGAATCGTGAATCGTGAATCGTGAATCGTGAAT
>JANQHB010000054.1 GCA_028277225.1 Chlorobium sp.
ATAGGTAATAGGTAATAGGTAATAGGTAATAGGTAATAGGTAATAGGTAATAGGTAATAGGTAATAGGTAATAGGGTGAAGATATCAGGTCTTATTCCACTTTTTGTACAATCCCGTTAAGAGCCTACCCACAGTAGCCATTTGCTTCTTCACTTCAGGAATTTCCTCTGTATAACCCAGCATTTGGCCTATTTTCACCTGCGTGTTCAGTTCTGCCAGTGAGCCTCTGGCTATACTTATAAAATAGGCATACTCTTTTTTTCCATCCCGAGCAGCACCTTCTGCAATATTCGAGGGGATCGATACTGCCGCCCTTCTCATTTGCTGTGTTAAACCGTATATCTCCTCTTTTGGAAAACCTTTAGTCATTTCATAGACTGTTCTTACCAGTCGCATTGATTCCCGCCATACCTCCAGCTTCTCGTGCGTATACATATCTATTTTGATGTAATTAAGCCTTACGGATAATCATAAAACCTAAGGCGTATTACCAAAATAAATATTTCACGGAACAATCACATCACGAACAATACCTACTACCCAATACCTACTACCCAATACCTACTACCCAATACCTACTACCCAGTGCCGCTGGCTTTGCCAGTGCACTAATTTTTCTGCTCCTCAAGATATGAGCTATATGACTTGTAGCTGTAGTAGCCTTTGTAGCCGTAGCGGCCGTAGTAGCGGCCGTATTTTCCGTAACCGGTTTTGTCCGACGGGCCGATGATCGAGACGCCCAGGAGACGGTGCTTGAGGTAGTCGAGTTTCTGGACTTCCTTGAGCAGGTTCCGGTTGGTGTATCCCATGCGGACCACCATCAGGATTCCGTCGACGGCGCGGGAGACGAGTGTGGCGTCGCTGAGGAGAAGGAGGGGCGGCGAATCGAGGATCACGTGATCCCACTCTTCCTCGAGCGTTGCGATCAGCTCACTCATCTTGTTTGAACCAAGCAGTTCGTTGGGATTCGGCGTGTTATTGCCGACAGGAAAAAGAAAGAGATTTTCATGCATGGTCGGCTGGATCAGGGAATCAACATCGGCTTCAAGACCCGCAAGGTAATCGGAAAGCCCCGGTACTCTCTGTCTGCTGAACATTCGATGCAGGCTTGGCCTGCGCAAATCACAGTCTACAACCAGCACCCGTTTGCCGTTAATTGCAAAAGCATAGGCAAGGTTCGTGCAGACAGTAGACTTGCCTTCACTGATCTCGGTACCGGTCACCAGGATCGATTTGAGTTCACGGTCAGCCTGGGAAAAGACAATGTTGGTTCGCAGATCACGGAACGATTCAGCAAAGGGCGAAGAAAGCTGGTCTGCCATCAGTAGCGGTTTTCTTTTACCTCTTGACGGCACTGTCTTCCCTTTTGAGTTGACTTTCTTGTGTTTCGATGCCTTGCCGTTGCCGTTGAACGGCGGCAGGAATTCTGTTATTTGCTCAATCGATTTCATGAGAGCTCCCTGAAGGTCCTGGCCATTGTCTTCACCGACATATGGTATAGCAGCAAGCGGAACGTATCCATGATCTTCAAGAAAGGCATCATCCTTGAGCGTATGATCGAGCATCTCCCTGACAAAGACAAAGGCGCCGCCAAGACCAAAACCGAGTATCAGACCGATCAGAAGGTTCTTTTTCAGATCCGGCGCCACCGGCTCCTGCGGCGGAAACGCTGCGCCGACAATAACCACCTTGCCGACTTCGGATGCTATCTTGATGCGGGATTCCTCAAGCTTTTCTTTGAGAAACGTATAGGTGTTGTTCAGTACTTCCCGGTCTCGCTGCAGGCGGGCATAGTTAAGCTGTTTCTGCGGCAAACGGTTCAGCTGGCTTTCATAATAGTTCTTCGACCGGCGGTATTCCTCTGCGATATAGTTCAGTTCCGCAAGGCGGACATCGGTCTGAAGCTGTTCGGAAATAAGGTCGAACTGGTACTGACGTGCCTTGCTCGAAAATGCGAGCTCCCCGGCGATCATGTTCCGGGTCAGTTCCTGAAGCCGCTGCTTGTGCAAGTCCAGCTGCTGCTTTTTGGCAGTGTAGGCGGGGCTCTTGACCCCGTCTTCTCCAGACAACGCAATCAGGGCCTTTTCCTCCTTTTTGATCCGTGTCTTGAGGTCTCTTGACTGCTGATCGACGTTCTGGGCAATCTTGGCGCTCAGCGCTTTTTCCTCCTCGGAGAGCTTCTGGACAATGAAATCCTGGCGCTTCTTCAGGATGTTGTATTCGGACTGTGCGTCGTTGTATCGGGACTCTGCCTCCACCAGTTTTTCAAGCAGCTTTTCGGCATTACCGGTAAGCTCGTAGATGTTCTGGCGCTTCATGTAAGAAGAGAGCTGATTTTCGACATCGGCAATTTCTTTCTGCTGGCTGGCAAGCTGTTCGCTGACAAACTCCTTGACCGACATTGCCTGGTCGGCATTCCACTCGATATCCTTGCGCATGTAAGCCTCGCAGATGGCATTGGTCAAAAGCGCCGCCTCTTCGGGAAAGGGGCTTGACACCGACACCTGGAGAATATCGGTATCCCTGGCGTTGCTGACCTTGACACGCTTCTTTAACCTTTCGGCATACGCACGCATCTGGATGTCGTAATCCTTTTCTTCTTCTTCACCGCCCCTGAAAAAATTCAGTCCGCTGAACACTGCTCCTACAGGAGAGACATAGTCCCTCTCCCCGAACAGTTGCAGAGAATCACGGTCTTTACTGGCATAGAGGTTCCTGATAACTTCTTCGGCCAGTGGAAAAGACTTGATCAGTTCGATATCGTTCTGCAGCTCGAAGCCTGTCAGGGATTCGAACGGATTGATCATCTCGCTGACCCCGCCCTTGTCGGATTTGATCAGGACAATGGACGTGGAACGGTACTCTGGTGTTGCTGATAAGTGATAGAACATCACCAGCACCAGCACCACTCCCGCAATTGCCCCGATAACCACCCGGTTTTTCCAGAGAACCTGCAGCAGTTCCTGGATATTGATTTCCTGCTCAAACTGATTACTGTCGTTATTCGAGTTCATTCGTCGTACTGCTTACTAAACTTTGTTAATGGATCGTGAATCGTGAATCGTGAATCGTGAATCGTGAATAAGGGAAGATAGTTTTCGGATGAACGAAGCAACAGGAAAAGTCAAACGGCAAAAAAGGTATTGGGTATTGGGGCAAGATAGTTTTTCGGATGAACGAAACAACAGGTGCTCTTCAGAATTCCTGGCTCTTTGCCTTTTCCTATTACCTACTACCCATTACCTACTACCTGAACAATCCTCCTTACTCCTTCCCCGCCTAACACCTCTTCCACTCGTCTCTCGTCACTTGTATCTCGTCACTTGTCTCTCGTCTCTTCGGCGCACCGCGCCGACATCAATCCGATGCAATTGCGATGACGCTTGCGGCCGATACGATCAGGGCGGCGATCCTGAGGGCCATGTTGGTGTCGATCCCCTTGTCTTCGGGAATGACGATAGTGTCGTTCGGTTTCAGTTCCACGAATCCCGAGCGGTCGCCTTCCTCGAAATAGGCTTCGAGATTGATTTCATAGGTCTGTTTTCCATCATCATCCGGCTTGTAGCGAAGCAGTTTTGCCTTATCGAGATTCGCATCTTCCTTCGGGCCGCCGACCAGCGAAAGCACGTTCGAGATATCGGAATCCTGTCGGACGATGTGCTGTCCCGGCTTGTAGACCTCGCCAAGAACGTTGATATACATGAGAATATTGCCCATGCTGTCGGTAAAATAGGTATCCTGAGGCATACCGTAACCGGGCATAACCTGCTGCTGGTTACCCATACCCTGGTAACCTCTCGAAGGAGATGAATAGAGGAGGCTGGATGACGAAGATCCGTAGGGCTGCTGTGCATAGACTGCCGTTGACAGGATCGGCGTGATGAAGACCTGTACGATAAGGAGGTGAACGAAAATCCGCTTAAATACTTTTTTCATGGTGTTTGCCCAGGTTAGAATAAGGAAAATCAAGGATGCAGATACACTATGCCGGGGATACGGAGGTATAGTTTTCTTGGAAAATACTTCTTTTGCGAGAAAAAAAAGCACCTTTCACAAAAAGCTTCGCCACGTGAGTCCCACGACCACATTTTTTGGAGGTACAACTATGTACGTATTACTAAAGTGTCCTGATGCAGATGCCTATCGTTCGAAGTTGGTGAGGGGAACGGCATCCTCCATCAACGGAAAAGATAAGCATTCAGGTTTAAAAACAAATATTTTTATGAGGGAATAGGTAGTGGGTAATAGGTCTTGGGAAGGAAGTTCAGAGTTCTCAGTTGCAAGCAATGAGTGCTGAGCAAGGAGAATGTAGGGGCGGGTTTGAAACCCGCCCGTACGAGGTCGGTTTAAACGGAAACCGGAGACAGGTTCTTCTTCAAACAACTCAACAGTTCAACAAATCAACAGTTCAACAACTATCTTCACCCTATTACCTATTACCTATTACCCACTACCTACTACCTATTACCTACTAACCTATTAACGGGAAATTCCGTACCTTGGTCTTGGTTTCCGAGGTGGCGCTTTTGAGAACAGTATATGATTATTTTTTCACGTTGATGACAGACTCTACAGCACGCATCCATGCAAACAATCCCGCTCTGAAAGAGCATTTTTATATAACCCGCAAGGCACTTGTCGAACTGAACCTTTCGACCGAATGGCTTGCTGACCTTCCGACTGACCGCAAAGCGGCTGTCGAAAAGGCTGAAGAGCAGACAGAAACGATCAACCGGCGGCTCAAAGAGCTGCATGGTGACAAAAGAGTAAAGCTCCTGCCCGCTCAGTTTCAGGGCATGAAGCTGCTGCATGCTGCCGGCCACCTGATCATGAGCAGACTTGTTGCCCGGCAAAGCCCGGAGTTTCTGAATGACATCGAAACATCAACACAAACGGCTCTCGAAGCGGATGGTTTGTCCGGGTACCTGCATAAATTTATCGACCTCTTCCCACCGCGGGACCTGTTCAACGCGTCACTGACCAGTGAAGAATACCTTGCTGACGCTCCGAAACGCCTTGGTGCTCTGGAGGAATCGCTTTTTGTCTGGCTCCACAACCAGAATCCCGCACTCGACCAGTTCAGTTTCCTCTTGACCGATGAGAACCTGCGTGACGACAGCTCATACAAAACCGTTGTCCAGACCTTCCTGGACTCTCTCAAAGGCATGGGTCCTATCGCATCGGGCAACATCGATCCGGCCGAACTCCTGACCGGCCCGATCCGTCACGCACCCAACTCTCTGCTCGAACAGCTTCGCTATATCAGAATACACTGGAAAGACCTGCTTCTGGACACTCCTCTCCTCGACATGCTCGACAACAGCATCAGCGCCATACAGGACGAGGATGCCTGGCTGTTTTTCGAAAAGACCGGACAGGACCAGGCAAAACACGGCGGCTTTTATGAAAAACAGGCCCAGGCCCCGAGTTTTTCCGACCTTGGCAACGAACCGGAAAACTATTCCGTGGATTCGTCCTGGATGCCCGAGGTCGTTATGATCGCAAAAAGCACGTTTGTCTGGCTCGACCAGTTGAGCAAGACCTACCGCCGCCCCATCCATCGCCTGCAGGATATTCCAGACCGGGAACTTGACATACTCGCTGAACGCGGGTTTACCGCGCTCTGGCTTATCGGGCTCTGGGAAAGAAGCCCCGCATCGCAGAAGATCAAGCAGCTCCAGGGCAATCCGGAAGCAAAACCCTCCGCCTACGCTCTGGACAGTTACACGATTGCCGATGAACTGGGTGGGTATGAGGGGTACCTCGATCTGCGGAACCGGACCATGATCCGCGGCATAAGGCTTGCAAGCGACATGGTTCCCAATCATACCGGACTCGACTCGGTTCTGGTCAAGGAAAAGCCCGACTGGTTCCTCAGCACTCACGAACCTCCCTACCCGGCCTATTCTTACAACGGGCCGAACCTGAGCAGCGATCCCCGTTACGGCATCTTTATCGAGGACGGCTACTGGAACCGCTCCGATGCCGCCGTCACCTTCAAACGCGTCGACTACGAAAACGGCGATACCCGATACCTCTATCATGGCAACGACGGCACCACAATGCCCTGGAACGATACTGCACAGTTGAACTTTCTCAATCCGGAAACCCGTGAAGCGGTCATCCAGCAGATTCTTCACGTCGCAAAGATGTTTCCTGTCATCCGCTTCGACGCTGCCATGGTGCTGGTCAAGCGGCATATCCAGCGGTTGTGGTTCCCTCTTCACGGCCATGCTGCAGGCATACCGTCCAGAAGCGCCTGGTCGATGAGCATGGAGGAGTTCAACAGAAGCATTCCCGAAGAGTTCTGGCGGGAAGTTGTCGACCGGATCCATGCCGAGGCACCCGACACGCTGCTTCTGGCCGAAGCCTTCTGGATGCTTGAAGGCTACTTTGTCCGGACGCTCGGCATGCATCGCGTCTACAACAGCGCGTTCATGCACATGCTGAAAAAAGAAGACAACGCCGATTACCGATACCTGATAAAAAACACTCTGGAATTCGACGCAGGCATCCTGAAGCGCTACGTCAACTTCATGAACAACCCTGACGAAGATACCGCCATTGCCCAGTTCGGCAACGGGGACAAGTATTTCGGGGTTTGCGCGATGATGGCCACCATGCCCGGCCTGCCGATGTTCGGTCACGGTCAGGTCGAGGGATTCAGCGAAAAGTACGGGATGGAATATGCGAAAGCCTATTATGACGAGCATCCCGACGAGGAGCTCGTCAAGCGTCATGAACGGGAGATTTTCCCGATCCTGAAAAAACGTGCACTCTTTGCCGGTGTGGAAAACTTTTTCCTTTACGATGTCTTCACACCGAACGGGCAGGTGAATGAAAACATTTTCTGCTATTCGAACCGTCTGGGTGAAGAACGTGCTTTTGTCGCGTATAACAACGCATGGGAACATACCAGCGGGTATGCAAAAATGTCTGTGGGTTTCAAAACCGGTAACGGTATCGAACAGCGCTCACTCTGTGAAGGGCTCGGATTCCATGACGACAGTACATTTGTGATCTTTCGCGACCACATATCGAAACTCGAATTCATACGCAGGGTTAGCGACTTGCGCGAAAAAGGCATGCAGGTAGTACTGGGCGGCTACCAGTTCAACATTTTCCTTGACTTCAGGGAAGTACATCCGTCGAAACTCATGCCCTATGACCGTTTGTGCACCGAACTCGACGGAGCGGGTATCCCGTCCATTGACAGGGCTGTTCTTGAAATGAGCCTTGCGCCGATACACGAACAGGTCGCACGTTTCTGTTCAGAGGAAAACCTCGATGCATTGTATGACGCTGTTCTGGAAGAAAAACCGGAATTCCTGCACGAATCGCTATCCTTTTTCCTCGAAACCTTTGCCCGGGAATTCGGAAAACTGGTCGAACGACCGGTCGCCATTCCTGAAGGATTGCTGAAACGCGCCTGCAGCTTTGTTGAAACAGCTGCCGGATTCTCTGCAATGGCCACGCTGTCGACCTCGACATCCGAACTCCTTGACAACCTTGGTTTCGGTGAAGAAAAGAGCCCGAAATTCAACCACATGATCCTGCTGTATACGCTCTTCCATTCGCTCGACAGGATCCTTGGCAAAAATGACCTGCGGAAGAACGGCGTGATCGATGACCTTCTCCTCGAAGGTCCGCTTTCAAGAGTCTTCAATGAAAACTACAACCTTGCCTCGCTCCCGGTCGATCAACTGGCTGATCTTTTCTGCTCTCTTCTCGATACACAGATGCCGGTCACAAACATCACCGCCCCGGAAAAATTCCTTGCCAACAATCTGGGGATACTTCTGGAAGACAATGGCCACAACCATACCGACACCTTTCTCAATGTCAGTCAACAGCACGCAAAACGCTGGTTCAACGCCTCACGCTTCACCCAGCTCTCTTCATGGATGGCTGCCGTTGCAATCCTGAACGGCACCGGTGACCGAGAAAAAGAAACGCCATTGACTGATGCAGAGCTTGCATCCTGGACCGAATCCCTGAAGGACATCAATGAAGAGGCCTTCATCAGCGGCTATGAATGCAGTACGTTCGTGAAGGCGATGGGGAGATTCGTGATTCGTGATTCGTGATTCGTGATTCGTGATTCGTGATTCGTGATTCGTGATTCGTGATTCGTGATTCGTGATTCGTGATTCGTGAT
>JANQHB010000026.1 GCA_028277225.1 Chlorobium sp.
CCGCGTCATGATTACTTCGTTGGTCGGTGCTCGAAATCCTCATGTACTCCGTGTACATTCCGGTTTCTCCGCTCCGTCCGCCTTACACTTTGCTCGCTCGTGACACTTTTTAGAGGTGCCCTCATGAAGCAATCTCCTCCCGTTCCTCCGCAGCGGGTTGTTCGCGCTCAAGGTGGAACCCAGGTTCAAATTCCCGCAGTGCGACTTCCAATGTGTCCCAAGACTTGTCGATCGGCAGAAGAAGAACGCCATTACCGAAATGCTTCACATAGACTTCCTTTCCTTCAAACCGGTATTCTTTTGGCAAACGCACGGCCTGACTGCGACCGGATTGAAAAATGCGTGCTGTGTCCATCATAGTATCCTCCAAAGCAAAATCAGTTGATATATACCAATGGTAGTTATTTGTCGGTTGAGATGCAAGAGCCAAAGTACAGATATCCTCTATCACCCACACACATACCCGGAGATATCCCTCAAATTTTACGGTTTTTTTTTGCAATTAATACTCACATGAACTAAATTTGGTTTGAGGGATGGACATTGGTTGACATTGTGCATTCTCCGTTCCTTTAAAGGCACCTCTAAAAACTTATTGTGCGCCCAAATTGCTGCGTTGGTCGGTGCTCGAAATCCTCATGTACTGTGTGTACATCCCGGTTTCTCCGCTCCGTCCGCCTTACACTTTGCTCGCTCATGACACTTTTTAGAGGTCCTACAGTTAGGCACAGGTGCTCACAGGATCCCCAGTATTTTACGAATGGAGTCCTGATTGTAAAGCTCCGGGAAAGTGCTTTTGAAAAGCTGCTTTTTGCCCGGGTCGATGGTAAACGCTTTTGTCAGAGCGCTGATAGTGCTTTTTTTGTCACCAAGGGCAAAGTATGTGGCTGCTATTTCAAAGTGGGCTTCCGCAGACTGTGGCTGGAGTTGCAGCGACCGTTCGAGGGCATTGATGGATTCGGTATAAAGGGCGGCCTCACGAAGGACAAGAGCGTAGTCAACCCATATCTGCGGTGATTCGGCTTCGAGTTCAAGGATCTTTTTGTAGGTTTGAATCGAGCGGTCAAGATGCTGCATGTTGTAATAAATCTCAGCTTTCAACTGAAGAAAATCAACCGAGCCGGGAATATGCAGCAGTGCCTGATTGATGGATTTCAATGCCTTGTCATAAGCTTTATCGGCTTCATGGCAGCAAGCCAGGGCAAACCAAGCATCTGCAAAGTCCGGTTTAAGTTCGATGCAGTGCGAGTAATGCGTAATGGCTTTATCATAGTCCTCCAGTTCCTCGTATGCTATCCCCAAGTTGTAAAGCGCGTTGATATCATCAGGTTCGAACTCAATGGTCTTGAGGTAACTTTCCACAGCCTCCTCGATCTTGCCGGTAATTGCCAGCACATTTGCCCGGTTGTACCAGGCGGAGCTGAAATCATCGGCTATCGCTATGGCCATGTCGTAGCATTCGAGAGCTTCATCGTATTTTTTCAGTTTACTCAGAACAAGGCCCTTGTTGTACCATGCGTTGACGTTGTAAGGGTCCTGATCAATGGTTTTCTGATAACATGCTGAACTTTCCTCCATCTTTCCGAGGACATCCTTGCAGAACGCAAGTTCATACCATGCTTCTGTAAACTCCGATTCGAGGGCAAGGCATTTTTCCAGGTGTTTTTCAGACTCCCTGTAGCGTTCCAGCTTCTGGAGAATGAGGCCCCGGTAAAAATGCAGTTCCTTTTCGAGAGATGAATCGAAAACAATGGTATCCAGTTTTTCGAGAGCGTCATGATAGTGAGCTGTATTAAAATGTGCAAGAGCGAGATTGAGTGTCATTTCACTATCCGCAGGGCTAAGGACCGTAGCTTTTGTAAAAGCGTCTTTAGCATCGTCAAAGAAGCCGTTAACGGTCAGGCAATTCCCCAGATGGAACCATGATTCCGCGCTATAGGAAGCAGTTTCGGCTAAATGACGGGCAACAGTCAGTGCGTCCTGATGCTTTCCTTCCTCGTTGAACTGGTTGATTACCTCGATCAGTTCTTCGGTATCGTATATGGATGTGAGATCTAAATCGTCAAGTTGAATTTTCCTGAAATAACCGTTCGTGTCGTAGTTGCCACCTTCATCAAAAAAGTCAAGGAAGCTCATAGATGTGGAGTAGATTTTCTTCTTCGTTTCCTTCTGCTACATATCAAAGCAAATATACAAGTTTTTTTTAACAAATATAAAGCAAGTGGGCAGTTGGGAAGTGACAAGTGGAAATTCAAAATTCAAGATGAGGGACGTAGTGAAAGCGCCGATGAAAACCGGTAGAGAGTAGAGAATGGAAGTTTCTTACATGAAAAGCATAGCCAGCCATCATGGCCCCGAGTCATGCCTCGATCGCCAGCAATGGAATGGGGAAGCGTTGACAGGGGAAAACACAGGCGCCCTAAAGAGCTCCGAAAACACCACAACTCGCAGGCCGACCCTGTACTACGAAGGGGAAAGCAATATCGCCCATACCGAAAAGGCGAGGGATGGAAGACTGCGGCGGAGTCAAAGAACGGCAGCATGTGTGGAAGCTCACTACACGGGAATCGGGAGACCCGGTAAGCTCCCTCGTCAAAGGCAAAAGACGGAAGGGAAGTGTCAATGAAGGAGAGAACCCGAAGAATTGATGCAGAAGCGAACCGGGAGTCGGACAGTGTCGAAGTACCAAAGAAGTCTCCGAACAAAGGGACCCCAGTTGCGGCGGAGGAGATGGAGGGAAGGACACTGGCCAAGAGAAACGCCGGAGAAGAAGCCACCATCCGGATACAAAGCCGGGCCAAGGTGTCGTTCGGACTCGAAGGCGTGCGAAGACGAGCCAAGAAAGACAAGACGTGCTGCTTCACGTCGCTGCTGCACCACATCACCCCGGAGCTGCTACGCCAGAGCTTTTACGAGCTGAACCGCAAAGCGGCACCCGGAATCGACGGTGTAACGTGGCAGGACTACGAAAAGCAGCTCGAAGAACGCCTGTCGAACCTGCATGCAGAAATCCACAAGGGCAGCTATCGAGCAAAACCGGTCCTGAGGACGTATATCCCGAAAGCCGATGGCCAGAAACGCCCATTGGGTGTGACGGCCATAGAAGACAAGCTTGTCCAACAAGCAGTCGTCACCGTGCTGACCCCGATATACGAGACAGAATTCTACGGATTCTCCTACGGTTACCGGCCAGAACGCAGCTCACACCGGGCACTCGATGCACTGGCAACAGGCATCCTGACCCGTCCCATCAACTGGATACTGGACGCAGACCTGCAAAGCTTCTTCGATAGTATATCCCACGACACCCTGCTTGAACTGATCAGGAAACGAGTAGGAGACAAACGGGTGCTACGTCTCGTCAGCAAATGGCTGAAGACGGGATACAGCGAAGATGGAAAGATTATGCGGCAAACGGCAGGCACACCACAGGGGTCGGTGATCTCGCCGCTGTTGGCCAACATCTATCTACACTACGCATTGGACGAATGGGTCGAGAATGAAAGACGGAGCCATCCTGATGGCGAAGTCATCATCGTGAGGTTTGCCGATGATGTGGTGCTGGGATTCCAGCACAAACCGGCAGCCGAGCGATACCACGAAGCCCTGAAAGAACGGTTAGGCAGCTACGGCCTGACCCTGCACCCCCGGAAAACCCGGCTGATAGAATTCGGCCGGTACGCCGCCGAAAGGCGGAAGAAACGGGGAGAAGGTAAACCCGAGAGCTTCGACTTCCTCGGGTTCACGCACCTGTGCAGCAAGACCCGGAAAGG
>JANQHB010000070.1 GCA_028277225.1 Chlorobium sp.
GGGCGACATGGTGCTCAAGCACCTCACGGCGGTCATCAACGAACGGTGGCCCGAAGGCTCCGAGCCCGACCCGCTCACCCGTGAAGCGCTCGACCATGCCGCCTATGCCCGCAGCCGTGAACGTGTCTATATCGGCAGGGACGACGCCTTCGCCCGGCTCAATGCCCATGCATCGGACACAACGGACCAGCCGCTCGTCATCCTCGGTGAATCGGGTTCGGGTAAATCCGCCCTCCTTGCCAACTGGATCGCGCGATACCGGAAAGAGCATCCCGACACCGTTGTGCTCGAACACTACATCGGCGCCACACCCGCAAGCGCCGACTGGGCATCCATGCTCAGGCGCATCATGGGCGAGTTCAAGCAACGTTTCGAGATCGATCAGGAGATCCCCGATCAGCCGGATGCACTACGCAGTGCATTTCCGAACTGGCTTTCCATGGCCGCAGCAAAAGGAAAACTCATTCTACTCCTCGACGCACTCAATCAGTTCGAAGACCGTGACGGTGCAACAGACCTCCTCTGGCTGCCACCGGTCATGCCGGAGAACGTACGCCTCTTTATCTCAACCCTGCCGGGCCGGGCACTCGACGTCATCGAAGAACGGCAGTGGCCGACATTCACCGTCGAACCGCTGTCGGTCGACGAACGTAAAACGCTCATCGAAGAGTTCTTGCAGGACTACGGACGCTCCCTCAGCAAGGAACGGGTCGATCGCATCGCCAACGCGCCCCAATCATCGAACCCGCTTTTTCTTCGGATTCTGCTCGACGAGCTGCGGCTCTTCGGGGTGCATGAAGAACTCGAAGAGCGCATCGCCTACTACCTGAAAGCAGAGTCTCCCTACGACCTCTATGAAAAAGTGATCAACCGGTGGAAAAAAGACTATGAAGGCGATACCGATCTCGTCGGCGACGTTCTCTCGCTCTTGTGGGCGTCACGACGGGGACTGAGTGAAACGGAACTGCTCGACGCCCTCGGCGAAAACGGTGAACCGCTGCCGCAAGCCTTGTGGTCGCCCCTGTTTCTGGCCATGGATGACGCCCTGGTAAGTCGGGGTGGCCTCTTGACCTTTGCGCACGATTTCCTGCGCACGGCGGCACGGGATACCTATATCCCGAAAGAAGATCTGCAGCAACAGGCGCATCTCAGGCTGGCCGACTACTTCGAGCGACTGCCATCCGGACCGAGGCGGACAGACGAGTTCCCCTGGCAACTGGCTGAGGGAAAGGCATGGCAACGTTTGTTTGATCTGCTGGCAGACCGACAGTTCTTTATTGAAGCAATCGATACGAATCCATTTGAAGTGATGGCATATTGGACCCGGCTCGAAAACGGATCATCATTGAGGATGACTGAGGCTTATAAAGACCAGATTTGCCAGCCAGAAAAAGAGGAGGACAAGGATTATCTCTTGAGGTTGGAATACTTATTGGATGAAACCGGTCATCTTGACGAAGCCTTTCATTTAGTATCAAAGTTAATCGACTATTACAGAGGTACTGGTGATCTGAGCAAACTACAAGGAGTCCTCTGCAATCAGGCTAAAATCTTGATCCAACGTGGCAAGTACAGTCAAGCTTTGCAACTCCTCAAAGAACAAGAACGCTTATGCCGACAATTAAGTGACCTTAACTGCTTGCAGCTTAGCCTCGGTGGTCAGGCAGTGATCTTATCGCAGCTAGGGGAATTTAACAAGGCAATTGATCTCCATAAGATAGAGGAGCACATTTGTCGGCAACTGGGTGACCTCAGTTCCCTGCAAGCAAGCTTAGGCTCTCAAGGACAGATCTTTCAAGCACACGGCAAACTCGACAAGGCAATACAACTCTATAAAGAACAAGAGCGCTTATGCCGGCAAATGGGCAATCTCGATGGCCTTCAAACAAGCCTCGGCAACCAGGCAACAATTTTGTCTGCACAAGGCGAATTAGACAAGGCGATGCAGCTTCTCAAAGAACAAGAACACATTTGCAGACAGTTGAATAAACTCGCTATGCTGCAAAATTGCTTCGGTATTCAGGCGTCCATTTTTCAATCGCAAGGCGAATTAGACAAGGCGATGCAGCTTCTCAAAGAACAAGAACACATTTGCAGAAAAAAGAAATATCTCGATGGCTTACATAAAACTCTCCTCTCTCAATCTACAATCTTGTATAGATACGGTGAACTTGACAAGGCTATGCAACTCCTTATAGAACATGAAAACATTTGCAAACAATTGAAGAGCTTTGATGGACTGCAAGCAAATCTCAACAACCGGGGATTGATTTTTCAAACACGCGGAGCTCTCGATCAGGCCATGGCTCTCCACAAGGACGCAGAGGATATTTGCAGACAATTAGATGTACCTATTGGTATTCAACAAAGCCTAGGTTCCCAAGCAAACATTTTAATGTTGCAAGGCGAACTTGACAAGGCTATTCAACTATATAAAGAACAGGAGCACATTTGTCGACAACTTAATAACCTCGATTCTCTACAGCTATGCCTTGGCAACCAGGCAACAATCTTGTCTGCACAAGGCGAATTAGACAAGGCGATGCAGCTTCTCAAAGAACAAGAAAGTATTTGTAAGCAACTGGATAATCCATATGGCCTGCAGATTTGCCTCGGCAACCAGGCAAATATCTTCTCTGCACGCGGGGATCTTGACCGGGCCATGGAGCTCTACAAGGAACAGGAGCGCATCTGCCGACAACTAGGCGACCTCCATGGCTTAGCAAGGAGCCTCGGCAACCAAGCAGTGATCTTAAAGAATCGCTACAAACTTTACCGAGCCATGGATCTTCAGAAGAAATCAGAACGCATCTTCCGAGAACTGGGCGACCTCCATGGTCTTCAATCAAGCCTCCACAACCAAGCTATCATCTTCTCTACACGCGGTAAGCTTGACAAGGCTATGGAACTCCATAAGGAATCAGAACGCATCTGTAGACAATTGGGCAATATTGAAAGCATGGCACGCTCTTTAATGAGTCAAACATTGATCCTGGAGAAAAAGGGACGAATTGCAGAGGGTATAGCCTTAGCTGAAGAGTCTTATGGACTTGCCACCAAACATGGCTACACAGCTCTTGCGAGCCAGATCGAGAAGACACTCAATTCGCTCCGTCAGTCTGGCAAAAAAAGGAGACCGTGGTGGAGCTTACTGAAGAAAAAAGAAAAACAGGAAAAAAAATAAAATACAAGGAAAGATATTACTTTTATACAGCTCCTAAGCGTGGCTGAACAACACCCTCACCCCCCTTTCCTCGCATACATCTCCCACGCAGCCGATCCCTTCTCCGGTTCGAGTTCGCCTCTGCCGGTATAGTGCTCCAGAATCTCTATCGCGGCATCACGGAAAAGCCCGCGCAGTTCATTTTCGCTGAAAAAGTGGTGCGGGATGTGCCCGTCCAGAGCGTCTGTGTCAATCCTCGTTCCGGGCTCGATTTCTCGTCCAGTCAGGCTCTTCGGGTGTTCGGTCGAAGCGACGATCAGGTGCAGAAAACCGCCGGGTCGCAGAACGCGCAGCATTTCTTCGGCCGCTTTTTTCGCATCGGCAGCCATGCCGTGCTGTATGACATGGTTGCAGATGATCGCGTCGAAAAATTCCGATGCATACGGGAGCGAGGTCATGTCGCACTGCCGGAAACCCCCTTCTTCGATCAGTCCGGAAACAACACTCAGCGCCTCCTCTGAAACATCGCACCCGTAAACCTCGAAACCCGCGTCGACAAGCAGCGTCGTATGCCGACCTGTTCCGCATCCCAGGTCGAGCACCCGGGATGCCCCCTCCTCCCTGAACCGGGAAACAGCACGCACCACTCGGGGCGAAGGGGTCGTCTGCATGACTCCCCGGGATTCATAGATTGTATTCCAGTCTTTCATCAGGTAAAAAACTTACATGAATCAATAACACACCCTGTCACCAGGAGTAACAAACCAACAGCCTTGCCAAAATCAATTGCTCTCCTCTCCTTCAAGCATGAAGGAGAATCCGGATTACTGGAGGACAACATTCTGATAGTGTTCAAATACCTGAAACGGCTAATCTCTTACTCATTTAAAATAGTCAATATCGTATCGGGGGACTTCCTGACCAGATTGAGCAAAACAAGCGCGGGCCCTTGAGGATTGCGGTCGCCGCGCTCCCAGTGTCTTAATGTGGCCACACTGATACCAAATGCTGCGGCAAACTCATCTTGTGTCAAATGGGTCTTTTGCCGGATGTTTTTCACGTTGACCGGTTCAGGATTATAGACTCTGACACGAACTTTTTTCCCCTGTGAATATTCGACAGCTTCTTCCAGTCCTTTTTTTATACTCTCAAATGTATCAGTCATTCTTTCTCCCGTAGTTTTGTACCAGCATTTTTGTCAATCCTGCCAGTTCATTCCGCTCGGCTTTTGACAGATTTTCCTTCTCATTTTTGCCAAACGCTGTCAAAAGAAAAAGAGGCATTGCCGGACTATGATAAAAATATATGGTTCGGGTGCTTCCGCTTTTTCCTTTGTTACCTGTCGCCCATCAAATCTTACGAATACCCCTGGTTCCCTGGATGAGGACACCTGCTGTGGGGTGAGTCGCTAAAAACGAAAGCAGATGCTCATGCTCTTCAGCGCTCAATAACTTTTCCGATTTACGGATGAATTCAGGCAGTTCGACAATGGTGATGTTCATGCATCAATATAATCCAATGGATTACCTCCGCAAATAATTCCAAACCACCTGCCTCAATAAGGTCCGAGTTTCCGATGCAAGATATCGACAACCGCCTGCCAGATTTCCAGCGGATCATGCTCCACCCAGCCTTCCTGCGGATACATCTGCTTCAGTTCCCGATAGCTGTCACCAATGACACAACCCCCGGCATCGTACAGAACCGATCTCGTTCCTGTTGTCCCCTGGTCTATGGCCAGAACAGTATCGGCTTTCATAGCAGCTTGCCCGCTTCAGCCTTTTTTATCATTGTTTCAAGACAGTTCCTGCAGAGACACGATTGGTAATGTATTGCCAGGTACTCCCTCACATCCGGCGGAAGGTTTATCGAGGAGCACCAGCATTCCTCCGACATCCTGCATTCAAAGAGCGTCCCGCAAGCCGGACAGATTTCCATGCAGCCTTGTTTTGTAGTATGACAATCTGAATGTTCCATGATGATGTTCTTGTCATAATGTAGTTGACCGCTAATCATCTCAATATAGAGCACCTAAGGATATATTGAGTATATTCCGCCCGTATTTTGTATTGGAGGTTAGAGCAGAAAGTATTTTTATTGAGTAAAGTACGAGTTAACTGCAGCTTGACAGAGCAAGAACCGATCGTTACATGAAGGAGCCGTCGCTAATATTTCTTACCGGGTTCAGCGGATCGGGAAAATCAACCATCGGACCGTTGCTGGCCAACTCTCTGGGTTACGATTTTATCGACCTTGACAGGGAGATCGAACTGACTGCCGGTAAATCGATCAACAGGATATTTGCCGAAGAGGGTGAATCGCATTTCAGAAATCTTGAACTGCAAACACTCGAAACCGTTGCGGGTAAAAAAGACATTGTTGTGTCGCTCGGCGGCGGCGTCCTGCAGAACGACCGCTGTTTCTCACTGATCATCTCTTCGGGAACGCTGGTGTACCTTCGATCGCATCCTGATGCTCTTGCAAAAAGGCTGAGTAACAAAACCGACCGGCCTTTGATGAAAGGGGAAAACGGAGAACGATTGACACGCGAAGAGATCGAAGAAAAAATCATCGCGCTGCTTGCAGTCCGTGAACCCCGCTATAAAAAGGCCCGGATCATCGTCGAAACGGATAACAAGAGAATCGGCTCGACGGTAGAGGAGTTGACCAGAAAAATCGAACGCTACATCCGCAGGTTCAATAACCGCCGTTTTTCCCAAACAAACACAAAGCCTACAAAAAGTGAGTGAAATAATCGTCAGTACACCTGTTCGCGATCGCTTCGAAGAACTGTACCAGAAACACCATCTTGCAAAAAAAACTGTCGCTCTGTTCGATGAAAACACCAGGGAACTGTTCGGGAACGAAATTCTCGATGCACTGAAACATCAGAATTTTTCTGTTTTTGAACTGGTCGTGCCCGCAAGAGAAACATCGAAGAGTTTCCGGACGGCACACCGTCTCTACACAGAGCTTATCGAAGCCGATATAGACCGGAGCTGGAACCTTCTTGCTGTCGGCGGCGGTGTCGTCGGAGACCTTGGCGGCTATATTGCAGCAAGCTATTACCGGGGCATACCAGTCATACAGCTTCCGACAACCCTTCTTGCGATGACGGACAGTTCCATCGGCGGAAAGGTTGCCATCAATCATCCTCTCGGCAAAAACCTCATAGGTTTTTTTCACATGCCGGAACTGGTGCTGATCGATCCGGCATATCTCAAAACGCTCCCTGAACGCGAAGTTTACGCGGGCATGGCTGAAGTGGTTAAATACGGCTTCATTGCCGATGCCGGATTTCTCGACTATATCGACAGGTATTTCCAGGACATCGTGGCCGTCAAGGACCCATTCGTATCGGAGGCAGTAAAAAGAAGCGCCGCCATCAAGGCTGATGTCGTAGAAAAAGATTTCAGGGAACAGAGCGGACTGCGGGCAACACTCAACTTCGGCCACACGTTTGCACATGGGCTCGAAAAACTGGCCGACTACCGCCACATCCGCCATGGTGAAGCCGTCGCCCTGGGAATGGTCTGTGCGCTTCACCTTTCCAGAAGGCTCAAAACGATCAGCGATGACGAGTTGGAACAGGGCCTTGCCATCCTGAACAAGTTCCGGTTGAGCAAACGAATGGTGCAAAAACGCTTCAAGGACATACCGGCACAGGACCTGCTTGAAAGCATGCACTCCGACAAGAAAAAAGTCGACAAACAACTGCGCTTTGTCCTCCTCGAAAAGCTTGGCAAGGCATACCTCCATCAAGAACCGATAAAAAGCGACATCGTTCTGGCAGCAATCGAGGATGCGAAGGGGAGGTGTTGAACTGTTGAGTTGTTCGGTATTGGGTAATCGGTATTCGGAGAGAATGCTTGTTTTTTTAAGATGTAACGTTAGTGGACAGATTGGAAGGAGTTATATGGGTCCTATAGGACTCATAGGACCTATAATATTATCTGCAATCAATGAGATGAGTTATTTGAAGATCCCAACACCCCACATTCTTCACGCAGTACTCAGTACTTCTTCCACCGCACTGCCGACTGCCAACTGAAAACTGCCCACTACATTATCCAGCCTCTTCCACATTTAAGTCCAGCAAAACCTTCCCCCCCTTCAACACCGCCTGCTCGTCGATCAGAATGGGTTCCTTGAGAGCGGGAATGATAATCCTGCTGCCGCCGCCAGTGGCGACGACGTTCACTCTCTGTCGTCCTTTTTTCTCGATGATGACGTGACGAATCTCTGCAAGCAAACCTTCTACCTGCTTGACACCCCCCCAGAATATGCCGCTCTCCATGCAATCCTCCGTAGATCTGCCGAGAAGCGGTACCGGTCCGCTTACCTCTACACGCGGAAGCCTGGCCGTCCTGTCATGCAGCGCCGCCGACATCATATCAAGACCCGGCATGATCAGACCTCCGAAATACCCCTCATCCGGCACAAGGACATCCATGGTGATCGCAGTACCGATATCGATGGCAATGACCGGATTTTCTGAAGAATAACCGGCACAGTAAGAGCAAAACGCGATCCTGTCGGCACCAAGCGAAGAAGGCGGATTGTAATCGAGACTGAAGGGCAGCTTCAGCGAACTTGATATATCGATCAAAGATCCTGGCAACACACTGCCGAGAACCTGGTGAAACAGAACACCAGCTGACGGAACCACACTGCATATCGCAGCATGGCATAGATCAGGATGATCATTCAGAATTCCGTCAACAAGTTTTCGCACCTCTCCGCTGTTTTCCAGGGACCGGGTCGGCAGACTGCGGATATCGATGACAGCATCACCGCTGAAAACTGCAGCATGTGTAAAGGAATTACCGGCATCAAGTACCAGAACAGGCAGTATCATCTGAAGTAAACGGTAAACTCAGCGTTCAAAAGGAACATCCGAACGTTTCGCCAGTTCTTTGAGCAAAATCTCATATCGCGGCAGATTCTCCGTCACAAAAACCGAGTCTCTCTTCCCTGCCTTAAGAGCAACCACGAAAAACTTGGGCGGCGGATTAAAGGTCACCGGTTCCCTGTATATCCGGACAATGTCGCCCAGGCCGAGAACCGTTGTTTTTCCATTCCTGTAGACGTAGGAAAGGTTTTCCTGGTCTATCCTGACTACGTTACCATCTTCACCGTGTTCGGCAAGAAACTTGACAGTGACGACCTGCTTGATCCCAAGCGCCGCTGTTGTAAGAATAATGATCACCGTACTTTTCCAGAGACAACCTAAATCGATGCCATAACTGAATTTACCGTACCGGAAAAACACAACCCAGATACCTGCAAGCACGATGACAACAAGACACCAAGCAAGAAAATCAAAGTTGTCGATAAACCACCCGGGATAGTTCGCAGGATACTCAAACACCTCGGCCATAAGAGCTTCACCTTTATAAAACTGTTGGTAAGAAGAGACTAAAAATACCCTAAACTGAGCGTTTCAACAAATGCTCCATAATAGCAAGTTTATCAAAGACAATCTGTTATACTATTTTTTTTAGTGATTATCCCTCATCTGCAGGATGAACGTGAAAACAGATAAAGAACCGCATTTGTTGAAACGCTCAGTTCAGGAATAGGTTTTATTATTAGTTACAACACAATATTCACGGTTATAAACCCAGGCAAGGAACCATCATGAAATCATTTCACAAGGAACTCTGGATGAACGTCCCAAAGAGAATGGGCTTTGTCAACATCACACGGGACGTCGAGACGGCGCTCATCGAGAGCGGTATTCGTGAGGGCCTCTGTCTTGTCAATGCCATGCACATAACAGCATCAGTCTTCATCAATGACGATGAACCGGGCCTGCACAGCGATTACCAGCAATGGCTGGAAGAACTCGCACCTCACGAACCGCTCAGCCGTTACAGGCATAACCTGACCGGCGAGGACAACGGCGATGCGCATCATAAACGGCAGATCATGGGGCGGGAAGTCGTTGTGGCGGTGACGGAAGGGAGTCTGCATTTCGGCCCCTGGGAACAGATTTTCTACGGCGAGTTCGACGGAAGAAGAAACAAGCGGCTGCTTATCAAGATAATCGGAGAGTGAGTATGGCGGGATAGCTGGTTGGCTGGTTGGCAGGCAGTTGTAGGGGCAGGCCTCCGTGCCTGCCCGTGGTCGGATGAATTGTGATGTGGAAGAAGTTCTGAGTGCTGAGTGAAAATGGCTGAAGATTGTGGGATGTTGGGTGTGGGGTGTGGGATGGAAGAATTTTGGAAAGTGGACAGTTGCAGGGGCAACCCCCTGTGGTTGCCCGTGATTCGGCGGGCTGGCTCAAGACTGTGGGAGAAAAAAAGCAAGGAGGCTGTCTCAGAACGAAATCTGAGGCCGCCTTTTGTTTTGCGTTCCATGTTCCCCCGACCAGCGGCAATTTTCGACAAGCATGAAAAAAGCGGGA
>JANQHB010000074.1 GCA_028277225.1 Chlorobium sp.
GTGGAGTCCTCGGGTGTCCCCCCCATCCAGACATAGAATGCAAACGAAACCGCGAAGGTGACAATGATCAGAATTGCCGTGAATAATCCCTGTTTCATATCGTTACATATCAATCGTTAACATTTAAAAAAAAACCGGCGCCCTCTCAAGAGGGCACCGGAATCTGCAAGTCTCCAGGTACTACAGGAGATTGCCTAACTTCACACCGAGATAGAACGTCCTCGGCGACATCGGACCATAGACATAGCCCGGGTCCCGATCGATTGTCGAATCGAAATCGTCCTGGTAGGAGTTGAAGATATTCTTCACACCGGCGTAAAACTGCAGACCGGCGTCGTCAACCGGAACCGTATAGCGTACTTTCACACCCAAATCGAAAAACGAATCGCTTTCCCTCAGCTCACCAGCATCCCTGATTGGGCCTTCTGGCAAATCGGTACCATAGTATGGAATCAGCATTTCACCAGTGTAGGTACCGGACAGAGAAATGCCCACCTTGTCAGCCGGCTCCCAGTCAACAGTCATGAATCCATAGGTATCCGGTGTTCTGAAGAACTTTTCCTCGTCAAAGTCCTGAGGCTCGTCATATTTGCTGGACTGGATCGTGACGCCGCCCTTGAAAGCGAATTTTTCCGAAGGAGCGATAAATCCTTCGATATTGACTCCCTGGACAACAGCACCATCTGCATTTCTACGGGTAGCAAGAACATTGCCATACTCATCGGCTTCACCGAAATCCACAAAGAACGGATCGTCGAGCTTCGTATAGAATCCTTCAACAAGCAGCCCGTAACTGACTCCATCCTGGTAGGTATCGAAATCAAGGGAAGCCATATAAGTGTCACTGGTTTCAGTTTTCAGACCAGCTTCATTCTCGTAGGTAACCCTTCTTGCACCTGAAGTTTCAATATGAAGATCTTCGTTGAAGACCTGCGGGGCACGATATCCCTGTCCATAACTCATTCTGAACTGAAGGTCATCGGTAAATGAATACAGCAATGTTGCCCTTGGCAGCAGAATATCGTCTTCAACATCCGCACCAGGATCAATGGCATTGGTTATCTCGTAGTTATCCCAGCGAACGCCAACGGTTGCCTTGAACGCTTCGTATGTATACTGATACTGACCGAAAACACCAAGAATATTGCTCTCCTGATCGGTGATCATAAAACCAGGCACTTCAACAGGAGGCTCTTCTTCTATATCGAGGTAAGCAAGCTTGCTGTCCTCAAGGGTTTCAAAGTTATTCTCAACGCCGAAAATAAACTCTGATGGCCCGGCAACAGCCTTGTACTGCCCGCCGATCTGCAGACTGAGATTATCGGTCTGGCCGTAAGCGCTCAGATCCTGCTCAGCGCCATAATAAGTGGCACGATCGACATTCTGCGCTGCGACATACAGCATCAACTTGTCGTAATCCCGAAAACCCTGGGTAAAGGTCAACGCACCACTGATGATTTCATGCTTGATTGATTCGGCTATGTTAGCCTGGTGCTCAATTTCATCAAACCTGTCACCGCCACGACGATCCTCATTGATGGTAAACACGTCCGCAGTCAACTTGCCACGATCACCGACTCTTTTAAATGCCCTCAGGCCAAGGGTGGTGTTGTTCAATTTGGCAATCTCTGAAAAGCCGTCGTCGTTTGCGTCAAAGGGCTCACGGTCACGGTAAAAACCGAAAATGGTCATACCCATCCTGCTGTCGTCTGAAACCACCGATGCATTGACTTTTGCTGTGTAGTCGTCTGCCGCATCGCCAAACTCACTCTCGCCAACTCCTACACTGCCGTACGACGCGTCAAACTCATAGGAATTTACCAGAGGATCTTTCAGGATCAGGTTGACTGTCCCGCCAATAGCGTTACTGCCGTAAAGCGCAGAACCGGCCCCACGAACAACCTCGATGCGATCGATCATGTTGGTCGGTATAAGCTCGAGCCCGTAGACACCTGCAACAGCACTGAAAATCGCACGGCTGTCAATCAGTATCTGAGAATAAGGCCCTTCAAGACCGTTCATGCGAAGCTGGTTGAAACCGCAGTTCTGGCAACCGTTCTCCATACGAAGACCGGTGGCGAAATTCAGTCCCTCGGCAACGGTTGTCGATCCAGTAATTTCGCTAAGCTCTTCAGAAGAGACTGTAGAAACAATAACCGGCGATTCCTTGCGGGGGACTTCGTCCCTTGTACCGGTAACGACTATTTCGCCTGCACGTGCTCTCGGCACATCACCTTCGTTCAGCCCATTTTCTGTGGCTGTTTCCGCGAACGTACCCTGCAGGGGCACTGCGCAAAGAGCCAAAAGAGCAAAGAGCTTTTTCAAGTGTCTTTTTTTGATCATGTTGCTGATTTTTATTTGTAGGAAAAACCGCCTGTATTGCGGCATACTAGGCACACTATCTATACGGTGTCAAATTATAAATAAGCAACAATTATCCAAGAAAAAAGAAATCTCACCGGCGACAAAAAAAGAGTGGACCGGGAACTTCCCGTCTATCCTTGAATTTTCAATCGTGAATCGTGAATCGTGAATCGTGAACCGTGAACTTTGAACGTTGAACTTTGAGCGTGGCTACAGGGACTTTTCACGAAAAATAACCAGCTCGATGTAACGTTCTGCAATCGGGATTTTCGAACGTTCATGAGCTATTCGGGAAAATTATTATCAAGACAAATTACAGATAAAGCGATATATTAGGCAGGTCTTTTCCTCAAACACGTAAACCGGAATGCATCATGTTACGCTTGACAACCGATTACACACGCAACCTGTTCCTGATCCTTATTCTCATGTTAGCCGGCTGCACCGGTCAGCAAGAAGAGCCCGCGAGTATGGAACAAAACGATGACAGAAAAATCGGTGTGCTTTTGATCAGCCATGGCTCACATTCCGAAACCTGGCGCAACACACTTTTTGACCTGGAAAAAAAGGTACGTGAACGGATTCTGAAAAACGAAAAGACAGACGGAATAAAATCCGCATTCATGGAGTATACCGAACCCTCGATTGCAACACGTCTCAAGGAATTCGACAACGAGGGTTATACCGACGTTGTCATCATTCCCATACTGCTCACGGTCAGTTCCCATTCGTTTGATGACATTCCGACGATAATCGGGCAGAAAGAGAATCCTGAATCAGTGGAAATGCTCAAGCTTGAAAAGATCGAACGGTACACCCCGAAAGCAACGCCGCATATAACTCCACTGCTTGATTTCAGCGAGATACTCCGAAAAAATGTCCTGAGAAGGGCAAAAAACCTTTCAAAAAATCCTGAAGATGAGGGGCTGGTCATCATCGCCTACGGTTCTGAACCCTATGAAAAAGAATGGAGAGATCTTTTCGATAAAGCCGCACAGCACGTTCAATCCGAAACAGGGATCGACACCTATTCCATCGGCTGGTGCGGCCATATCGTCCGTTACAGCCCCGATTCGACTGCTGCAGCTGTAAAAAGAGTCCTTGACAGGAAAAAAAGGGCTCTCGTGATACCGTCACTGGTTGCGTTCGACGAGAACTTCCAGATAAAGATCATCGGCGGTGGTATCGAAAAAGTAGACGACCACGAAACAAGAGTGGTGTACAAGCCCGACGCCATTTTGCCGGACAGCAACATCGAACAATGGATTGTCGACATATCTGATGAGTTTGCGACAACTATAAGGTAAATAGCACGGCATGGCTCAAACAACCGGGAATACGTTCAGAAAAGTCAACACGGTGCTTCACCGTGATCTCGGCTATTTTTTCGCCGCCCTGATACTTGCCTATTCATTATCGGGAATCGCCCTCAATCATGTCGATGAATGGAATCCCGATTTCATCATAAGCAAAGACGAGATCAAACTGGAGGGATTGTATACTAAAAATGACATCACTCCTGAAGTAGTCAGGGATATCAGCGAAAAGGTCGGGGAAACCGGTTACAGGCTCTTCGATTTCCCTTCCTCACGCCAGGTAAAGATCTATTACAAGAATGCAACCCTGATGATCGATCTTGAAAAGGGTGAAGGATTGTATGAAAAAATCTCCCGCCGCCCTGTTTTCTATCAGGTAAACGTTCTGCATCGAAACAGTGTGAACTGGTGGAAATGGGCATCTGATATATTTGCAGGAATGCTGATCATCATAACGATCACCGGACTGCTCATGCTCCGGGGCCCGAACGGATTTTCCGGGAGAGGCAAGTGGTTTTTCGGGGCTGGCTTTATTCCGCCGGTCATTGCACTTATTTTCCAACAGCTCTGAATTTTGTTTCCCTTAAGAACAATCTCGCGAACGCCATGCGATTACACCGATCCCTGTCGAGAGCCCTGCCACTCGCATTCCTTTGCCTGTCGGCGCTATCCTGCGCCCCGGAAAACCCTGAAAAGATCGGGCAGAAGACTTTGGGCGAAAAGAAAACCGGAGTCCTCCTTCTCAATCATGGCTCCCGCTCCGAACGCTGGAGAGAAAACCTCATCACGCTGGAAAAGAATGTCACGCAAAAAGTTCTCTCGATCGAGGGCATCGACGGACTGCAGACCGTTTTCATGGAGCACGCCTCTCCGTCCATAGCCGACGGATTGAAATCGTTTGACCGGAAAGAATACAGCGATATCATCGTGGTCCCGATATTTCTCACGATCGGCTCTCATATGTTCGACGACATTCCGACCATTATCGGTATGAAGGAAAATCCTGCATCGATGGAAAAGCTGAAGCTCGAAAACATAGAGCGCTATATCCCAGCAGCAAAAACACACCTTGCGCCTCCTCTAGATTTTCCGGATATCCTGAAAACAAACGCTCTCAGAAGAACCCTTGCCCTGTCGAAAAACACCGATGAGGAAGGTATTGTTCTTGTCGGATATGGATCGACAGCCTTCGATGAACAGTGGGCCGGGCTCTTCGAAAATGTCGGGTCCTATGTCTGCGAGAACTCCGGCATCAGCGATTTCACCATCGCCTGGTGCGGCCATATTGCCCATTACAGCCCCGATTCGACCACCGCTGCAGTAAACCGGATCCTGAAAAAGAAACAACGCGCACTGGTTCTTCCGTTACTCGTATCCAGCAGCGAACAATTCCAGATAGAAATAATCGGAGGAGGAATCGCCGCGGTCAAAGATCATGAATCCAGGGTACACTATAAACCCGACGCCATTCTCCCCGATCCGGATATTGAGCAATGGATTATCGACGTCACAAAACAGTATGCTTCCGAAATCATGAGATCGAACCGGACACAAGAGGCATCCGATCCCGATTAAGCAATGTCACCAGGCTGCTGAACATTCCTCCGCTTTTATTATTCCTGAACTGAACATTTGTTGAAACGCTCAGTTTAGGTATTATTTCCGGATTCAAGTTTTTGTAACTCCTCACTACATGCATAAAGATCATGCATATCCATACACTCGAGAAGTGGCGCCACATCCATAATTACTCTACCCGGAACGAGAAGGGAGAGCGCCGAACACGCTATGTGCTGCTCTTGACAGCTGTCACAATGGTAGCCGAAATTATCGCCGGCACCATGTACGGATCGATGGCACTCCTTGCAGACGGCTGGCACATGGGAACACACGTGGCCGCCTTTTTTATAACGATTTACGCCTACCGTTACGCCAGAAAACATGAAAACAACCCCGCCTTTTCGTTCGGCACCGGTAAGGTAACCGTGCTGGGGGGCTTTTCCAGTGCAGTGGCATTGGCCGTGGTCGCGCTTGTCATGCTGGTGGAATCCCTGGAAAGGATCGTGAATCCGGAGACCATCCAGTTCAATCAGGCCATTGCTGTTGCAGGGATCGGTTTACTCGTCAACATAGTGAGCGCAATGATCCTGAGCGATGATCATGATCACGATCACGGTCATGACCATCACCACGACCATAACCTGCGTGCTGCATATCTGCACGTTCTTGCCGATGCCATGACCTCCCTGCTTGCCATTTTCGCTCTGCTGGGCGGAAAATATATCGGCTGGAACTGGCTCGATCCGCTCATGGGTATTGTTGGAGCTGCGGTCATCACCCGCTGGGCCTATGGACTGGTAAGGGAAACCGGCCCTATCCTGCTTGACGCAAGCATCGAAAAGGAGTACCGTCAGGCAATACAGGAAACCGTTGAAAAAGATGCCGACAACAGGATTTCAGATATCCATGTCTGGAAAGTCGGAGCGAATGACTATGCGGCGATCATCTCCCTTGTCACTCACTTTCCCAAAACCACAGAGCATTACAAAAACCTCTTGAAGGATTTCAATCGTTTGTCGCACATCACCATTGAAGTGCACGAGTGCCGGGAAAAACCCTGTATTCCGGCTGAAAAGAAGAACATGGATTAAAAAATGCAGGAAAAAAAGAGGCTGCCTTTTTGAGACAGCCTCTTGAGTCAGAATGAAAACCGGGCTCTTTTCAGAATTTCAGCTTGACGCCGGCAAAGAGCTCCCTTCCATCAATATCATATTCATCATCGATGTGCTTCTCATTGAACACGTTATCGACTTTGACGAATACTTCGGCATGCTCACCGACTTCCTTGGCGGCTGATGCACTGAAGAGCCAGTAATCGTCGAGTTCAACAGTGTTATCGGCATCCTTCCAACGCTCACCGGTATAGAACGTCTCGAAACACAGCCGTGCACCGATGTCGGGAATACCTACATTGACACCTGCAGCAAGCTTGTGATTCGGCCTGTAAGCAAGCTCCATGCCTGTCAGCTTGTTTTCCGTATCGAGGTATGTGTAGCCGAGTCTCGCCTTGATGTTATTGGTGACACATGCCCGCAGGTTGACTTCAACCCCCTGGGTCATTGCATCTTCGACATTCTCATAGTACATATCATAAGGCGGCCACGGAAATGGCTTTTCGATTCTGTAGACGATCAGATCCTCGACATCGTTTCTGAAGACCGAAACACCCGCGCTTGCCCCTTTGCAGAACTGATAGTCAATTCCTGCCTGATATCCGACGGACTTTTCAGGTTTCAGATCAGGATTGGCATGAACCAGGTAAGGCCCCATCCACCAGTCAACAGACCTCAGAAGCGAAGGTGCCTTGAACGCGCTGCCGACCGATGCCCTGAATGTCAGTTTATCGTCAGCCTTGTACATGAGGCTGGCTTTCGGGTTGAATTCTTCGCCCCAGTTATCATGCATGTCAAGCCGACCCCCAAGAACAAGAACCAGCGGCGAAAGATCGATCTCGTCCTGGAAGTAGACACTGTGCAGTTCCTGATCGATGGTCAGCCCTTTTCCCTCATCGTCACGATCCTCGAGCCAGTATTCGTAACCCAAACTGACAAGATGGGTATTGAAGAACAGACGCGAAAAACCGGCCTCGAATTCATAGTTAGTGAGCAGGTAATTTGTCGAGAGGCTTTCGGTCCAGTGTTCGTAATCGAAATACGAACCTCTCAGCCTGATCGTGGAAAGTTCATCCGGCCGCCATGAGAAAAGCGTATTCACTCCCCGGCGCTCCTGCATACGTTCGGCCACATGCATATTCTGGTATGAATAATACGGCTTCACTTTGAAATCCGCCTTGTCGGAAAGGTTAAATGAAACCGTTCCCTGAAGAATATGCTCATAATAGGGATCATAGGCCGGGTCGACACCGTCCGTTTCACGATAGGTATAGTTCACCTGCGCCCCAACATGCTCGGAACCCACCCCGGCAGAAACCGTTCCGATCATGCTCCTCCTGGTACCGATACCGAGAGAACCTGAAAATTCCGGCTTATTCGGTGCACCTCTTGTGATGATATTGACCACACCGCCAACAGCATCACTTCCGTAAAGCGCTGAAGCCGGCCCTTTTACAATTTCGATCCTCTCGATCATCTCGATGGAAATCTGATTGATATCCATGCTGCCGTGCCCCCCGAGAACCCGTTGCCCGTCGATAAGAACCAGCGTGTGCTTGCCGTCCAGTCCCTGCATGATGACTTCCCCTTTATGCCAGGCACCGGAACTGGATTCGACAATCATTCCGGTTGTATTTTCCAGGGCTTCCATCACTGTCCTGACGTTTCTTTCCTGGAGCTCTTCGCGGGTGATCACTTCGGCCGCGACAGGCACGTCTCCGAGGGTATGCGGTGTTTTGGTGGCACTGACAATGATTTTATCAACCTTTGCGCTCGATTCGGCCAAAACCGGGCCCAAGGGAACTGTCGCCAAAAAAGCTGCCAGCATGACCGGCACGCTTTTTCTTTTGCTGAATGGTAACTTCATGAGTATTCCCCTACTCGCAGCGTTCCTCCGATCGTACGGTCGTCGGCTTATGATTTAATCTTTTTGAGCTCTGCTTTTGCAGTCGCCATGTTTCGTTTGTGGAAATCTTTTTTTTTCCCTTCGCTCGATCTGGACAACCCTGGAATCATGAACTGTGATGATCACCTCACCGAATGCCAGATCTTTAAGGCATTGCCGGAGTTCCTCCATAACAGAGGCAGTATTACCGCTTTCATCGACCGAATACATTTCTTTTTTCACCTTGTGAACCGACACCTGCCCCCCTGTTCATCAATGATCGTGCTCCCTTGCATGGCGCCTTTTGAATTCAGGATCATATTGCTCCCACACCCACTCCGAAACAGCCCTCAACTTCTCTTCAGAAACATTCATTGCCGGCATGAGCCCGAAACGCTTGATAGCCTGCGGGCGGCACTTTGACATTGCCGGGTCCGGTTTCTGCATGAAGGATACCATATGATCAACCGCTGCCTCTTTTTCAGTAAACGCTTCGCGATAATGTATCGCCAGACCCTTGATCGGAGGAGCAAATTTTGGTGGCGGCGCCATTCCGTGGCATTGTTTGCAGTAGCGCCTGTAGATGCTTTCTCCATCTGCTTCCTGAGAAACTACCGCCTGCTCTTCAGGGGTGCATCCCCAGAAAGCCGCAGAACCGGCAAAACAGAGCATCATGAAAAGACCGCGAAACAAAACCGTTTTTCTTACAGACATTGAACCTGATCAAGATTACAAATGAAGTCCTATCCCGCCGTAAATAAACGTCCCTGTAGCACCCGGGCCGTAAACATTTCCGTAACCATCCTCAACACGTTCATCAAAAATGTTGTCAACGCCGGCATAGAGATCGGCATAAGAGGTCAGCGACTTGGACAGGGAGAGATTGACAAGCGTATACGCTTCGACTTCAACATCTGAATCCGTATCGACAAACTGACTGCCGACAGTCACGAACCTTACATTTCCTGAAAAACCGTTCACAGGATCCCGATAGGCAAGTTTGAGAACATTGGAGACATCGGGCACGTAAGGAAGCTCCTCGCCTGTAGTTTTGTTCTCGCTTTCGAGCAGGGTCAATTCATCGCTGATTGAAAAACCCGACCCAAGAGATGCCCGAGCGCTCAGCTCGATCCCCCTGGTCATGGCTTCATCGATATTGCGCGCCTCATTGACCGGAGTGCTGATCTTCTTTGAAAACTGATAGTATTCACCGGTAAACACCTCGGCGATCATGTCCTCGATATCGTTTCTGAATGCGGTGACCGAGAAGGCAAACCTGTCATTTTCAAAATCGGCTCCAACCTCCCATGTTTGCGATGTTTCAGGCTTGAGGTCGGGATTGGGGAGCAACACCCTTCTTTTCGTATAGACTGATCCCGTATAAAGCTCAAATACCGAAGGGGCACGAAAACCCTCTCCATAGGAACCCCTTATCCGGAAGGTATCGTAAAGCCAGTAGGCAACACTGACTCTGGGGCTGTAGACCGAACCGAAACTTGAATGATCGTCAAATCGCAGACCGAGGATCGCATTGAATCGATCAGTAAAGGAAACTTCATCCTGCAAAAAGATCCCGAGATTATCGACTTCACTCCCGAGACCGTCTTCCTCTCTGTCTTCGGTCCGGTATTCGACACCGGCCGTCACCTTGTGGTTGCCCAAAAGTTGACCAGACCATCGGGCCTCATACTGATCGGTTGTCTGATCGACATAGTGCTCTTCCGGGCTGCCGCCGACCAGGGGCGTCAATGTAACTCCCCAGTCGTAGACAGAACGATAGGCGCGAAGCAGTATCGAGGAACTTCTGCCAAGATCACTCCGGAATTCAATCCTGCCGGTATAGCGCTCCGATCCGTTGACCCATACATTTTCTTTATTACTTTTGAAACGAAGACCTTCTCTTTCGACATCGGCATAGGTGACACCAAATGCAAGTTCTGAGGCATCTCCAAGTTTCCACGTCAACCCTGCAGCACCTGCCTTGAGGTCCTTGTCATCGCTATCGGTAAACGCATCTGTCAAATCATAATCGACACGTCCTTTATCCAGAAACGAACCGGTAATGACATATCCAAGACTTCCTTCACTACCGCTGAGGCCGGCATCAAAGGAAATCTCGTCAGCCTCACCGTCAGTATTCGCTCCGTATCCGGCATTGAACCAGGCATCGGGCTCTTCGGTAGGTTTTCTTGTTATAACATTGATCACACCGCCGATTGCATCGCTGCCGTAAAGCGCAGAGGCAGGGCCTCTCACAATTTCTATCCTGTCGATCCACCCGGCGGGAATTTCACCAAGATCAACCTTGTCCTGAAACCCCGACGGAAGCCTCATGCCGTCGACCAGCACCAGTGTATTGCTGCTGCTCAATCCTCTCAAACGGGCAATGCTCATTCTGCCGCTGACCGGCTCAAGATTGACGCTCTGTGCCTCGGTAAGCACCTGATGCAGGGTTTCGGATCCCATATCCGTTATATCCCGGCCCGGGATCACCTCTATGGCAGCGGGAATATTGCCTATCTCTGTTTCGGAAAGTGTGGCAGTAACAACCGTTTCTCTCATAGTATGGCTATATACAGCCGCGTCTGCATTACCTGCCAGGAACGACCCTGCTGCAAAAAGCAGGGAAAGAATAAACCGTGTGTATGTATTCATTTTCAACCGATAGTAATTAAGCTCACCGAAACGTTAATTTAATTTTGTCTAGATAACGATATTTTTTAACTATTAAAACAAATTTTCTGCAATAAAAACAATCATTCTCCATGTGGTACTTTTTCGATGCAGGCGGCCCTCTGATGTACCCGCTTCTGTTCTGCTCAGTCCTGACGCTTGCCTATACTCTTGAAAGAAGTTTTCATTTTTTCAGGGCCGGTCTTTCTCCCGATGCACCACAAAAAATTCATGAACTGATTGAAAGCAACGAGTTTTCTTCCGCCCTGGAACTGGCCGAGTGTTCTCCCGGCCCTGTTTCGGCTGTTCTCGCTGCAGGCCTGAAACATGCAGGAAAAACAAAAGATTTTATTGAAGAAGAGATCATTCTGGAGGGGGCAAAAGAGATAAAGCGACTCAACACCAACCTTCATCTGATCGAATTGATCAGCAGAGTCGCTCCTCTCATGGGACTGCTCGGCACCGTACTTGGAATGGTCAACGCATTCCAGCAGGTCGCACAATCAAACAGCGCGGTCGATCCGTCCATGCTTGCAGGCGGCATCTGGGAGGCCCTGATCACAACCGCCGCAGGCCTGACTGTCGCCATCCCGGCCATGATCATTCATCATATGTTCGAGGAAAAAGTGGAATCATTCACGTTCCGGATGAAATTCTACGGAACAGAAGCCGTGAAACATCTGGGGACGTAAGCATGCTGGAATTCGAGAAAAAATCTCCAAAGAACCGATGGCTTGAACTTGCGCCGATGATCGACGTGGTTTTTCTGCTCCTTATTTTCTTCATGCTCACATCAATCTATGCGAAACCGATGCTGCCGGTAAGCCTGCCGGAAGCAGAAACCGCCACTGTCCAGGAAGAACCCGATATTACCATAGGTATTACCCGGTCCGGCGAAATCAGCCTGAACACAAAAAGCATAACGCTTGACAAACTGCAGGAAGAACTTGCCGAACTTCTTTCTGTGCGGCGAGACAAGAACATGCGCCTTATAGCCGACAAGGAAGTTAACTTCGGCCTTGTTATCACAGTCATGGATATCGCAAAAAAATCAGGTGCGGATAACATCGCCGTCGTAACGGAAAAAATCCAGGAATGAATGAACAACCGGCGAATCAATACTATCGCTTTCGTGCTCGCCCTCTTGATCCATGCGCTCCTGTTTCTTTTCAGGGAGCCGATCCTCAAGAACCAGTCCGCTTCTGCAAAAGATACGATAGCTCTGTGCCTTCAAACCGCATCGATCGAAAATGAAACCATTGATGAAAAGCCGGACCCGCCCCGGCCCGAAAAACCGGTAAAACCGGAACCGCTGCAAAAAAAGAAACCTCCGAAAAAGAAAAAATCTGCAAAGCCTCAAAGAAAACCGGTTGCTGAAGAACAGGTATCGGCTCAGAAAAGTGCGCAGAAAAACGAAAGCACCTCGGAAACGGTCACTTCCGGAACAACGGCATTGAGAATGAATACATACCTGTCAATGTTGCGCTCCAGAATCGAGCGTAACAAATACTACCCACGTTTTTCAAAAAGACAGAACCACCAGGGAACGTCCACGGTCAAGCTTGTCATCGCTGCAGATGGCCGCCTCCTGAACATGTACCTTCATAAAAAATCGGGCTTTACCATGCTCGACAACGCCGCATTGGATGCCGTCAGAAAATCCCAGCCCCTCCCGCCGCCTGCAGAGCATGGACTAGGCAGAATATCGGTCGAGATCCCGTTATGCTATCTGATCAACTAAAATACCCTCTAAACTAAGCGTCTCAACACATGCTCAATAAGAGTAAAATCATAAAAAAAAGTCTTTTAAACTGCTCAACAGGTGTAATTATTCGTCACCTGTCGGTTGCTGGAAAAAACCGATAAAAAACCGCATGTGTTGAAATCCCGACAAGTCAGGAAATGTCGCCCCCGTGAAATCAGACCAGATATTTCACAGGGCTCAACAATCGCTCAATTCAGGAAAAATGATCCTGCAAAAAGCGCATTCACCTAAAAAAAGATTTGCATGCTCGGCACCTTATTTATATTTTGTCCAAGTTTATACTACACAAAACCAATAACAATCGATTTGATTATGGCAGAAGAGAGAAAAAACAACCATCAATGCCGACTGCAGAACACTCTCTTGAGAAAATGCGGATGCGGCAAGTATCATCTTCACTACAAATACGTTATGCTGACCTTTCCACGACAGGTTCTTTTCAAGATCATGAAAGAATGCTACGAATGGGACGCATTGCGTTCAGCCAGCCCAATAGTATTTCAGGATAAATCACTGAAACTCCTGATCGGCGTTGTCGAGATGACTATTGCCCCTGAAGATTTTGATGATTTCAATGAAGCAATTCAGGAGGGCGCCTCTGACGCCCTCAACATCGGTCAATTGCTCGGCGACGCATCCCAAAATTAAGTACCATTAAACTCCATATATTGTAAACTTTAAACTGAAAACTCTTTATGAAAACCGTAGGCTTGTTTTTCGGCTCAGAAACCGGTAACACAGAAAATGCAGCATCCATGATCGCTGCAGAATTAGGTGACGGCAATGTTGAAGTGTACAACATTGCAGACTGCGACGCTTCATCTCTTGCATCGTACGACAACATCATTCTCGGCTGTTCAACCTGGGGATTTGGAGAATTGCAGAGTGACTGGGAAAACTTCCTTCCCGGATTCGACAGTGTTGATCTTACCGGTAAAACAGTTGCGCTCTTCGGCCTGGGAGATCAGGTCAACTATGCAGATGTTTTCCTCGATGCAATGGGAACGATCTGTGAAAAAGTCAGGGAAAGAGGCGGTTCCGTTATTGGAGCATGGCCGACCGATGGTTATGAGTTCACTGGTTCAACGGCCCTGGAAGGCAGCAATTTTGTTGGTCTTGCAATTGATACCGACAATCAGGACGACATGACTCCCGGTCGCGTAAGCGAATGGGTATCAATGATCAGCGGCCAGCTGCAGTAGAATCCTATTTTCCGAATCCATTACGTTTGTCCCCCATCATACAAGAGGCTGTCTTAAGACCAGATCTGAGACAGCCTCTTATGCTTTATAAATACAGACAAACATCAACAGATGAAAACACTCTCTTTTTTGTTCGGATGTCTTTTGAGTCTTGGTGTTGCCGCTACCGTATATGCCGAAAAAAGCACCGAAACGGAGCATACTTCACTGACTCAGCTCATGACAGCTATTTCGCAGGATGATCACGAAGCATTTATAGCAAATGGAACCCAGGCCTTCAAAAACAACATTTCGAAACAGACGTTCCATCAACTCTCCGATCAGCTTGGCGATCAGGTCCGGAAAGGCTACACTGCCGACTATGTGACGGCATTATACCAGAACGGCAATATCGTTCATGTCTGGAAAATCAGTTATACCGGCAGCAAAGAACAATCATTGATGAAACTGATGCTCATCGATGACAAGGTTGCGGGATTCTGGATATTATAGACTTCTCTTGCCCCGGATTTGCTGAAACAGGAAACAATTAGCGTTCCCTGCATGTTCATACTCACAAATAATTCAAACCTGTTTCTGCACATTATTAACAACAACAAGCGAAGGAGTCAAAACACATGCTCAACAAAACCATCCAGGACGCGCTTAACGAACAGATAAACAAGGAATTCTATTCCTCCTACCTCTATCTTTCCATGGCTGCATGGGCTGAATCGAAAAACCTTCCGGGCTTTGCCCACTGGCTGAAGCTCCAGCAGAAAGAAGAGAACGGCCATGCCATGAAATTCTACAAATATATCAACGAAAGAGGCGGAAACGTCGAACTCGGAGCGATCAAGCAGCCCCCTTCAGAATTTGAATCGCCAACAAAACTTTTCCAGGATGTGCTCAATCACGAGCGCTACGTTTCAGAATCGATCAACACGATCTATGAAAAAGCCCTCGAAGAAAAAGATTATCCGACCCAGGTCATGCTGCACTGGTTCATCGATGAGCAGGTAGAAGAGGAAGCCTCGGCCTCGGAAATCCTCGATACACTCAAAATGGCCGGAGAAAAAGGCCCTGCCCTCCTGATGCTCGACCGCCAGCTCGGCCGCCGGGGACAGCAAGGATAAGGAAAGGAGTTCTCAGTTCTCAGTTCTCAGTTCTCAGTTCTCAGTTCTCAGTTCTCAGTTCTCAGTTCTCAGTGGGAAGAAAAGAAACCTGATTGATCTTTCTTTAGGGGCGAGATAACTTTCGTCCCTACTCAGTCCGGTTTTTTGAGATGGCGTGCATATAGGACTTATAGGTCCTATGAGTCCTATATGACCTATATAATACCAATGGAATCAGGAGTTATAGACAGTCGGTAGTCCTGTTGTGATTTCTCTTTTGATTATTCAGGGATTTCTTTATTCGTGAAAACTAGTGTCAATTAGTGGACCCCAATTCTTCCCTATTCACGATTTACGATTCACCATTCACGAATCCCCCCCACCTACATTCACAAACCGCTGCTCGCAGGTTCCGTCGGCCTTTATTATCATCTCGCTATACCGTCGATGATTGAGGCTGAAGCTCCCCCCGTTGATGACCTTTATCCCTCCGGCCGAATAAGCCTGAAAACGGTGAAAATGACCATGGAGGAGAAGACGGGCGCCGAGTTGCTGCATTGCGGCAAGGTGATCCTTACGGTTCTTCAACTCCATCGTCCAGTCAAACGCCTGATCAAGAAAGACACCGGTTTCGTAAATCCTGTAGGCATGATGCATAACACCGATCACAAAACTGTTTTGCAGAGCCTTTTTAACTGAAGGGTCATACAGAGCTTCGAGCTGAGCTTTACCTGCCTGACCTCTGGCGCCGAGGGGGTTGTCGATGTTGTGCCAGGGAAAAACCGTGTTGACCATGACCAGAGCCAGTGAAATATCACCATAGTCAAGCGTCTTGACATAGGGAAAACCCGCAACACTCTCATCTCCGGTTATGATTTCCCTGAAATCAGTGCAGAATCTGTTGAGTTTTCTCCGCAAACGTCGCGCCCTTGAACCGTTGTCCGGATTCAAGGCGTTATAGAAACGCATCTCCTCTTCCAGATCGATAAGATCATGGTTTCCCGGAAGAATGGTTACCTTTTCCCAGGAATACAATCCTTTATGCTGCAGAAGTTCCCTGATAGAAGCCCAGTCTTCAGGGTTGCTCGAATTGTACAGATCGCCGGTAATGATAATATGGCTGCAGCCGCTGTCGGACAAAGCAGAAAGTAGCGCATCGAGGCGCGCGAGTCCTTTACGGTCCTTCCTGCCCGAAAGATGCAGATCGGAAAAATGAGCCAGTTTTATACCTTTATCTGTCAAATTCCCTGCAAGGATGTAAAATACCCTTTAAAAAACGCATAAAGGGACGTCGTTTTTATAGAGAAACTGTAAATTGTGCCGTTTAAGATACTCATTCATTGCAAGCAACCCTAACGCCTGATTTTGATCTCCAAGAACTATGACTCATATCATACAATCATTAAAAACCCTGTCCGGCAACCTCTGGTGGTCCTGGGATACCGAAGCCAAGGAACTCTTCAAGGAACACTCCCCGCTTATCTGGGAAAGAGTCAACCATAATCCGGTTGAGCTCCTGCGACATATATCGAACGACGAACTCAATGCCCGTCTTGACTGCGAGTACGGTGAAAAGCTCGATCGCGTCATGGAACGTTTTGAAAACTATCTGAAAGCAGAGGACACATGGGCATCCCGAAATGCTCCGTCATTGACGGAAAAAACTGTCGCCTATTTCAGCGCTGAGTTCGGTATCCACGAAAGCGTCAGGATATACTCAGGCGGTCTTGGTGTTCTTTCCGGAGACCATATCAAATCGGCAAGTGACCTCGGTTTGAATTTTGCGGGTATCACCCTGTTCTACAAGGAAGGCTATTTCCGGCAGTTCCTCAATCAGGACGGGTGGCAGAACGAGGACTACCCTCTCCAATACCCCGAAAGTCTTCCGCTGGAAAAGGTCACCGATGCAGAGGGCAAGGATCTTGTCATATCGGTCAATATCGCACAAAGCGAAGTTTTTGCCCAGGCATGGTCCCTCAATGTCGGCCGCGCGAAACTCTATCTGCTCGATACCAATATCCCCGCAAATGAATCCCACTACAGGGATATCTGTTCAAGAGTCTACGGCGGGGACCAGAACATGCGAATCAACCAGGAGATCGTCCTTGGTATCGGCGGCATCAAGCTTCTCAAGGCTCTCGGGATCGATACCGCCGTCTATCACATGAATGAAGGACACTCGGCTTTTCTGACCCTTGAGCTTATGGCTGAAGAGCTTGCCAGGGGCGTCGAACTGCAGGAAGCGAAACAACGCGTCAGAGACAAATGCGTCTTCACGACACACACGCCTGTACCGGCAGGCCATGACCGTTTTTCACGAGACATGATGCATTACACGTTCGACAAGTATCTGCAGAGAACCGGCATCGCGTTTGACGACCTCATGACACTTGGTGCCGAAAACCCTTCAGATCTCAACGGCCTTTTCACGATGACCGTTCTTGCACTCAACCTCTCACGCAGCGCAAACGGCGTGTCGAAGCTCCACGGAGAAGTGTCGCGCGAAATGTGGCAGCATATCTTTTCCGCCAGTACTCCGGACGAAGTACCTATCGGCCACATCACCAACGGCGTCCACATGCCGAGCTGGGGCAGCGGTCTGACAGACAAATTCTGGAAACACTACACCGACAGCCTTGATGCACTGACGGCATCGCCCGAATCCGCAGCCGAGGTTCTCTCGAAAGTAAGCGACGAGGCAATCTGGTGTCTCCGTTACCGCCTCAAGCGGAACCTGATCGACTTTGTCTTCCGTTACCTCTCGAACCAGCTTTTCCACCAGCACGTCTATACACGCTACCTGGAAGATGATTCCTCGAAGTCTTCCAAAAATCCGCTTTCGCCGGATGTACTGACAATAGGTTTCGCAAGAAGATTTGCAACCTACAAACGTGCTCCGCTGATCTTTTCCGATATCGAACGTCTCACCAGGATCATCAGCAATCCGACCATGCCGGTACAGCTCATTTTTGCCGGAAAGGCACACCCGCACGATGATGCCGGCAAACATTTCATCCAGCAGATCGTCGAACACGCCCACCGTCCCCAGTTCAAGGGCAAGATCATTTTTCTCGAGAACTACAATCTCGGTGTTGCAAAAAGGATGGTTTCAGGCGTGGATGTCTGGCTCAACAACCCGATAAGGCCCATGGAAGCAAGCGGGACATCAGGACAGAAAACGGCGCTGCATGGCGGCCTGAACTTCAGTGTTCCGGACGGATGGTGGCCTGAAGCATATAATGGCGAAAACGGGTGGTCGATCGGAACCGGGAAGGTCTTCGAAAACCACGAAGAACAGGATCGTCATGACGCAGAACAGCTCTACGATGTGCTGGAAAATCAGATCATCCCGACCTACTATGACAGAAACGCAAATAACATACCGGTCAAGTGGATCAAGAAAATCCGCAACGCGATCATGACAATCGGCCCGGTATACAACACACACCGGATGGTCAGTGACTATACGCTGAAATATTACCTGAAGGATTGAGTGACAAAGACGGTCTGGCAAGCTAACTTTCGATCTGATAATCCGTTAGAGTATGACCATACACACCGGAAACAATAAAACAAGGTCTTCGGCTGTCTCTCTCGGGCGCGGGTTCGACCTGCGCTCGCCGGTTCTCCTGGCTTCGGGAACGGTTTCTTACGGCGAGGAACTGGACAGCCTGACGGATTTGGGCAAGATCGGCGGCATCGTAACCAAAGCCATTTCACCTGAACTGCGGAAGGGCAACCCGCCACAGCGCATTGCCGAAACACCCTGCGGCATGATCAATGCCATCGGACTTGCAAATGTAGGGCTCGACCGGTTTGTGGAAGAAAAAATTCCCTTCCTGGCAGAGCTCGACACGGCTGTTATCGTCAACATAGCGGGAAAATCCATCGACGACTACTGTACGGTCATCGAACGGCTCGAATCATGCGGCTCTGTCGATGCCTACGAGATCAACCTCTCCTGCCCCAATGTCAAGGGAGAGTGCATGATCATGGGCGTCAGCCGGGAAGCCACCTACGAGATCATATCAAAGCTACGCTCAATAACAGAACGCCACCTCATGGTCAAGCTGACCCCGAACGTCACCTCGATCAGCTCGATAGCCCTGGCTGCAGAAGAAGCAGGTGCCGACTCTCTTTCCCTCATCAATACGCTCGTCGGCATGGCGGTTGACTATAAAAAAAGAACACCGCTGCTCACCAACGTCACAGGCGGTCTTTCAGGCCCCGCCATCAAGCCGGTCGCGCTCGCCAAGGTCTGGGAAGTCTGCAACGCAGTCAGGATTCCGGTCGTCGGCATGGGAGGCATCGCATCCTTCGAGGACGCAATGGAGTTCCTGCTTGTCGGCGCGAAAGCGATCCAGATCGGAACCATGAACTTCGTCGATCCAGACATCGGCGAAACCGTCGCAAACGAACTTGAAACGTTCTTTGCAGCACCGGAAAACCCGACAATCGAGGAGTATGTTGGTAGTTTGATCGTAAGATGAGAAAGGTTGAATTGTTGATTTGCTGGTTCCGATCCAGTTGAAAAAAGACCAAAAAGGACGAAAAGGACTTAAACGACAAAAATCCCATCCGACCTTCGTACGGGCGGGTTTGAAACCCGCCCCTACAACTTGCCGACTGCCCACTGAAGACTGCCAACTGTTTTTTATCCGCCCCCCTGAGAAAAAGTCTCCAGTAAGCAGTGTACAGTCAGCAGTCAAAACCATTAATCCCTTCTCCAAATCATCTGTCTCCGGCCTGCCCCTGCATTCTTCCACCCCACTCTCCACTTTCCAGCATCCCACACCTCACATCTCACATCCCACAATATTTTTTTTAGTTAGTCAAATTAAAATCAAGCCGTATCTTTCATGGTGCCCGACGGAAAAAAGCTTTTTGAAGTACGAGCGATAAACCAGTGAAAAAGGAAAGCAGACTCTACAAAACCAGCAGGTGGATACATAAATACACAGGATTATTGCTCTTGCTCTTCTTTGGCTGGATGTCGATCTCGGGCGTGTTGCTGAATCACCCGAAACTGATCGTCAACGCCTCAGTTCCGCAATGGCTTGTCCCGAAACACTACCATCCCGATAACTGGAACCGGAGAGCCATGAAAGGAATAGTGTATCCTGGAATAAACCGCGATACGCTGATTGCATATGGATACCAGGGCATCTACCACTCGACTGACAGGGGCAGGAGTTTCTCTCCACTTATGGACGGCGATTTTCCGACCGCTGCAAGAAAAAAACGGACCAATCACCTTTTTTTCGACCGGGAATTCCAATTGCTGCTTTCCGCTACCAATGACGGACTCTTGCAATTTGATTCCGATCAGTCAACATGGGAAAAAGTACAACTGCCAGATAACAACGTACCGGTCATTAAACTGATACGTGTAGAAGACCGGGTAGTGGCTGTATCAAAATCCTCTTTGTATGTCTCCCCTCTCGGCTCGAATCTCCATTTTGAAAAACGCATCCCTCAGAGGAGTACCGAAGAAGAATACATCTCCATGATCCGGGTTTTTCTTGAACTGCACGACGGCAGCATTTGGGGATTTCCCGGCAAACTCGTCTGGGATGCTATTGCAATCATCATGCTGTTCCTCTGTGTCTCGGCGTTTTACGTCTGGTATTATCCGAAAAAATGGAAATGGCGATACAAAAAAAAGAAACGTTCAACACCCCTCGTCGAAAAGAAAAACCGGAACTTCTTTTTCAGCTATCATAACACCCTGGGATGGTATGCGTCAGCTATACTGGTCGTCATTGTTTTCACCGGGACATTCCTGCGTCCCCCGCTGATGCTCATGATCGCAGATGGAAAAATTTTCAAAAAATATTACCCGGCCATTCACGACAGCAATCCCTGGAAATACAAAATCCGCAATGCATTGTATGATTCTGTAAACAGGAAAATAGTTATTGACTGCACCGACGGGATCTGGTCCGGTTCTCTCATGGAAAACACATTCGAAAAAGAGGATATGCCTTTTCGAATTTTTGCAATGGGTGCTACGGTTTTCGATGAGGAAAGACCGGGGACCTGGCTTGTCGGTTCGTTCGGGGGGCTGGAGCGCTTCATTCAGGAAAGGAACGAGGTCATTTCCGTTTTAGAGTCAAACGAACCCGCAAGAACCAACAGACCTGCCAGAACGATGGTCAACGGCTATATTGTTGCCCCGGACGGCACCGAATACATTTCAAGTCATTACAAAGGAGTCTGTGATACACAGGGAAACCGGGTTACCGATGCATTTATCATGCCGGAAGAAATAAAAAAACACTACAGAATGCCCTTGTGGAATTTTCTGTTCGAACTGCACAACGGCAGGATATTCAAAGGGGTCCTTGGGAAATTCTACATTCTGGTGATCCCCGTTGGCGGCATCTTCGGCATGCTGATCCTCATAACCGGCATATTCGACTACTGGTACCTCAAACTGTCCCGAAACGGGGTAAGAAAAGACCTGTAGGGGCAACGGTAATTTCCGAGCATTCTTCGAATTTCCTCAAACAGCAGGAAACAGAAAAAAACGCGCCCATATACGTATAATTAGTCTAAGTCCATAATGTTATTGGCCTTGGGTGGAACGCGGATGACGGTATGGATCACTCCAGAGCTTTGAAAAAGTACGGATTCAGGCTCTACTCGGGCGCGGAGATGCGAGCCATGTTTGAAGATGCCGGATTTTCCGAGGTTGAGATCACCTATACAAAAGCTTTTATGGCGCCCAAGCTGATGCTCTGCAAGGCGGTGAAGTAAGAATGCATGACGCCCTTGCCGCTATTTGGACAAAATCCAGATAGTTAGTATCATTCACCCATGATATTGGGCTATAATACGCAATTGCACTACGAGCCCTCTGGAATACATGCATCATGAAAAAGAATTGGATGATGAGAGCCAGAGCTGTACATGCTGACTTTCATACTCAAAGTGAGAAAAAGAGCATTCGCTCGGCGTGGGATTTTCTGCATTCCTTTGAAGAGTTTCCTCAAGGAGTCCGTCATATCATACTGCCGTCAGGTATTGAACTGTTGTTTATGAACCTTAAAACTCATGCACTGGCAAGACATATTTTTTCGATCGATCAGGCGCCGCTTATTTTTTCCTTTCATCTTTCGGGATTCGGTCACGCCCGCATGAACTATTCCCTGACCCGCGAAGAGATCGTCAACGGCGAACCGGGCAAAACGATAATCTCGTTCACCCCCGATGCACAGTGTGAAACAGAGACACGCCCCGGTCAGCATTATCGCGTGCTCAATATCTATATCTCGCCAAGTCGCCTCTACTCGCAGTTGGGCGAACAACCGGACACGGTCCCCCGAGCCATGCGGCCAGCCCTTGAAGGTTCCAGAACGTTTCCCTACACTCGCTCCGCCCCGATGAGCACCCAGACGCGCGTTATTCTCGACCAGATATTCAACTCTCCGTATCAGGGAGTGCTCCAGGACATGCACCTGGAGTACAAAAGCATGGAGCTTATCATCAGCCAACTGTACGAGGCGCAGGGATCGGAGGTTGCAACAAGACAGTCGACATTGCGCCCCAACGATATCGAGCGCATACGGGAAGCGGAAAGGATTTTAACGAGCGATCTCGAAAATCCGCCTACCCTGGAAGCAATGGCCCGCCAGGTAGGAATCAACACCACAAAACTGAAACAGGGATTCCGGGAGGTGTTCGGTACGACAGCGTACGCTCTGCTTCGAGAGGAGCGGTTGCGGAAGGCAGACGGTCTTCTCAGGGAAGATCGTATGAGCATTACCGAAATAGCACACCATCTCGGCTTCAGCGATACCTCGCATTTCATCAGGGAGTTTTCAAAGCACTACGGAACAACTCCCGGCAGATTTTCAAGATCATGTGGTCGATAATCCAGCCATTCCGGTAGTTGCTTATATTGACAACCACCCTACATGTCAGTCCCTGGTTCATCCGTCTGCATCATGAGGCAGACAGCTTACCCGGCACATCCTTTCATCCTCATATTCAATTAATACTCCCTTGCATGCTATACCGGTGAAAGCTTTCTACTTAAATACCTTCGATCAGCAATTCTGCGATCCGGAGAAGATCGCCCTGTGGAATTAAAACGGATGGAGGTATTCCATGTTTTCAAAGAAACCCGCCTTGTATATACTTGCCGCCGCAATGTGCCTGTCGTCAGTGCTCCCGCTCTCTTTCTCTCCGCTTTCGGCACAAGAGACGATGCCGGTTCAGGACGGAGCGCCCGACCGGGAACGCGACGGGAAAAAGTTTCCGGTTTTCGAGATGAACACCATTGTCGTGACGGCGGAAAAACGCGAGAGCGATGTCCGGGAAATTCCGGGCAGCGTGTCGGTCGTCAGTGAAAAACAGGTGGACGATTATGGTGTGGAAAGCACTATGGATATCGTCAACATGACGCCTAATCTCTATATCACGGAGACCGGCAACGCTCTGATGACGACGTTCGCGGCCATGCGCGGTATCACCGGAAGTATGTCCCAGACACCCGCGGTGGGTTTTTACGTGGACGACGTCTATTACTCGTCGCTGGATATCGGCCTTTTCGACGTCGAACGGATCGAGGTGCTGCGCGGTCCGCAGGGAACACTCTATGGGAGGAACTCCGAGGCGGGGATCATCAACATCGTTACGAAGCAGCCTTCGGATGTCTGGGAGACGTCGTTACGCTTTGATGTGGCCGAATACAGCACGTACGAAGCAAAAGGCGCTGTCAGCGGACCTCTTATCGATGATAAACTTGCGTTCAGGGCGGCGTTTCGCTACTACGATACCGACGGGTATTTTGAAGATATGGTAAGCGGCGCGGACGATGTCGGCAACGCCGAAAGCGTCGATGCTCGATTTTCCTTGAGAAGCACGCCGTCGGATAACCTCGACCTCACGCTTACCTACGATCTGCAGCGCTATGACAGTCCCAAATATGCGCACTTCGCCCCGCTTGACGGGGGGGATCTGCGCGAATCGATCACGGTCGATTATCCGGGAGAGACAAGCAAAGACGCCGACGGCGCTGTGTTCAGGGCGGAATACCGGACGGGGGATGTCCGGCTGGTTTCGGTAACGTCGGGGCGCAGTGAAGACCATTTCATAACCAACGACATCGATTTCATGCCGCTCGATCTCATGAGGCTGATGGTGGCAAGAGATCTTACGTCATGGACCCAGGAGTTCCGTGTGCTTTCCGATACGAAAGACGAATCGTTACAGTGGCTTGGCGGGCTGTTTCTTTTGTCGGAAGAGGATGACCGGCACTATGAAACCTGGATGAATTTCATGAACATGGGGATGGGGATGCCCGGTGAAACGCTTACCCAGAAAAGCGGAACCGAAACCTTCGGCATAGCCCTTTTCGGAGAGGCCAGCTACAGGTTCAACGACCGCCTGAAGGCGACCCTGGGTATGCGCTATGACCGTGAGGAGAAAGAGTTTGATTACGAGCAGATTCCCGGCGGTCCTGTGTTTGCCACCATGTTTGGATATCCTGCCGATGCGGGTTCTGCGGACGACGTTTTCGAGGCATGGCTGCCGAAGGCGGCGCTCAGTTATGCGTTTTCCGACGAGGCTGTGTCATATATCAGTGTTTCCCGAGGCTTCAGAAGCGGCGGCTTCAACGACAAGGAGGTGATGGGCGTGTCGTTCAAGCCCGAGTTCACCTGGAACTACGAGCTGGGAGCCAAGACCTCATGGCTGGACGGCCGGCTGCAGGTGAATGCGGCGCTCTTTTACATAGACTGGTCGGATATGCAGGTCGAGATCATGACCGAAGACGGTACGTCGTTCCGGCTGGACAACGCGGCCAAAGCGACCAGCAAGGGAGCCGAATTCGAACTGTTCGCCCGCCCGGTGACGGGGCTCGAACTGATAGCCGGAGCGGCCTACACCGACGCCTCTTATGACGACTATCGCCGTGGCCCCGAGGTGTTCGACGGTAAAAAGGTGATCGATTCCCCCGAATTCACCATGAATCTCGGGGGGACCTACCGTTTCGGCGGCGGATTTCTGGTCAATGCGATCTACAATCATTTCGGCGAAATTTACTTCGATCCGGCCAATATCCGCTCGCAGGAGAACTACGGTCTTCTGTCCGCCAAGATCGGTTACGAGACCGAACATCTCGACGTCTATCTCTACGGAAGGAATCTTTTCGACAAGAAGTACGCCACCCGGGCTTTCGAGGTAAGCAATACCTGGTACGGCCGTGCGGGAGAACCGAGGACATTCGGTGTGACGGTGTCGGGGCGGTTGTAAGCAATCAGTTTATCGGGGAGTGGTTCGGTCATGAACGAGACAGCAAAAAACGGTGAACTGCCGCAGGCAGCAAAACCTTCGGGAATCAAGGGTCGGCTGCTGGCTTCACTCATGCAGTGGGTGCATGGTGCAGAGTACCGCGCCGTCGCGAAAACCCTCAGGCTGGAACCCGATGACCGTTTTGTTGAAATCGGATGCGGCTCAGGATCATTTCTGGCGAAATACGCCTCCCGCACTGCGGCAAGCGCCGGTCTGGATCATTCGGCCGACATGGTAAAGATGGCGGCACGCCGCAACCGAAGGAGGGAGCAATCGGGTTCTTCGGAATTCAAACAGGGAGATGCTTCATCTTTGCCCTGGCGGGACAGTTCCTTCACTGCGGCGGCGGCAATCGCCACCTTTATGTTCTGGCCGCAGCCGCAGGACGCGCTGAGGGAGATTCACCGGGTTCTCCGGCCGGGAGGCCGTCTGGTGATAAGCCTGGGCTGGAATGCGGATGACGGCCTGGACCACGCCGGGCACGTGGAGAAGTACGGCATCAGGATCTACTCGGGAACCGAGATGCAAGCCATGCTCGAGCGTGCCGGATTTTCCGAGGTTGAGGTCACCTATACAAAAGCTTTTATGGAGCCCAAGCTGATGATCTGCAAGGCGGTGAAGTAAGTCGTTTAATCGAAAGAATCCCACGGAGGAGCCCTGTTAACGTTTCATCCGGTTTCCGATAGGACGAAAGGTTCCAGTGAATTACTCATTCGGAAATACCAGCCACCCCGGATCGGGCAGGCCCCTGTACGGGCGGGTTTCAAACCCGCCCCTGCGGTTTCTTTATACCATCGACTTTTTTTCTTTTCTTCTGGCTAATGCGGGTGCAACGAGCTACCCCCTTTATTGTATATTTTATAAATATAATCATATCTTCAATGCCGTAGCATCACCCTTTTGACACTGAAAAACCACACTGTTTTCGCTCATGCGCATAGGACTCGGCATTGACACGCACCAGTTCGCTGACAACAGGAAGCTGATTGTCGGCGGCGTTGAAATCGACCATCACAAGGGACTCAAAGGCCACAGCGACGCAGACGTCCTGCTGCATGCGGTCAGCGACGCACTGCTTGGTGCCGCCGCACTCGGGGACATCGGAAAGCATTTCCCCGACACCAGCGCCGAATTCAAGGACATCGACAGCATGATTCTCCTGCGACATGTCGGCAAACTCATTGAGGAGGAAGGATACTCGATCGTCAACATCGATTCCATGCTGCTCATGGAACGGCCAAAGGTAGCACCCTACATCATGGCAATGCGTAAAAACATCGCCGATTGCCTCGGTATCGATGTCGGAAAGATCGCCGTCAAAGCCACAACAAACGAAAAACTCGGCTACATCGGCCGGGAAGAAGGCGTCACTGCACATGCGGTATGTCTTATTGAAGAGGCTGGTTAGCTTGTCAGCCAGATGGCTGGATAGCGAAAAACCAGTCGGCAGTTCTCAGTAGGCAGCTGGCAGGATTCCAACTTCGTTTCAGCCCGTGTTTCGGGTTTATGAGACAACTCAAAAACTGGTGACTAAACACTGAAGACTGAGAACTGCCCCTCTACCCCCCCACCTGGCCGCGGAGAACGCTGACCGGCACATATCCTGCTGCTCTCCTTGCAGGGCCGTATGCCGATATCATCGAGATGATCACGCCGAAGCACATCACGATCACATATGCTTCCGGTGTTTCCTGAAGATTGATACGGTCACTTTGCAGAACGCCTGCAGTATTGGCTTCAAAACGAATTGAGGCGATCAGCTTGCAGATCAGATGTCCTATGGGCGCACCGAAAATCACCCCGAGCATACCGATAATCAATCCCTCGAGCATGAAAACGAGGGTGATACTCTTTTCCTGGATACCCATCGACCTCATGATAGCGATATCCTTGACCTTCTGAAGAACCACGGTCGTCATCACCGATGAAACGCCCAGACCCGCAACGATAAAAACAAATCCGACCAGCACGAGTGTGATCGTTCCGTTACGATTGTAAAAATCAATGACGTTCTTGTTGGTTTCATCCCAGCTTTCTGTTTCATATCCCGTCTGCGCCTCGATCGTTTCAGCAACCTCCCCCGCTCCGGCAACATCTGTGGTTTTCAATCCTATGGCGGTTACGGTATTGGCGGCGATACCTTCTATCCTCTGTGCAAGGGCAAGGTTGATATAGGCTTCCTGCTTGTCTTTGGCGTTGAAACCTGTACTGAAACGACCGACAATCGTAACCGGAAACTCGTCGCCGTTCTGACTGATGAGCATGAGACGGCTGTGATAGGAAGCATCGAGTTCTTCAGCCAGAAGATCCCCGACAAGAATACCGTTGGGCGTATAGGCAAGCTCCCTGAGGGCATCAGGTTCCCGGAGTTTGGAAGACAGATTTGCAATAGAGGCTTCTTTCGATGGAACGACTCCCCTTGCGACACATGAAGTAAAACGCGATTTGTTACGCGCAATCAGGTTACTGATGACATAGGGCGAAACCACATCCACCGCATCGAGCTTGCTGATGTTTCCGGCAACATCAGGATAATTCTTTATCGTCTCTTTGGACTCATCGGTGATGTTTTTTTCAACAATGCCAAGCAGTGTTCTCCGCATGCCGATCAGATTGTCAGGCACAAGCGGCTTTACACGCTCGGCACTGACGATAACGTGCGGAACGATATCGATAATCTTGTTCACCACGTTTTTCGACATTCCTCCTGCCACAGCAATCGTGGTGACAAGCATTGCCGTCCCGATGCCGACACCAAGCGCTGTCAGGATTGTCTGCCGCTTTCTTTCCCGCAAATGGGCATATGCGATGTAGAGGTGATCCTGAAAAGTCATTGGACAGTGAACAAGTGACAAGTGACAAGTGACAAGTAAGATGAAGATAGTGAGAAAGTCAAAAAAGTAAATCAGGCAGTGTTGATGCAACATTTACAACGGAAACATTTTCAGTTGAATAATCATCTTCCATAATCTATCTTGGGTAACTGCATTTCAGCCGTTTTTACATTTAACCAATGAGGAGATTTATACCGTGAAAAAAATTGGCATTCTTACAAGTGGCGGAGACTGCGGCGGACTGAACGCCGTTATCAAAGGCGCTGCGTTCATGGCTTTGTCGAAAGGTATCGAACTGTACGTTATCCCGAACGGATATGCCGGATTATACAACCTTGTGAACTGCGATAAACTTGTCAAGCTCGATCCCGCGCGTCTCGATCAGTTTTCGGGCAACTTCGCGGGTTCGGAAGCCGGTCATTCAAGGGTCAAGATCAAGGCGATCAGTAATCCTGAAAAATACAACCGCATCAAGGACGGCATGAAAAAGTTCGAGCTTGACGGGCTGGTCATCAGCGGCGGTGATGACAGCGGCAGCGTGATGGTCGACCTCAACAACAACGGGATCCATTGTATCCATGCGCCGAAAACCATGGACCTCGACCTGCAGACCTATTCGGTCGGCGGCGACTCGACCATCAACCGCATCGCACAGTTCGTCCAGGACCTGAAAACAACAGGAAAAACACACAACCGTATTCTTGTCACCGAGGTATTCGGACGATATGCCGGGCACACTGCGTTCAGGAGCGGTGTTGCAGCTGAAGCCGATTGCATTCTCATTCCTGAAATACCTGCCGACTGGGACGTCGTCTACGAACATATCGTCGGACGCTTTACAAGAAGGATCAGGGAAAGTGACGTTCATTCCGGCACCTACACTATCGTCGTAGCCGAAGGTCTTAAAAACGCCGATGGCTCCGATATTGTCGATGAATCTGCCGGAGTCGACGCTTTCGGCCACAAAAAACTGGCCGGTGCAGGCAAATATGTCTGCCAGGAGATCAAGAAAAGACTCAAAGCTGATCCTGACATGCCTGAATTCATGAAAGAAACCGGCATGTTTGTCGAAGGCATCTATGAAATTCCTGAAGTTCGCGAAATCCATCCGGGACACCTCGTGCGCGCTGGAAATTCCTCTGCTTATGATGTCAATTTCGGTTACGAAGCCGGTGCCGCCGCAATAATACTCCTCCTGGAAGGAAAAACCGGTGTGACCATTTCGCGTGTCAAAGGACGAAAAGTCGAATACATCGAATCCAGCAAAGCGATCGAACAACGATATGTCGACCTCGATCAGGTTGCCCTCTATGAATCGCTCGGCCTCTGTTTCGGAAGAAATGTAGCAACCTACTCGCCGATTCTGAGGGAAGTCGATGGAGTCTACGACAGAATATACTGACCTCTCATCCAGGCAAAAAAGCTGTCCCGATATCTGCTTCGGGACAGCTTTTTCTACCTTCGTTCATCAGAAAGCAGTGACCACCGGGATATCATCCCACCCGGTGAAATGTGAAGCATCTGTGAAGAATCACTGTATCGCTTATACGACAAATCAGACCTGACGGCTTTAAAAAAAGCCAAAACAATATATCTTTCAAGTTTAAGTTCTTCATACACCACTACCAATCAATTGCGACGCAATGAACAAGTCCGATAAAATCTGGATGAACGGCGAACTTGTCGACTGGAACGATGCCAAGATCCATATCCTTTCGCACGTCATACATTACGGATCATCCACATTTGAAGGTATCCGATGCTATGAGACCGAAAAAGGCCCTGCTGTCCTTTTTCTTGACGAACATATCAAGCGCCTTTACGATTCATCGAAAATCTACAGGATAGAGATTCCCTACTCACAGCAGGAACTCAAGGATGCTGTTCTCGAAACAATCAGAGTGAACGGTCACAAGTCCTGCTACATCAGGCCGCTTGTCTATCGCGGTCAGGGCGCACTTGGCGTCAATCCCCACCTTGCCGCAATCGAGGTAGCGATCGCTACATGGGAATGGGGGGCATATCTTGGCGATGACGTTCTGGAAAACGGTGTCGATGTCAGGGTCTCTTCCTGGAACCGGCTTGCGCCGAATACCCTGCCGACCTGGGCGAAGGCAGGCGGCAACTACCTGAACTCGCAGCTCATCAAAATGGAAGCCATTATGGACAACTATGCCGAGGGAATCGGTCTGGATGTCTATGGTTATGTTTCTGAAGGAAGCGGCGAAAACATATTTCTTGTCCGTGACGGCATCATCTATACTCCTCTTTCCGGTCAGTCGGTTCTTGCAGGATTCACACGCCAGGCGGTCATCCATATCGCAAAGGAACTCGGCTATGAAGTCCACGAAACCATGATACCAAGGGAATCCCTCTACATTGCCGACGAGGTTTTCCTTACCGGAACTGCGGCAGAAATAACTCCCGTACGCAGTATCGACAAATATCCCATAGGCAACGAAACAAGAGGCCCTGTAACCGATATCCTTCAATCCCATTACCTGAAAATCATCCAGACGGGAGAAGATCCTTACAACTGGCTGACATTTCTATGATCTGCAGGATAGTGACAAGTGACAAGAAACAAGCACTTAAAAAAACAAATTACTATCAGCTGCCATTCCGCCCGTCACTTGTCACTCGTCACTGGTTACTCACCACTTGTCACTCCAATTAATCATGGGCTGGAACACAATAATCGGTCAATCGCTGCAGAAACGTATCCTGCAGAAAGCTGTTGCAAATGACCGGCTCGCCCATGCCTACCTTTTCAGCGGACCTGAAGGCACCGGCAAGGAATCGGTCGCCTTTGAACTGGCAAAAGTGCTGAACTGCGAAGACAGGAATACTGCAGAAGAATCCGGCTCCTGCGGCTCCTGCCGGAGCTGCAGGGATATCGATGCCTTCATGCATCAGGATATCGAATATGTCTTTCCCGTCGAATCGGTCCTCTTCGATACGGTTGACCCGTCAAAATCCGAAAGTAAGCGCATCAGCGATGCAAAGGAGAGATATCACGATCTGATCGAGCAGAAAAAACTGAATCCCTATTTCGCTCCGTCAATGGATCGTGCGATGGGAATACTGACCGAACAGGTCATCACGCTGCAGCAGAAAGCATCATTCATGCCTGCCGGTAAGGGGAAAAAAGTCTTCATTCTTTCGCAACCCGAAAAAATGCTCGCTTCTGCTGCCAACAAGCTCCTGAAACTGCTCGAAGAGCCGCCGGCACACGTTCTGTTCATCCTGGTTTCCTCAAGACCCGAAAACGTGCTCCCGACAATCCGCTCCCGATGCCAGGCGTTGAACTTTTCACGGATAACGCCTTCCGATCTCGACAGGTGGCTATGCGAATCACACCCGGATATCCAGGATCACATAAGACAGTTTATCATCAATTTCTCACGAGGCAACCTGCGGATAGCAGCTGATCTTGTTGGCAGCATGGCTGATGGAGACACATCAGCATTCGAGGGGCTTGATATCAGAGACAAAGCAATCGAATTGCTCAGGAAAATTCTCTCTCCGGGCAAACTTGCCGAAGCAGTTACCATGATGGAAAACTTGTCGAAAAACCACGGCAAACAGGAACTCATCACACTACTTGGCTCGCTGCTGCTTTTTTTTCAGGACATCCGGCATACGACAATCGATCCTGACTGGCAGTCACTGAACAATCCCGACCTGTCAGAGACCGTCAACCGTTTTGCACAGAACTTTCCCGATCCCGACTTTTTCTCGCTCTCGACAGCAACTGAAGAGGCAATCCGCGCTATCCAGCGCAATGTCAATCCGATGCTGACCCTTTCTGAATATGCGATCCGCCTCAAAAGACTCTTAAGCAGATCCTGATCCTTTTGCTGCCGCCCCGATCCAGTCCAGGTATGCGGGAAGCCCCCCGATAACCGGAACCTTGATGATCTCGGGCAGATCATAGGGATGATGGTGTTTGATGTAATCCTCGATCCGTCCATAGTTCCTGTCGAGCGTCTTGATCGACATGGCCGTCTCTTCGTCCCGGCAAATATCACCTTTCCAGACGTAGCAGCTCCTGATCTCCTGCATGTGAATACAGGCGGCAAGACGCTCCTCAAGCAGCCCTTCGGCAAGCCTGGAGGCAACGCTCCGGTCAGGTGCCGTCGTCATGACAATGCAGTATACTTGTGTTTCCATCCGAATATCTTTTAACGGTTCCCGATGCCCGAACAGCTCTCAGAACAGGAAAAGTACATTTGTCTCTTATTCCTGAATTGAGCGATTGCCGAACATGCCGGGACGCTCAGTTCAGGTTATTGAAAGTCCGATACAGCCTTCATCATGGTCATGAAAAGAGGATTCGACTTTTCAAGCGTTTTGCCGTTTTTGACAATCGGTTCTTTCAACACAACGCTTGCATGGCCTACACCATGTCGTTCAGGTATCCGGAAAAACCTGAACCGATCGGGGACGGATACATCCTGCAGTTCTTCAATACCGGAAATCCTGGCTGTTGTATCGCATTCCGAATGCGCGGCAAACACTTTTTTGGGAAATGGATCTGCTTTACTGTATCCGCTTATGATCGAGTCGGTCTCCTTGATCAGTCTTGCCAGTTCTGCCGCCCCATCCAGATCGATATGACTGTACCGGTATGGATTATCGCCGACCAGCGGTTTGTTTTTATCGAACAGATCGACCAGAAAGGTACGCAGCAGAATCTCTTTCAGATCCCCGAGCAGCCCGAAACGCCCTCCGGCAAGATCGAGCGCCGCAGAAAAAAGATACAGCGAACCATGAACCTTCGGATTCACTGTCGCCATATAAAAGCTTAGCGTTCCACCTGTTGACAATCCGCCTACCGATACTTCCCGGGCTTTCGATGCCGCTTGCTGTATTGCAAAAGCGACATTGGCCTTCCACTCCTCGAGTTCAACACCTTCCATTCCTTTCGGCTCTTTGAGACCATGACCGTGAAGCAAAGGAATGTAAACATCATAGCCGAGCGTCCTGAAGAAATAATCCCCGATCGCCGTCATAAAGAAAGGAGAGTCCGAAAGGCCATGGACGAACACAATTGCCTTTGCCGACGCTTCCGGATGCTCCATGATCCTCGGGTGACAACCGTCACGAATCGTGTCCGGAGCGAAATAGCTGAAACGATCATAATAATCACACCACTCATTTTCCGGCTTTTTTGGGCTATATCCGTTCATATATGCAAATGTTGACACCTCTCTTTTTCGCAAAATGCATCCATTGCCTGTCCAATCCGATTGTTCTGGAGTTACGGTATGTTCGTGTGTTTTTTATGATGATACTTGTCTGCTCTTAAAAAAGTACTAAAACCGGGAGAGTTTCAGAGAAACAAGGGATCAAAAAAACATGGCTTCATTCAACGGATCGGTAAAAAATATATCATGGAACGGCTGGTCCTGATTTTTTTTGCTTTAATTACACTATACCTGCCCCTCAAACCCAACGTACCTCAGGAGGACATATGGAAATGAATATCTCCTCGATCAGGCCGGTTCTCGGTTCCGCCTGCTCAAGACTGATGAAGTACAGAAATGTTGTCGCTACAGGATTGGGCTATAAAGTCACCGCCGGGAAGAAAACCGGCCAATTGAGCATCGTTTGCTCCGTGGAAAAAAAAGAACCCGCATCGAAACTCTCCGTTTTCGACCTGCTGCCGGGCTCTGTTGACGGGATACCGACCGATATCGTGCCAACGGGACGCATTCGCGCACTCCAGGCGCCTTTTGACAAGATCAGGCCAGCGCCGGGAGGCTCCAGCATCGGTCATTATGCGATAACCGCCGGAACGCTTGGCTGCCTGGTCAGGAGAAACGGAGAGGTCTATATCCTGTCGAACAACCATGTGCTGGCAAACAGTAACGATGCATCGGCCGGCGACCCTGTTTTGCAGCCAGGACCCTATGACGGCGGTAAAAATCCCGATGACCTCATCGCAGAACTGACGGCATTCGTTCCGATACACTTCAACGATGCCGATAGTGATTGCCCTGTGGCCACGGCAATTGCCGGTACCTGCAACGCAATGGCCGCGCTGTCAGGCAGTGGCAGCAGGCTTAAAGCCATACGCACCATGACCGGGGACAACCTTGTCGATGCCGCTATCGCTCGTCCGCTGAAACCGGAAGACGTCTCGGACCAGATCCTTTCCATAGGTACTATCGCGGATGTTGCCGAAGCATCGCTCGGCATGTCAATCCAGAAAAGCGGCAGAACGACTGGCTATACAACCGGAGAAATCCAGCAGATCGATGTTACCGTCGACGTTCAGTATGGCGGCGGGAAGGTTGCAAGGTTCAGGGACCAGCTGCTTGCGGGAGCCATGAGCCAGGGTGGAGATAGCGGCTCGGCTGTGCTTGATGATGAAAAAAAGCTGGTCGGCCTGCTGTTTGCCGGCAGCGACACGACAACTGTCGTCAACCGGATTCAAAACGTCTTCTCCACCCTGAATCTGACATTGTCCTAAATTGAGCGATTGTGAAAACTCTCGTGATCGCTGTATGCCTGCTGCTGACAACAAGCGTCGGCTGCATCAATGCTGACAAGATGAAAACCATTCAGGAAGTCAAACAGTCTCATGAAGAGGAGCTTCTGGCTATTGAGGGCGTTGTCTCCGTGGGAATAGGGCTTGGAGATGAGGGAGATGCGGCCATTATCGTCGGGATTGCCGGAACGGATACCGGAGTCCATGCAAAAATTCCTCAGAGCATAGAAGGATACCAGGTGATCGTGAGACCGACCGGCACGATCAAGGCGGAATAACACTATAAACCCGAAAGCATCAGCTCTTCGTTTATCAAAACGATGCCCGAACGAAATCTGCCGTAGCGTTGCCGCTACGGCAGAAGGTCAACCTCCGGTTCAGTTCCTGTTATCTTTAAGAACAGTGAACACATCATCCGAAGGTATGCGCAGCATGGTAATATCCACCAGTGTTGTCTGGTGATGCTGAATGAACTGTTTCAGATCCTCGCCTGATATAGTAACACTGATCGGAAGGTACAGGATTTTATCCGTTCCCGGTTCATGCGCGGATATCTCCAGCTCGAGATCAGCAAGATTGAACAGTTTGTCCTGGAATGAACCGTCCCGGTATTCTTTCGTCCGCAGATAATAAGTCATCGTGCCTTTATCATACCGGTTGACATGGTCTGTCTCGATGCAAGTCTCGATAGGCGTCTGTTTGCGCAAAACGTTGACCGATTTAAGAAAGATATCGAAATGTTCAACCTGACGGCCGTCCTGGTCACGTATCCGGAAAATAAGCTGCGCATGAGCCTCGTACTGCCGTCTCGGATGCCATTCGAACAACGATCGCTTTATATCAACCAGAGATGAAGCGAGATCTTCGGTCTCGGCTGTCAACTTTTCGAATTGAAGAGCCGTCTTGTTGTAATCGGCCATATCAGTTTCTTTTGTCTTCAAGGCGGCTTTAATGAATGGCTCGACATACTGCCATGAATCGGCTCCGGAGACGATACCGTAATCCTTGCCGAGATGCGCCGTCTCAAAGGGAACGCCGAACGGCACCAGAGGCCGTCCTTCCATTCCGGGGATACTCTGACCTGATATGACGTAATCAAGACTCGAAAGACTCCAGCCTCTTTGACGGCGGCGGTGCTGATCCCTGGCCTCTTTGAACGAAAGGCGGTAGGCCGACTCCTGGGGTTCTACGGTAAAATATCGCAGATTCGTGTTGGATGCGGACGTACGAACGGTACAGTCGGAAGAATCCTCCTTGACGTAACGTATCGGCAGTTTCCGCATTGACTTCGGGATCTGGGAGCCGCAGAGGCAGAACTCCCTTACCTTGTAGACATCAAACAGGTGCTGTTGTTCTTTCAGAAGCTGCAGATGCATATCGAGTGTTTTTCCGCATCCGAACTCCAGTTCACGAAGAACCTGTATACCGGCTTCACGTCCATCGAAAATTTCCCGGCCCCAGCGGGCAAGCTGACCGCTTCCCACATGCGCAAGACCGCTCCCGAAATTTGCACCGGCAAGGTGTATGAGATGGCGAAGCGGAGAAGGTTTGGGACTGTGATTCAGCAGCCAGTTCCTGATCACAAGGGCCCCTGTACTGTGGGTAATTGCATGAAACCCTTTATTGTATTGCAAGAGATGGCTGTACTCGTCCGACTCCAGTGCCCGCTGCATTGCAAAACTGATATCATCAAGCGTGACCCCGTCTTCAAGCGATATCCACCGGCTGAGATCGAGCTCGGCAACATTGCCAATACCGGAGATTGAACGTAATCGTTGAGGCAGGTCTCCGTAGATCTTTTCGATAGTCGACCGGTTTGTAGAGCGTCCTTCGGAACTGTATCCGTGGATCAAAAGAATTGTTCTCATTTCTGCTCCTCTTTTGTCTGTGAAAAATATCACACCCCAAAACCGACAAACCATCATTGTGAAACAGGCTCAACGCGCTTCAACAGGCATCGGCTCTACACTAGAACTAGCTTTGTTGTATGTAATACGTCACAATGCACCTATGGGGTAAAAACAGGGAGATAAGCACGTGCATGCTGCATTGTTAATTTATATAAAGTTTAGACGGTTCCAGAAAATTCCCGAAAAGTGCTTCATACACGCCATCTCAAATGGAAAAAGAACGGCGGGAAACATTTAAGCAGGGAAACATTTAAACCGGATTTGCCCGTTAGTGTAGTCATATTGCATACTTCATCCGTCCCCGGCCTGCGTGCTTTGCATGGCCCCATACATCAGTCACCCCTGGTTTCTCATGAAAAAGCAGAGAAATATCGTTGTCGAATCCTCACGATCGGCTCCCGTAGAAGAACAGCCGACGGAACTTGTTGAAAGAAAAGGACTGGCTCATCCCGACACCATGTGCGATGCTATCATGGAGACGGTCTGCATATCGCTTTGCTCCGAATACAAGGAACGGTTTGGAAAAATCCTTCATCATAACGTCGACAAGGGAATGCTGGTTGCAGGAAAAACATTGCCCAAACCCGGCGGGGGCAAGGTGATCGAACCGATGAAACTGATTTTCGGTGACCGTGCCACCTATACCCATAACGGAACCGTCGTACCCATCGGCGAGATCGCCGAAGCCGCAGCGAAACAATGGATCAAAAAAAACCTTCGGTTTGTCGATCCGGAGATCAATGTCATTTACCAGAATGAAATCAAGCCTGGTTCTCTGGAACTGACCGACGCGTTTTCACGACCGTTTATAGGAGCAAACGATACCTCTGTCGGCGTAGGCCACGCTCCCCGGACCGAAACGGAACGTCTTGTACTCGATGCAGAACAGTACCTGAATTCGAACATCTTCAAGTATGCCTTTCCCGAAACAGGAAAAGATGTAAAAATCATGGCATTCAGGCACAACCGCGATCTGACCGTTACCGTCGCAATTGCCTTTGTGGACAGGTATATACCAAATGAAACCATCTATTTCGAAAAAAAACAGATCATCCAGGACAACCTTACCGAGTTTTTCCATTGTAAACAGCAGACCCTCAATACCATAAACGTCCAGTTGAATACACTCGACGATCCCGAACGTGGAGCCGAAGGAATGTATATGACTGTGCTGGGCACATCGGCCGAAAGCGGTGATGGCGGACAGGTCGGGAGGGGAAACCGGGTCAACGGCCTCATCACGTTCAACCGTCCACAGAGCCTTGAAGCAGCCGCAGGTAAAAACCCGGTCAATCATGTGGGGAAGATCTACAATGTCCTCAGTCACGAAATAGCCAGGCGCATTCACAAAGAAGTGGCAGGAGTGAAGGAAGTCACGGTATATCTCTGCAGCCAGATCGGCAAACCGCTTGACGAGCCTTTACAGGCATCGGCAAGACTCATTCTCCAGGAGGGGCTCAATCTCGACGATGTTCGTGAACAGGTCAGAACGATCATCCAGGTCGAGCTTGCCTATATAGAAGCCTTCACCGATCAGCTGACTCTCGGAAAATTCGGGGTTTGCTGACAGAGCGTTGCTATATTGATCAGGAAACACTCTAACACCTATCATGCCACATCCTTTCAGCAACACAGTTATCGATCACCTTGACACCATTGCAAAGCGACTGTTTGTCTGCCTCGAGTCCATTGATGATGACAAACTATGGGTTGACTTTTCGCCCAACCTGACAAGCCCGGGCAATCTCATACTTCACCTTGTCGGTAATCTCAATCAGTACGTTCTGAAAGCAATAGGAGGCAAAACGTATATTCGACAACGCGAGAAAGAGTTCAGCGACAAGCCCGGCATATCGAAAGCAATACTCCGTACCTTGCTCGAAAAAACCGTAAAAGACTGCATAGCCGTCATAACCGCCCTCTCTGAAGAACAGTTGACAAGAGTCTACACGGTTCAGGGTTTCGAGCATAGCGGCTACAGTATTCTCGTCCATGTAACAGAACATATCAGTCATCATACCGGCCAATTCACCTGGTTCTGCAAATACCTGTTCAGCGCCGACCCCGATTACTACAAAGGACACGATCTGAATGTCCAGTAAGGCAAGCAAAGACACCCTGGAATTCGTCGAATCCGTTGCACTGATCGCGATGATGATGTCGCTCACGGCGTTTTCAATCGATGCCGTTCTTCCCGCCCTTCCTGACATCGGCAACGATCTTGGGGTAAGAGAGGAAAATATGAATCAGCTTGTCATTGTTCTGTTGTTTCTCGGCATGTCTGCAGGCGGGCAGAGACCGTCAATACACAAATGAAAAACCGGCAAGGATATAATTGGTATTGATCCCCAAATTCGGCTTACTCAGGTTTGCATTGGAGAGGTGCCGCCACCGATAGCCTGTGATAAAGGCGACGTTGCCGGACAGATCCACATGGATACCCGCGCCTATCTGGCTGACGAAGTTCAGGTCAGGCTCATCCTGTTCAACGGTATCGATGCTCAGATACATGGGCCCGGACAAGATTTCCCCATACAACGAAAGGCCGTCAGCCACGGGAGCGATGTAGCGAAAACCGACATTCAAACCCACCTCGTAGCCTTCTTCCGGCTCAATGATTGTATTGAAAAAAGGCTCGACACCAAGCTGAAGAGCGCCCGGACCGTCCATTCCAACGAACCTGCTGATATCAAATCCCTTTCTTATGGAAAACGGAATGATCCTCATCCGGTCATCGTATCGTATATCCCCCCACGTATATCCGGAACTGACCGACAGGTCGTTGAAACGACTCTTGCTGACGGAAGGTTCAGAAGGCGCCCCGGCAAAAAGAGATGTGGAGAACAAGGCACAGATCACGAGAAAAGCTGTCGCGAAAGATATTCTGATAGGGCACATGACGGTATGGTATTGAGATCGGTTTTTGGAATAATTTTGTGTAGTATACGAAATTGAGCTTTAAATCATATGCCGCTCCTTACGGATTCAACGCAATACTTCTGCAAATAAACACGGCATCTGCTTTTTCCCATGAAATACCTCACCAGAACAATCAGCCGGGAAACCGTCAATCCGATAGAGATCATCGACATCACTGAAGAGGTACGTGAAGCCGCCGCTTCATGCGGCCTGGACAAAGGACACATCACGCTTGTCACCCAGCATTCTACAGCATTCATAAACATCAACGAACAGGAAGGACGACTGCTTGAAGATATGGTGATTTTTCTCAAACGACTTGTTCCCAGGGATGGAAATTACCTGCACAATATCGCACCGGCAGACGGCCGTGACAACGCTCATTCACACCTCATGGGCCTCTTCATGAACAGCACTGAAACGATCCCTTTTGAAGCAGGAAAACTGCTGCTTGGTCAATGGCAATCCGTCTTTCTTGTAGAGCTTGACGGACCACGTGAAAAACGCAAGGTACTGCTGCATATTTCAGGGATATGACAAACCCTGATACCCGCGGGGTCGGTATAGTACTCTACCATAGATGCATATTCCTGTTCCTGATTTTTCCCGTAGCGAGGAACCGCGAATAGTTCAAAGCCGTTAGTTGAAGTAGAGTTACGAAAAACCGGGTTTTTCACGGTAACCCGACGAGCATACACAGGCACTAACGAACAATCCTGATGGAAAATACACCACCGTCCAATCCGGAGAAATATCCCTTTCTCTCAAATATTCATTCACCTGATGACCTTAAAAAGTTCAAGCCTGAAGAACTGCAAGGTGTCGCTGATGATTGCCGATCATACCTCATCGATGTAATTTCAGCAAATGGGGGGCATTTCGGTTCAAGCCTGGGTGTCGTGGAAATGACAGTAGCCATGCACTACGTGTACAGGACGCCTCATGACAAGATCGTCTGGGATGTCGGACACCAGGCTTACATTCACAAGATGCTGACAGGAAGAAAAGACCTGATGCACACCAACAGGAAAATTAACGGTCTGGCCGGTTTCCCGAAACGATCGGAAAGCCCTCATGACGCATTTGGAGCCGGCCACGCTTCCACTTCGATATCCGCAGCCGCCGGTTTGGCGCTCGCCAGGGATCTCTCAGGAAGTAACGAAAAGATCATCGCTATTATCGGAGACGGCAGCATGACAGGCGGCATGGCTTTCGAAGCCATGAACCATCTCGGCGACACCAAAAGCGATGTCCTTGTGGTGCTCAACGACAACCAGATGGCGATCGCACCGAGTACCGGCGGCCTGAAAAATTATCTTGTCAACATTTCCCTGAACAAAACCTATAACAAGGTCCGGAAATTCATTTGGGATTCGATTTCGCTCCTGCACAATGACCTTGGTGAAACGGCCAAACACGCCGTCCATAAAATCGAGGACGGCATAAAGGCCGCCCTGACACCGGGCGCTTTTTTCGAAGCGCTTGGTTTCCGCTACTTCGGACCGATCGACGGCCACGACACGGAAAAACTGGTCAAGGCATTCAGGGAAATGCGGGAACTGCCCCATCCGAAGCTCCTTCATATCATCACGACAAAAGGAAAAGGATTCAAACCTGCTGAAGACAATCAGAGCAAATGGCACGCCAGCAGCGGAGGCTTTGATATCATGACTGGTGAATCACTGAAAAGTACCGGAAAAACACCTCCCCCGAAATATCAGGACGTTTTTGGCCACGCCCTTTGCGAGATTGCCCGAAAGGATCACAGAGTCGTTGGCATCACCGCGGCAATGCCCGGCGGGACTTCTCTCGATCTCTTTCAGAACAGCTACCCGAACCGCTTTTTCGATGTCGGTATTGCCGAACAACATGCCGTTACCTTTGCTGCCGGCATGGCAGCTCAAGGTTTTAAACCTTTCTGCGCAATCTATTCGACATTCCTGCAGCGCGGTTACGATCAGCTTATCCACGACGTTGCCCTTCAGAAACTTCCTGTCGTCTTTGCCATCGATCGTGCCGGACTGGTCGGAGAAGACGGTCCGACGCACCATGGCTCATTCGATCTTTCCTTTCTGAATCCTGTCCCCGACATGGTCATCATGGCACCAAAAGACGAACAGGAGCTTAGAGACATGCTCTATACAGCATCCGTTCATGAGGAAGGACCGGTCGCAATCCGCTACCCCAGAGGAACCGGAACCGGAACAGCTCTCGAAAAAGGATTCAACACGATTGACATAGGAAAAGGCGAGATCGTGCGTGACGGCTCCTCTCTTGCCATCCTTTCGATCGGTACCATGGTGGGAATGTCGCTCGAGGCCTCACAACTTCTCGAACAGGATGATATCGACGCGCTTGTGGCAAACATGCGATTTCTCAAACCTCTGGATACGGCATTGGTCAACGCTGTTGCCGAACGGTACGATACAATTGTCGTCGTCGAGGAAAACAGCTCAATCGGAGGGCTGGGGAGCACCGTGAACGACCATCTGAGAAAAGAAGGACTGACAAACAGTGTTCTTGCACTCGGACTTCCTGACCGGTTCATAACCCATGGAAGCATGAAGGATCTCTATCGTATGCTCGAACTGGACGGCCCTGGGATTCGAAAACGTATCAAGGCCTTTTACAAAGGCATCGATACAGAAACCAGCGAAAGCAGCCAGAGCAGGATGCGAACAGACAGGTTGGCATAGATACCCGCAACCAGATCGTCGGCCATCACCCCCCAGCCCCCCGGCAGCTTTTGCATGCTGTTGACAGGTTCCGGCTTGAGAATATCGAAAAACCTGAACGCTGCAAATCCCAGAAGAACGGTCCCCCATCCATCAGGAAGCAGCAGCAGCGCCAACCATTGACCTGACAGTTCATCGATGGTCGCCTGGGAAGGATCGTGACCACACGTTTCCTCCATGACCCCGGAAGCCCAGACCCCGACTGCCGTAATAACCAGAATTGATGGGATAGCGACCTGAAGTTCAAGGAGTACGGGAAAAGCTGCAAAAACGATTACTGCAACCAGACTTGTAACCGTACCGGGCGCAAACGGAATGAATCCAAGACCGGCACAGCTTCCCAGAAATTTGGCAGTGAACGTTCTCATGATCGTCTCCAATACCGGTCTATCGGGAGGGAACCGGACTCAGAAGACCTTTCCAGTTCTGAACGAGGTAGGATATTCCTGTATAGACCGTATAAACAGTAATCAGAAGCATGATATGGTCCAGATAATCGGAATACAGAATCCTGATGAAAAAACCGGATACCTGCTCGCCGGTATACGCTTTTTCTCCGAGAAGAATGAACAGCATCATCACATAGGCAAAGACATTCTGTACCAGGGTCTTGTACTTTGCCTCCCTGCTGGTAATCACGGGTTTTTCCTTCCATTCAGCATAGACACGAAGAACCGTTACGACAATATCACGCAGCAGCACCAGAAGCACCATCCATAAAACAAGATACCCCTCACGAACATAGATCAGGAACGCTGCAGTTATGAGAATTTTGTCTGCCAACGGATCGAGAAATGCACCGAGCCTGCTGGTCAGACCGTACTTCCTGGCATGATAACCGTCCCAGATATCAGTAAGGGATGCGGCAATAAAAACAATAATCCCCAAGAGCTTCAGAGACGCAGACTCCTGCAAAAGCAGAAACGCGAAAACCGGTACGAGCACTATGCGCACTGTCGTCAGTACATTGGGAAAAATCCTGTGCAGCATACCACAAATAATGAGGAAAGGTGGATAGATTCTTCTGCGCTCAAGATAATGCATCCGCCCCATTTTCTCAACTGAAGGGGAATGTCAGATGTGGGGTGTGAGATGTTAGTTGTTGAGTCGTTGAGCTGTTGAGTTGTTGGGTTGTTGGTTCTCCGATCCAGTTGAAAAAGACTAAAAGGACGTAAAGGACTCAAATGACAAAAATCCCCGCCCCTACAACTTGCCGACTGCCCACTGAAGACTGCCTGATATTTCTCCTATAGGTCCCATAAGTCCTATAGGACCTATAAATGATCAAGAACGATTCTCCACAAACTTTTCGCTCCAGGCAATTATCTTCTCACTTAGAACTAAGGACTCAGAACTGAGAACTAT
>JANQHB010000075.1 GCA_028277225.1 Chlorobium sp.
GTGGAGTCCTCGGGTGTCCCCCCCATCCAGACATAGAATGCAAACGAAACCGCGAAGGTGACAATGATCAGAATTGCCGTGAATAATCCCTGTTTCATAGCATGATTGATTTTTTAATCCATATTGAGAATTTACTGCCGATAGAAAAGACTGCTGTTCACGCTCCAACAAAAGTAGACAAATAAGAGAAACCTGAAAAACATGACACCGAATCCAGCCCGACACCTCAGCATTTTTTCAGTTTTGACCGTAAAATTTAGAAAAATGCTTTGTTTCAGGAAAAAATATTTTTCCATCTGATTGTCCGCGACGTTTCTGCGCCCAGTCGAACATCTGAACCTTCCTGTGCGGAGAATTGCTTCATGCTCTTTTTCACAGTATCATATGATGTAGGCAACCACTCATTCATTCGCCGGCATGAGGCATGCATCATAACACAGAGACGCTGTATACCGACAGGATTAGTCGAAAGATGATACCAGAAAACAAAATCGATGAAATACGAGAAAGCTGTGATATCGTCGATGTGATATCCGACTATGTGAAACTGCAGGCCTCGGGAAGAAATTTCAAGGCCTTGTCACCTTTCACTCAGGAAAAAACACCTTCATTCATGGTCTCGTCGGACAAGCAGATCTATAAATGTTTTTCCAGCGGCAAGGGTGGCAATGTCTTTACGTTTATCATGGAAATGGAAAAGGTCACTTTTCCTGAAGCTGTGGAAATGCTTGCCAAACGATGCGGCATCGATATCAGCAGCCACCTCAAAGGCACAGCCGTACCAGACAAGGATGAACAAACGGCACATGAAACCCTGAAATGGGCTGCAAAATTGTATAACCGGTTGCTGAACTCGGCGGATGGAAAAGAGGGCCTCTTCTATCTTGTCTCCAAACGGGGACTGAAACCGAAAACCATAACATCTTTCGGACTGGGCTTTGCACCCGACCAGTGGGATTACCTTTTCACCCATGCGAATCGTTCCGGCCTGCAACCGGAACGGCTCGTATCGATCGGCCTCGTACAGAAGAGCTCGAAGAAGAACAGGTACTACGACTACTTCCGCAACCGGATCATGTTCCCGATCTTCTCGATCGGTGGGCAGGTTATCGGATTTGGCGGACGCACCCTGAGCAATGACAAAAACACGCCAAAATACCTGAATTCACCGGAAAGCAGGGTCTTCGACAAGTCAACGATACTCTACGGCCTTCACACTGCCAAAGACACCATACGAAAACAGGAGCTTGCAATACTCGTTGAAGGCTACATGGATGTCATCGCCCTTCACCAGGCAGGACTCTGCAACGCAGTAGCCTCATGCGGCACGGCGCTGACCCTCGCCCAGGCCAAACTGCTGAAAAGGTATGCCGGGGATGTACTTTTTATCTACGACGGCGACGAAGCAGGTTCCCGATCGATGCTTTCCGGTATTGACATTCTTGTCCAAAGCGGTTTGACCCCGTGGATAGCCGCTCTGCCGGAAGGAGAAGATCCGGACAGCCTCGTGGGCAAACAAGGCAAGGACGGATTCCTTCGGTTTATTGAGAAAGAACGGATATCTTTCACCGATTTTCAGCTTGCTTTTTTTCGAAAGCACGGCTCATTCGACCAGCCGGGACAAAAATCCGCAGCTGTCAAAACCATGCTGAAAACCATAACACTGGTTCCGGATACAGTCAAAAGAGAGTTTTACCTGCAGGAACTCGAAAAACAGGTTGGCATCAGTGTACCGGTACTGAAAACAATCATTGCTGAAGAACGGCTCGGCATAAAACGGTCACGTGGAACAGACAGGAAATCAACCGGCTCTTCTACAAAAACAGAAAAGGAACAACAACTGTCTGTAGTTGAAAAAACGTTCATAAAAGCACTGCTCGAAAGCACGTTCTATGGAAATGAAGTGCTTGAGTTCTGCATGTCCCACCAGGCACTGCTGAAACTTTCAAATCCTCTGGCCGCGTCGATACTGGAGCATCTTGTGAACCGATACAGGGAACTCCATTCAGAAACCGGTGTCTACGTCGATATCACAAGGGAAATCAGCTCGTTTGAACGCACCGAAGCTCGTGATCTTGCATCCGGACTCCTGATGGACGATCCCGTCAGCACCCACTGGCAGGACTCGGATGATGAACCGCAGGAAAAAGCCAGGAGGTGTCTTACCGCTTTTCTCGACGCCGTAAGGAAACTGATCATCGAAGACTTTCAGACAAAAAGAAAACTCCTGACAGAAAAGCTCCGCACTGCATCGAACCTCGAGACGGAAAAAAAGCTAACCGGAACGCTCCACCAATTGAGCAAGGACCAGAAAACAACGGAAACAGAGGTCGAAAAGATGATCGATACCATCCTGCAGAACCGGTAAACAAGGAGTAATGAACGAGTGTGAATGCTCGTACCCCCGCAGTCAGTTCCATGCCTTCTTTTCTAAGAATGAGAACCTCATCCGCGTCTCCTGACGATAACCCGAAGCAATACTGACACATAGACAAGGATATTGAGCACAAGAACGAAAAGACCGAGGATGAACTGTATGTCAGGGGTCAGTTCCGCCGGATAGATCACCGGCAACAGATATTGCTCGATAAATCCCCCTTCGTAAGGCTCCTGTCTAGCCTTATGGCGCAGATAGTTCTCCAGAGGGGTAAGCGGACAGATCCATCCTCTCCATTCGATCAGCACAGCCCAGACCACCGCAGGAAGGTGGAACAACACAAGCCATCGCCACCTGAAAAGCAGCATTCCGCCTGCAACCGCAAAAAGGATAAACAGAAGATGGAGCACAAGAACAGCATCCGCCGCCAGACTGTAGAACATTATAAATAGTGACGTGTGACAAGTGACGAGTGACCAGAAGGTATAGCGCACTTTGTGCGCAGGAGGATGATTCAGTTGCCGAGCAATGAGCAACAGCAATGAGTTCTGAGTGGAAAGAAAAATGTCTTGTATCTTGACTCTTGATTCTTAGCTCTGTCAGTCTTCCCCTCGAAAAACCGCCCTCCCCTTCTTCTTATTCACGATTTACGATTCACGATCTCCCCAAGGTGCCTCGGAAAACCGCGGCAAGCAGTCCAATAGCTGCGTTGAGCGGTGCTCGGAATCCTCATGTACTGCATGTACACTCCGGTTCCTGTGCTCCGTTCGCCTTGCTCTTGAACCACTTGCCACGGTTTTACAAGGCACCTTACGGTGTTGGTCCGAAATCGTTGAGCGGTAGATCCTGGCACATCGCCTTGACATCCTCTCTCACTTCCCTGCAGACCCTTTCGATCGAATCGGTGTTGGCCGCGCTGATGACCCTGTCGATCAGACCGGCAATCGCCTCGGAATGCGATTCGTTCATTCCTCTCGTGGTCATCGCAGGCGTACCGACACGGATTCCGCTCGTCACGAACGGCGATTTGTCGTCGAAAGGCACCATGTTCTTGTTGACGGTTATCCCGGCCTCATGAAGCAGGTTCTCGGCGACCTTTCCTGTGACTCCCTTGTTGCGAAGATCGATGAGCATGAGATGATTCTTTGTTCCTCCGCTCACGATATGGTAGTCAAGGGAGTTGAACCAGTCAGCCATAGACGCTGCGTTGCTCCGGACCTGCAGGGCATAGTCGCGGAACTCGGGCTGCAGCGCTTCACCGAATGCGACTGCTTTGGCAGCGATAATATGCATAAGCGGGCCGCCCTGGATACCCGGCATGATCTCGGCGTCGATGACTTCGGACATCATCTTCGTACGAACGCCTTTTTTTGTTTTGACCGTGATCCCGAGAGGATTTTCGAAATCCTGCCCCATCATGATCATACCTCCCCGGGGACCGCGAAGGGTTTTGTGCGTCGTGGTGGTCACAAAATGACAGTGCGGGACAGGGTCTTTCAACAACCCTGCGGCAATGAGCCCGGCCGGATGAGCGATATCGGCCATCAGGAACGCACCGACCCTGTCGGCAACCTCCCTGAACGCCTTGAAATCAAATCCCTGCGAATAAGCACTCGCCCCGCAGATAATAAGCTTTGGCCTGACTTCAAGGGCCATCTCTTCAACACGGTTCATATCGATACAGCCCGTTTCTTTTTCCACCCCGTAGGTATGTGCTTCAAAGAACTGGCCGGAAAAGTTGACCTTGCTGCCGTGAGTCAGATGACCTCCGTGAGAAAGATCGAGACCCATGATCCTGTCACCAGGTTTGAGAACGGCAAAAAGAACACCCATGTTCGCACTTGAGCCCGAATGGGGCTGAACGTTGACATATTCGCAGCCGAAAAGCTTTTTTGCACGTTCCCTGGCGACGTTCTCGGCAATATCGACAAACTCACAGCCCCCGTAATAACGTTTACCGGGATACCCTTCGGCATACTTGTTTGTCATCACCGATCCGCAGGCCTCCATTACAGCCCTGCTCGCAAAGTTTTCCGATGCGATCAGTTCAAGTGTTTCCGTCTGGCGCCTTACCTCACCAGTGATCGCACCATAAATTTCCTCATCCTGTTTCTGAAGGACATCCATATTCATCTGACGTTGTTACCCCTTTCTGTTTTGTTAGTAAAAAATGGCCGGCTGGCTATGATCGTGAATCGTAAATCGTGATTAGTAAATAGTTATTCTCATCGAACGCTGATACTCATTGGCGTTTTATTCCCCGCACCCAGACGGGCGAAAGATTTTTCGCCCCTACAAATCATTCAAATATTCTCCCTTCTTACTCAGCACTCGTTGCTCAGCACTTAAAACCATACTCCTGCGAGTCGGAGCGAACTACTCCTGCGCAACAAAGTGCGCTACTTCCACCCCACATTTCCTGCCGTCCAGCCAACCAGCCAACTCTCTTGTCACTCGTCACTCGTTACTTGTAACTTGTAACTCACGTTTCATCACTTCCCCCTCAGATCCCTCTCTTCATCGTAAGTACAGGAACATCTGATCATATGCCCCATTTTATCCCGTTTCGTCTCGAGATATACCTGGTTGACAGAATTAGGCTCTATTTCAATGGATACTCTCTCGAGTATTTCAAGCCCATAGCCTTCCAGTCCCACAATCTTTTTCGGATTGTTTGTCATAAGGCGCATTTTTTTCACGCCCAGATCCTGAAGAATCTGCGCACCAATACCGTAATCCCTGAGGTCGGCCTTGAATCCCAGCTTTTCATTAGCCTCGACGGTATCGAAACCCTGGTCCTGCAGATTGTAGGCCTTCAACTTATTGATCAGGCCGATGCCGCGTCCTTCCTGCATAAGATAGACCAGAACGCCCCGCCCTTCCTTTTCGATCTGCTGCATGGCGGCCGCAAGCTGGTTACCGCAATCACAGCGCAACGATGCAAAAACGTCACCGGTCGCACACTGCGAGTGCACTCTCACCAGTACGGGATCATCGGTATCGACATCACCCTTGACAAAAGCAAGATGGTTCTGCTGATGATCGTCACAACAGGTTTCATAGGCAATCAGACGGAACTCGCCGTGTCGTGTCGGCAAATGCGTTTCCACCGAACGGTTCACCAGCTTCTTGAGCTTCATCTGGTAAGCGACAAGGTCCTTGATCGTAATCAGTTTGAGGCCGAATTTCTCCTTGATCTTGAGTAGCTCGGGTAACCGGGCCATAGTCCCGTCATCATGCAGAATCTCGCACAACAGTCCGGCAGGAGAACACCCTGCCAGTTCTGCCAGGTCAACAGCCGCTTCCGTATGTCCGACTCTTCTGAGGACCCCGCCCTCCATTGCTCTTAGAGGAAATATGTGGCCGGGACGGGAAAAGTCGTCTGCATGACAGGCTGGATCACCAAGCATTTTTATGGCCATGTAACGGTCATAGGCCGAAATCCCGGTTGTCACGCCTTCGGCGATGGCATCGACCGAAACCGTAAAATTGGTTTCATGCTGTGATGTGTTCCTCTGCACCATGGGATCGAGCTGCAGCTCTTTCGATCGGTCCATGGTCACGGCAACACAGAGAAGCCCCCGCGCCTCCTTGGTAATGAAGTTTACCATTTCAGGAGTCACTTTTTCTGCCGCAGCTATAAAATCTCCTTCGTCCTCACGATCTTCATCATCGATAACAATGACAAGCTTACCCGCCCTTATATCCTCTATAGCAGACTCGATTGAATCAATTCTCTTTTCTTCCATACCTTAACGTAACAGATAGTTATGCGCAAGCGCTGTTTTTAACTCTTTAGTCATCCGAACCATAATGTAAAAAAACTTCGTATACAAAACTCCGTCTTTGATTACCCTCTTCATTTTTGTATACTGCACGGATTTTCAGCTGCAACAGTATTTTCTTATCTTTGTAGCAAGTTCAAGCTATTCCTGTAAGTGCTTCTAAATCCATCCACACTGCATGACCACAGCAGCTTCCGAACCTTCCGATGAAGTCCTGAGCCTTGCTCGTCTGCTTTCGAAAGAAAAACTTCACAAAGCAAAGGAGCACGGCTTTTCAGACTGCCAGATCGCCTATATTTTCAACGTTACCGACCAGACTGTCCGAGACCTCAGGGATCATTACAATCTCCACTCCGTTTTCAAGACCGTCGATACCTGCGCCGCTGAATTCGACGCAAAAACGCCCTATCACTATTCGACATACGACGAGGAAAACGAGTCGATACGGTCTGACCGAAAAAAAGTCGTCATTCTTGGTGGCGGCCCCAACCGTATCGGACAAGGCATTGAATTCGATTACTGCTGTGTCCAGGCGGTCTTCGCTCTCAAGGAAGCCGGTTACGAGGCAATCATGATCAACTGCAATCCCGAAACCGTCTCGACCGATTACGACACTGCTGACAAGCTCTATTTTGAACCGCTGACCTTTGAGGACACCATACGGATCCTCGATCATGAGAGGCCGCTCGGAGTCATCGTCAGCTTTGGAGGCCAGACACCGCTGAAACTCTCAACCAGGCTGGAAGAAGCTGGCGTTGCAATACTCGGCACGTCCTCAAAAGGTATCGACCTCGCTGAAGACCGAAAGAAATTCGGTGCTTTGCTCAGGGAACTCGGGATACCACATCCGGACTACGATACGGCAATATCGTTTGAAGAAGCACAGGAAATAACCGCCAGGATAGGTTATCCTGTCCTGGTCCGGCCCAGTTATGTCCTGGGCGGCAGAGCAATGAAAATCATCTACAATGACGATTCGCTCAAGGAATACGTCGATCAGGCATTGTTCATCTCCGAAAAATACCCTCTGCTTATCGACCGCTTTCTCGAAACCGCAGTCGAGTTCGACATCGATGCCCTTGCCGACAGTTCCGACTGTGTCGTGAGCGGCATCATGCAGCATGTAGAAGCAGCTGGTATTCACAGCGGCGACTCGACATCGATCCTGCCTTACCACAATATCGATCCGCAGGTCATCGAAACAATGAAGGACTACACGAAAAGGCTTGCAAAAAGCCTCAACGTGGTTGGCCTCATGAATGTGCAGTATGCGGTACAGAACAACAGCGTTTTTGTTATCGAGGTCAATCCCCGGGCCAGCAGGACAGTCCCCTTTGTAGGCAAGGCAACAGCCATACCGCTCGTGAAAATTGCGACAAGGATCATGCTCGGCGAAAAACTCTCGGACCTTCGTAAAGAATACCGCCTGGCCGATTGTGACGAGCTTGGCATGAGCCACCTCGCGATCAAGGAACCGGTCTTTCCGTTCTCGAAGTTCCTCAAGTCCGGAGTGTACCTCGGACCGGAAATGCGGTCAACCGGTGAAGCAATGAGCCTCGCCTATGATTTTCCGGAAGCGTTTGCAAAGGCATACCAGGCCGCGAACATGGAACTGCCCTTGTCCGGATCGGTATTCATCAGTGTCAACAACCACGACAAGGACGACAGAATCCTTCGTATCGCAAGGGAACTCTACGATATCGGGTTCGATCTTGTTGCAACGGCAGGGACCCATCAGTTCCTTACTGACAACGGTATTGAATGCAAGAAAATCTTCAAGGTCGGCGAAGAAGGCCGTCCGAATATCTTTGATACGATCCGTCTCGGCAAAATCGACCTGGTTATCAATACACCGCTTGGCGAGAGAGCTCTCCATGACGAAGAAGCCATCGGAGCCGCTTCGGTCATGAACGGCGTACCGTTCGTTACGACAATCGAGGCTGCCGAAGCATCGGTCCAGGCCATAGCCTGCATCCGCCGTCAGGAATTCGGTATCAAGAGCCTCCAGGAATACGCAGCCTACCGTGACAGGTAGACCGGCTCACCCTCCTGACCTGTTTTCCGTTTTCTCCAAAAAACACACCTGCTCCCTCTGCCGAACGTCAGAAAGACAATCTGAAAAGTCCCGGCAGCAGTCATGATCATCGGCACCTGATGCGATCTCATGGCAGTAAAAAAGATCACCAAGATCATCCCCATAAATTACTTAGAATTTGTCTAATTAAAATTAAGCTTTACATTAAGAGCGGTTGTTTCCTACTCTTATCCCCACAGCGGGATATTTTCAACCCTTTTTCTGCTTGCATGCCGGCAGGCAGAAAAACATGCAACCATTTTTTCAAACCCAGTAACAAAACCTGACATGAACAACAGAACCGAATTCAGACTGCTGATAACAGGAGTGATCGCCGGTTGCCTGCTGACGCCACTCAACCTATCCGCCGAGGGAAATAATACCGAAGGATTCTCGACAGGCACCAGAGAAACCTCTGCCCGGATTGATTCGATTCTTGTACAGACAAAAGCAAACCAGCCAGGACAGTCAACCCTGGATGAAAACGAGCTGAGCATTTTTCCAAATACCACTCGCTCGATTACCGGTGCGCTGAAATCCTTGCCTGAGATACGGTTCTCCAACGAAGAGAACTCAAGTCTGACAGGTGGTGAGATCAGACCTCCGCAAATATCGATCAACGGTGCAAAACCCTACGAAAACAACTTCCTTATCGACAACATAGACAATACCAACAGGCTGAATCCCAGCGGGCTTGGCGCTGAAGACAACAATGCCGGCGCCAGCTTCTATGACCTTTCAATCCACGGCGCAGAACAAAACATGTTCTACGATATCAGCCTGATCGAATCAGTGACGGCCTACACCAGTAACATCCCGGCAAAATACGGAGGATTCACCGGTGGACTCATCAGTGCGGAACTGCGTGATCCGCGGACAGACAGATGGGGGATCAGCATATCAGGAAAACACACAAAGGATGAATGGTATTATATGCGCGACGTCGATGTGGATTCCGAAACCCCCGAGAACCAGCCCGATTTTTCAATCTATTCGGTCAACGTTGTCGCCGAGGGCCTGCTGACAGAAAACACCTCGTTGATGACAGGCTATTCCAGACTGCATTCGAACATTCCGCTCCGCCGCTGCAAAAGAACCGGCTTCAGAGAATATGCCTATTATGATGACACACAGCACAGGACAAATGAAAACTATTTTACCAAACTGGTAACAAACCCGTCTGAAAACATCAATCTGTCGTTCAACTTCACCTACGCTCCATATGAAGAATTGAGATGGAGAGAAGCATGGGCAGACAGTGACTGGGAAATTTACAACGATGCTTACAGGGTGTCGGCAAACGCTGATTTTATGACAAAAGCCGGTGCTATAACGTTCAATGCAGCGTATTCACAAAATGGCTACAGTCGCGATACGGCAACGAGCTATCGATATTCGCGTTCTTCCTTGGTATCTGAAGAAGGAGAGCAATACGGCGGTGTCGGAGACGTAACATTGGACAACCAAAGCATAGACCTGAAACTGCTTTTCACGTCGATAGATCTCGACCTGCCCTGGCTCAAAAGAATATCGACAGGACTGGACTTCAATGCAACGAAAACTGACATGTGGAACGAGGAGGCTGAATCTGAAGTCTTTGTTGAATTGCCAGGCAGAATCATCCACACCAAGACCGTTTTTCAGGAATACGACCAAACCGAATCGCTTGAGACCTTCGGTTATCACCTTGAAGGCGATCTCGAATGGGGACGAGCTGTCTTCACGCCCGGAATGCGTATCGATTATGACTCGTTCACGGAAAACATCGATGTCGCACCTCGCCTCAAAGCTGAGTACGACACGTTCAACAATGGAACCCTCATGCTTGTAACCGGCTACAACCGTTACTATGGCAGGACACTGAGAGCGTATGCCTTTAAAATATACAGACCCTATCTCAACAATCAGTGGTGGATCGACACGTCCACCGGGGACAGTACTCACAGGATCATTGACAAGGTAGGTCCTGACAGAAGCTACCTGGCCAAGGGTCTCGACACTCCGTATTCCGATGAAATCATGGCCGGCTTTTATGGCACGTCAGGCAATGTCAGCTATAGATTTGAAGCCGTTCATCGCGACCACCGAAAACAGCTGATAAACAAGGTTGAAAAAATCGATTCGGACTACATATACTCTATGACCAATGAGGGCGAGGGGTCATTTGACGGTATCTCCGCCAACGTTGCATTCACCTTCGATTCCGGTCCATTGGGCAAGCAGACGCTGACTCTGGGTGCATCAAAAAGCTGGTCAGAAACCTTCTACGGCGGATACAGTGACAATGTCTACACAACCTCTTACGGTATCGAAAGAGATTACTTCGCGGTATTTTATGATGGTAAACTCATTCCCAGATCGGAAATGCCTCCTGATAATTACAACGCTCCCCTCGTGTTGAGCCTGGTATTGCAGGGAAACTACCTGGATGACAGACTGCGGGTTGCCTCCATCAACAGGTGGCGTGATGACGCAAAAGGCCTTATCAAAGATGCCAGAATAAGCAGTGAAACCCCTTACGGTACAACGTCGAACAGTGAAACCAGGGAAAGTTCGGCATGGCTGAATGCATCCGGTGCGTATTATCACGATGCCTATATCGTAGGAGATATCAGGGGAGGGTTCATCTCTGATCTTTCAATGGAACTTGATGTCTTGAGATCCAGTGCTTCGACAGCAACAGTGCTTTTCGACGTAACCAATCTTTTCAATGCCAGCCTCGGAACCAGCGCCAGAAGTTCAGTCCCGGTCAAAGGACGTGGATTTTACCTCGGAATGCGCCTGGATTTCTAACGGCATAACCATGATCTGGCCTGTCAACCTGCTATGGCAGGCCGGATAGATACTCATGAAAGAACGTGCAAACATGACGTCATTGATCGAATGCAGAAATATTGTTCACGATTACGGAAAAAAACGCGCTCTGAATGATGTTTCGTTCAATATCGAACCAGGACGAATAACGGGATTATTCGGAAAAAACGGAGCAGGCAAGACAACCATGATCAATATTTTCATGGGCTTCCTGCGTCCGACCAGCGGAAGCTGCCGGATCCTTGACGAACCAAGTCATTCTCTTACCCCAAAAAACCGTTCACGGATCGGATTGCTGCAGGAAGGGTTCATACAATATGATTTCATGACGCCCAAAGAACTCGAACAGTATTTTTCTGCTTTTTATTCTCAGTGGAACACCGGCATTTTTTTCGAACTGATTGGAAGGACAAAAATACCTGAGAAGAAAAAACTCTCGCAGCTCTCCAACGGTCAGCGATCCCAGGTAGTTTTAGGCCTGATCATGGCGCAAATACCGGAACTGATGATACTGGACGATTACAGCATGGGAATTGATGTCTGCTACCGGAGACTCTTCATTGAGTTCCTCCGTGAATACATCGATGAATACCGAACGACCGTTCTTTTAACGTCACATATTGTACAGGAACTCGAAAACAGTATAGACGATATGATCGTGCTCAAAGACGGGGAAGTCATCGCGTCCCTTCCAAAAAACGAGTTCACGTCGTCGTTCCGCTGTTATCAGCTCAATAATCGCTCTTCAATCGCAGACACACTGGTTGCAGAAGGCACCGTCAGCAGTGTGACTCATACAAAAAAAAATACGAGGCTCTACGGTTTCATCGATAAAAACACCTTGAAAAATCACCTTGAAATCAAGGGGATCGGCACTGTGGCTATAGAGGCAATCCCCCTCGATTTCGAAGACGCCTTTGTAGGATTGACCGGTAAATACTGAACACCCATGCCGCCGACCGAAAACAAAACGAACCTGATCGTCAGACAACAGCTTCCGGCACTTTTGAGGAAAGAGTGGATAAAGCTTCGTGCCGGGATATGGATATTGCCTTTGCTTCTGATCTATGCCGCAGGAGAGAGCTATATAAACCTGCAATCAATGTTGAGAATCTACGGCACATACGGCCTTTGGGAAGTCATTGTGTTCAAACAGCCGCTATTCTTCGATGCCTACCGGATTGTAGTTGTCTGTGGTATCGTCATCGGTTTTCTGCAGATACTGCCGGAATCGCGCAACAAACGCCTGCGCGTTCTGTTTCACACCCCACTGAGACCGGAAATCCTGGTCAGCCACATGATTATAACAGGGCTGTTGCTTCTCATTCTGGTCAGCCTTGTCGGGTATCTTTTACTGATAGCTGTTCTGAACCTGTTTTTCTTCCCGCAGGAAATCATATTGCCGGTCCTCCTTACCCTGCTGCCCTGGAACCTGCTCGGAATTGCAGCCTATCTGCTCACCCTGTCGTTTTTCTTTGCGTCAAACCTGCCGACCAAACTGCTTGTACTTGCCGTTTTCTTTTCACTTTCTTCACTTCTTCTGCCCGCTTCGTTTTACGGGCAATTCAATCCCTCACTGTGGCACTATGCTTCACTCACTGTCTCCTGTCTCTTTGTTGTCTTTTTCACATCACTGAGCTTTCTCCATAAACCTGTACACCTGCCGCTTTTCTCTCTTTCGAGAACAGCCACATGCGTCCTTGCCGCAGTTATTCTGAGCACCACCCTGCCGAATCTCTACTGGAAAACGTTTCTGCCGCCTGCTCCCAGTCAGAAGATGCACTTCAGCCCCGTACTCCAGGAATTCGTATACAGCACATCGGACAGAATATCAGGCAAAGAACCCGGCTATTTCAAAGAGGACAACAGTTCGCTTACCAGAAAAGAATTCCAGTCAAACCTGCCCTTTCTCTATTGGCGTAACCTTGAAAAGTGGGGAATCTTTCCGACTCATATCCATGGCACCGGCATCACACCTGAACAGGCCCGTTCGGGCTGGCAATACCTATGGTTATCTTCTGATCATGTGAATTCATCCCCTCCGATGCTCCATGTGCTCTTTGAAACGAACCCGGAAGATGCCAGGCTACAGAAACCTGGTGATTTTTTCAGGTTCAATAACAGTACCGAAAGAATAGAGTTTCTTTCACCGCTCAATGGGAATGTGAATGAAAAGAAAAGCAATCTTTTTACCCGTGCACTGAAAGAAAGCGGATTCAGGTTTCCTGTAACAGCTCTTGGCGGAAATCCTGATGCCAGAAAAGAATACGATGCCGGTTATTTTCTCATCGACAGCAATGGCTCACTTTTCCGTATGCAAATGATCGACTCCATGCCATCTGTCAGCAATACCGGAAACCATCTGAACGAGAACGTCATTGGCATTGTTATACGCGAACACCACAGAAAAGAGTTCTACGGCTTCATTGTATCGGAAAACTCTCTGTATGCAATCGAACAACCACATTCAACCCTGAAAAGACTTCCGCTCGACACATTCCGTCCGGAAGCATTCGCTCTTGCTTTCTGGTCGGATATGCTCCACACTTCGCTCGTGATCCGCCCGCCCGGCAGGGAATTGAAACCTCTCCACGGCATGGCGCTCAACGGTGATTTTACCATTAAGCATGAATTCACAAAAGCACCGGATAAACAATATGAACAGGCCATTTTGCAACGTGCATCTGTAGCGTCTTTTCTGTTCCCCATTCAGATCGAGAAAAATAAAACAGGTTCATCATTCATGAACCCGGTTGCTGTATATGCAGAAAACATACCGGCTGCCATGACGAGCATTATCCTCTGCCTCATCATTTATCTGGCATTTCGTATATCCAGAAGAAGTCCGGTATTGATTTCGGACATCATCATCGTATCGATATTCGGTCTGCCCGCACTGGCAACCATCACCGTCATTGATTTCTGAACAAGCCTCCGGGAATACGCAGCCTACCGCAACAGGTAGACCGCTTCCAGCAGGTCGCGTGTCATGGTGTATATCTCAGCTTCAGTACTCGACCTCGGTCCGGCAACATTGAGTACCTTCACCTTGTGCTCATCCAGCCAGTCGCGAACAGACCGCTCCATACCGGCCCCTCCGTTTTCAAGAAGAAGACAGGGTCTGTCATATTTTTGAGCCATCTCGGCGGTATAGGCACTGCCTCCCGACAATTCATGATTATAGACAATCAGCGTCGCATCAGAATCCCTGACATTCCATTCCGTTCTCTGCCGGTAATCTTTTCGAGGCGTTTCATCGAGCCGATAGATATCATCGAGCGAACCGTCCTCGGCACGCCTGCCTTTCGGACACCAACCGCCGTGATCGATACCGTTCGACAGAGCAAAATCCAGCGCCGCCCGGTCGGCACCGGTCTGCCCGCCCGATACAATTTTCTGGAACATCCAATCGTTGTATTACATAGTTACCAGTCCTTCATCAATGTTGCTCTGCTGGAAACTGAACACTGAAAACTACTGTTAGATTTTATCACTATCACGTGAACTGACATACTTATGCAAAAAACAATTTCGGACCTCCTTGATCTCTCCATAAACCTGGAGCTTGGTATTGGAACACTGTATTCCCTTTTTCATGACCTTTTCGAAGAAGACGAGGATTTCTGGTGGCAACTATCCATCGAGGAACGAGGGCATGCCGCTCTCCTCCAAAATGAAAAAAACTCTCATAAACACACTGAAACAGTACCTGAAGGTCTGCTGTCAGACGACATCGAATCGCTCAAATCCGCCAACACAAAAATCGAGTCGCTTGTCACAAGCTATAAACATGTCCCCCCCTCGCGGCAGGAGGCGCTCAAAATCGCCTACGAACTTGAAACGTCAGTCGGCGAAGTGCACTACCAGGAGTTCATGAGCAGGAAAAACTGCTCCCTGTCCGACGAACTTTTCCGCCAGCTCAATCTCGGAGACAAGGACCACGCAGACAGGATCGAGGCATACGCAGCGGCCCACGGCATGACGATATAAAAAAAAGCATCTCCATGCAGAAATATTTTTATTTATAATTTGTCCAATTAAAATATTTGCCTATATTGAATTCAACATTGGTCCTCTTACCATTGTTGATTCTCCTTGCTCAAGCTCCTCTGAAAGTGCCACAGGGGAGCTTGTTTTTTTTGATCGCCTATTTTTAACTTGTCCAAATAAAATAAATCATTATATTACACTCAACATTGGTTCTCATACCATTGTTGATTCTCCTTGCTCAAGCCCCTCTGCCAGCGCCATGGAGGGGCTTGTTTTTTTGACGCGCCTTATTTTAAACTTGTCAAATTAAGAAGGTTTGCTATATTGCAATTGACATTGGTCCTCCTTCCACTGTTGATTCTTTTCTAGCATCCCTCTGCAAGGTTTACAGGGGGATGTTTTTTAGTGTCTATACCTGTATACGGGATATGCTCAGCGAATCCAGCGAAATGTATCTGCAAACAGTGTTTCGTTTGTCAGAGAAAGGAAATGACGTGACCATCGGACAGATTGCTGAAGCAATGGGCCATAGCCTTTCGACCGTATCGGAAAAAGTAAAAAAGCTGACCGATCAGGGTTTACTGCTCCATGAATGGCGTGAAGGAGTCGCACTGACCAAAGAAGGAAAACGCAAAGCTGGTTTACTGCTCAGAAAAAGGAGATTGATTGAAACGTTTCTGGTCAATATGGCAGGTTATTCGCCGTATGAGGTTCATCATGACGCATGCCGGCTTGAACACGTGGTCTCGGATCGACTGACTGAAGCACTTGACAAAATGCTCGAGTATCCGACTCATGATCCTCACGGACATCCGATACCAACAAAAGAAGGAACGTTAAAAATCACTGATACAGTCCCGCTGTCGACAGCGGAACCAGGAATAACAGTCACGGTATCATCAATCACAGCTACTGATATTGAGATGCTGAAATACATTGACACACTTGGACTGAAACCTGAAAAGAAGTGCAAAATTCTGGAAAAAGCGCCGTTTGACGGCCCATTGACCATTGACATAGAAGGAAAAAGTATTGCTATTGCACAAAATCTGGCCTCGATGATTGAAGTCACTCTATCAAATGCCTCATCATGAATACTGAAACATCGACTATTCATTCACCTGCCTTTCAGGAATGGAAAAACAAACTGAACTCCTCTGATATGCCGCAAAGTTCATTTGAACGCTGGCTGTTCCTGCAGGTTTCAGGCGTGATTTTAGGCGGTAAATCGGGAGAACTGCTTATCCTGAAAAAAGAGATCATCGATATGCCTTTTGACGCATGCCTCGATCACATCGGATCGTTCTGTAAATCATGGCGCCTGAGCTATTCCCTGCTGGTCATGAACGAAAGTTCAATGAAATTCATCATCTATAATGAGCAGGCTGTTAACCAACGTTTAAAAACAGCGTCAAAAAAAATCCTGCATTGTCATCTGAAATATCCTTTCGGCCTGAACGCTCAGACATTTCTCACCGAACTTTCAAAGCGCTGGACCGAAAGCAATCGTATTCCGCATGAAATCGGTGTCGCTCTCGGCTATCCTCTCAAGGACGTCTGGGGCTTTATGGGTTTGAACAATTTCAAGTGCAACGGAAGTTGCGGCTGGCAGATTTTCGGCGATCCCGTACCTTCAAGAAAAACAAGAGCGCAATACGAACATGCCCGCAGAAGAGCTGAAATGCTTCTTCAGGCTGCCTGATTCGAACAAATCAACCGTCACGAAGACACTGATCGAGAGATTCATACCGCACCGGCTTGCCGGGATTTATTGCTGCCTCTTGCCTCAAACGATCGGCCGAACATGAGGCTGACTGTCCCTTCCTGACCGCTCATCGAAATAGCATTCGAGACTTCCCGGAGACACCTCCGGCATTTGTGCTGATTGCCGATATATGTTCCCCCGGAATGATTGAAGCGCGGAATAAATAGAGAAGTCCTTAAGTCCGGGTAATTGCGCTGTTCAAATTTGAGCGTGTATGTACTGTAAACGTTCCCGGTTTACTGTTCATTACAGCACACTACGACAGGCTGCTGGTCATGAAAACTCCCAGCGCGGCGTTGCGGGAAGCTCTACGGGTGCTGGGCCCATCAGACGTGCTTCTTGTGCCGACCTATTGCCATGCAGAAACCGAAGACAATCTGGAGCACTACCTTCATTGGGCCTCGAAATCGGGCCACAAGTCCTATCATCTGTTCACCTGCGACACCCTCTGCGCGCTGGTCGCCGACTGCGGTTTTGCAGTGGAGGAGAGGGTGGTGCTTGAAATCGGGGAGGAAAGGCAGAAGCGCAGCCTGAATCTCGGATATGTGGTTGCCCGCAAACCGGCCTGACTCAAGGGCACCTCTATTAATTTGTTGCGCGCTTCAATCGCTTCGTTGTCCCGACGGGTCGGGATCAAAATCCTCATCCCGACCTGCCGGGGCTCCGGTATCGAAGTTTATCCCGATGCAATCGGGACTCATGACAATTAATAGAGGTGCCCTCAGGAACGTTGTGGACCCTTATGAAAATACATAGAGGCGCTCTTGTTTTTGCTCTCTTTGGCGAAAGCCTTGGGATTTATCCCGAATGTATTGCGAAATATTTTTGTGAAATGGCTGAGGCTTGAATAACCTACACTGAAAGCTGCTTCTGTTATATTGCATTCATTGCTGGCAATCAGATCGCGAGCTTTTTCAAGGCGTACGGCTCGCAGATACTCAAACGGGCATAAGCCGAACATCGTTTTAAATCCCTGAATTAGTTGTTTGTCGTTAAGCCCCACTCTGCGGGCGAGTTCCAGTTTATTCGGCGGGTTTTCCATCTCTGTTCTCAGGATTTCACAGACATAATGTATCTTCTCCGCATTATGATCAGCCGCCGGCTTCCGAGGTTTTTTCCCTGTCAAATGGTCCAGTTGTCTGAGTTGCAATGCGGCCAGTTCAAAGCCCTTGGCTTCCAGGAAAAACGTGTCGTCGGGATAATTATTAAAAGAGGCAAGCGCCTGGTATCCGCATATTTTCTGGGCAATGTCCAGGCTTTGTAACCGCTCAAGCCTGTTTCGGTTGCCGGCATGCCAGTCAAGAATATCCAGTGAGTCAGCAAGTTCGCTGCAGCGTCTTCCTGTCAGCTCTTCAAAAACAGCAGGGCCCATACAAACAGCGAATGACTGGATGGGCGTATTACTCTTTACCTCCATGAAAAGACTGGGTTCATATCCGGGAAGTTCAGGATAAGAGAATCCATCTCCCAGGAAAATCTTGGGCTTGGTAAAGGATATGTGACCAAAACCTGAAAGACAAATGGGAAAGCATACAAGAGGCGGGTTTGCCTTTTCTCTGGTGAAGAGCCGGATTTCCCCGTTCCCGTATAAGGAAAAATTTTGAAACACGATAAAGATACCGCTTTGAAGGGGAAGCACTTCATACAGGCTGCCGGAGCCATAGCCGGGATTCACTTCGATTGACTGAGACTTGAGCTGCCCGTCAGCCAGCAAAGAAGAACTGTCAGCTAATTCCGGCATGTCGATCGAAACCATATTCTTTCCCCTTTTTTTATTTAAAAAAAAGCCCCTCTGCGGCACTTACAGAGGGGCTTAGGAAGGAGAATCAACAATGGTAAACACAACCAGTGTTGTTTTTAATATAGGAGATGATTTTATTCGGACAAATTAAAAATAAATAAAAATCATAGTTTTATCCCTGGCACTGGTTTTGTTCCCTTTTATCTAACAAGCACTTGTCACTGCGCAACAGCGCTTCGGCGTCGAAATGGGATCAGTAGGCAGTCTTCAGTTGGCAATTCAAGAATGGTCGATTCCCGATACCCTCCGTGAAATCAAACCGGATATTTCACAGGGCCGACGGCGAACCCTGAAAAAAACAATCGGAAATCGGGGTCGGGATCGGGTTTCGGGGTCGAAAAACCAGTGACAAATGCTTCACCACACAAACCCTGCGGAAAGCTGCTCAACGAAACAATTAAAGCGCGGAATAAACAAATAGAGGTGCCTTTAAAAGAACCCATTGGAAAGAGGAACACAAACGCAAAAAAAAGGAACGCAAACGCAAGAATTCCAAGACACATTGTGCTACCTATTGTTATCTGGGGTTTGTCAAGGGCACCTCTATTAATTGTCATGAGTCCCGATTGCATCGGGATAAACTTCGATACCGGAGTCCCGGCAGGTCTGGATGAGGATTTTGATCCCGACCCGTCGGGACAACGAAGCAATTGAAACGCGGAATAAACAAATAGAGGTGCCCTCAAGCAGTTTCAGTTTTTTATCAATAACGTTGAGGAGAAAAAAATGAGTATCGCAAAACCGGCTCTCCTTGTTGCAATGCTGTTTTGTCTGTCCACCGCCCAGGCGGAAGAGTTCATTACTCTCGAGCCCATTACGGTCACCGCGAACAAGATCGAGGAAAACGAGCAGGAGGTATCGAGCTCGCTTACCGTTTTCAGCGGTGACACGGTTGATGAGCTGAAAATGGAAGGCATTTACGACGTTTCATCGTTTACGCCCAATTTCACGATTATCGAAAGTGGCGGACCCGGCACCAATACGCCATCCATTCGCGGCATGTCTGCCGATCTGCATACCGGTACGACTGCGGTCGGGCTCTATGTGGACGGGGTGCCGGTTCTGGGTGGTATAGGATATGAACAGGTGCTCATCGATGTCGAGCGTATCGAGATCCTCAAGGGGCCGCAGGGAACACTGTATGGCAAAGGAGCCGAGGCGGGCATTGTCAACATCATTACCCGCGCTCCCGACAACGATATGCTGTTACCGGTTTCAGTTGAACTGGGAGTGGACGGCAAGTTCAAAGCCGCTGGTACTATCTCGGGGCCGATCGTCCGGGATACGTTTTATGGAAGTCTGAGCCTTCTGCACGACCAGAAAGACGGTTGGGTTGAGGACACCTCGGGTGATACGGTCGATGATCTTGAGCAGAACTATGTGGCGGCAAAGTTGAGGTTTACCCCTACAGACGATCTGGATCTCACATTGAGCGGGACGTACTTCAAGTATGATAATGGACAGCCGCACATGAACCTGTCCGAGTCGGGCGCCATGATGTACGGTCTCCCTGCACCACAGGACCGGGTGACATCTCCTTCTTTTGACGGCTATGATAAAAGCAGTACGACCTCATTAGCCCTGAAGGCGAAATACCGGATTTCCGATACAATGCAACTGACCTCGGTGACTGCTTATCGATATCATTCCATGGATTCAGATATTGATTATGACTTTTCCGAACCTGAATTTCTTCACTATCGCATAAAGAACGAAAATAAAAGACTTTCGGAAGAGTTGCGTGTCAGCTCGATGGAAACCCCGGTAAAGTGGATTGTGGGTATCTATGCTGATACCGATAAGTTTTCCGACGATTATGCCGCAAGCTCAATGATACCGGAACAGTCGGCAACAGTTGATGATGCCGTCAATGAAGGAAACTCCTGGTCGGCCTTTGCCCATGTGGATATACCTTTCGGGGACTTTTCGGTTCTTGGGGGAATTCGCTACGATTATCAGGAGCGAGAGTTCGACCAGCCCAGTTTCGGCATCAGCCATGAAGAAGAGTGGAGTGAGTTTTCCCCGAAGATAGGCATCGAGTACCGGATAAGTGAAGAGATGATGACTTATGCCACCGTCTCGAAGAGCTACCTTTCCGGCGGGTTTAATGCTTATGCGATGGAGCCACAGTACGTGTCGTTTGATGAGGAGAAACTCTGGTCCTATGAAATCGGGATCAAGAATACCTTCCTCGACAACCGGCTGATCCTCAATGCAGCAGCATTCTATATGGACATAACCGATGCTCAGGTTTACGAGCAGGTTAGCCCGGTTATTCCTCATACGACCAATGCCGCCGAGGTAACAAGTAAAGGTTTTGAAATCGAGGCGATGTATGTGCCGGTGCAGGGGCTGACTCTGGAGACCGGGTTCGGCTACGTCGACGCCACTTTTGAACAATTCAGCGATATCTTGGGGGATTACAAGGGCAACAAGAAGCCGTTTGCCCCCGAATACACATTCAACTTCGGCGCTACATACCGGAGCTCGTCGGGCCTGTACTGCGGCGCCAACATCGTCGGAACAGGGAAAATGTACATCGACAAGGCCAATGAGCTGGAACAGGACGCGTTTGAACTGGTCAACGCCAAAATCGGCTACGAGACGGATAATTTCGATGTGTATCTCTATGGAAAGAACATTTTCGATAAGAAATACGACAGGCCTTATACCGGCGACGTCTGGGTTGTTTACAGCCGGCCGGCGGAATACGGTGCTACGCTGACATACCGTTTTTAGAGGTGCTACGAGTCAGGTGGGCGAAAAATAGTGTTGAATTGTGCAAGTGTTGAGTTGTTGATGTGTTTCGAATCGTACTCGTACTCGAAAAAAGTTCGGGATCCGGGATTCGGAAACAGTAAGCAGGCAAGAGATCAGTCGGCAATTGGCAATTCAAGAATGGTCGACTCCCGATACCGATTCTGACAGCGAACCCCGAAAGAAACAAACGGAAATCAAGGGTTGGGATCGGGTTTCGGGATCGAAAGGGAATCAGTCGGCGGTCTTCAGTTGGCAGTTGGCAAACTGCAAGACAGGACACAGTGAGGATGTCGGAGAATTGCTGAACCGTAGGGGCAGCCCCCTGTGGCTGCCCGAACTGGTGGTGGTTTCGATAGCGATACCGACGGCTCTCATGAGTTGACTTCAGGAAGACAGTTGACAGGTAATGTATAGGATGAAAACTCTTGAGATCATGAGGCCCGGAGCCAAAGGCACAGTCAAGGACCTGGATGGTAACCAGAGCTTTCTCAGCAGGGCTGTTTCCATAGGTTTTACACCGGGAGTAGAATTTACGGTCCTTCAAAATTACAGGCACTGGCCCGTTGTTGTCTGGCTGCGGGACACCCAGGTGGCAATCGGCAGGGATGAGGCGAGAAAGATAGTTGTTGATGAAAGCAAGTAGTCAATATACGGGCGGCTGTCCAGGAAACTGCTCCTGCTGTGAAGGAAAAACGAACATCGGCAGTATTAAAGGTGATCTTACAATCGCCCTCGTCGGTCAGCCCAATACCGGCAAATCCACTATCTTTAACATGCTTACAGGTGCGAGTCAGCATGTGGGCAACTGGCCGGGGAAAACCATTGAAAAAAAGGAAGGTATTTTCACTCTGGATGGAAAAATAGGCCATGTGGTCGACCTGCCCGGAACGTACAGCCTGACAGCAAATTCTCAGGAAGAAACCATAGCAAGAGACTTCATTCTCCATCATACTCCTGATGTAGTAGTGATTGTCGTTGATGCATCCCAGCTTGAACGAACACTATATATGGTGGCCGAGGTGGTGTTGTTCCCCGTTCCTCTTGTTATTGTTCTGAACAAAAAGGATGCGGCTGAAAAAAAGGGCATTACAATCGATGCAAAAAAGTTGGAGGAACGTACAGGTGTAAAAACAGTCGCCATGTCTGCTCTGACCGGTGAAGGAAAGGATGAATTGATGGAAGCGATCCTTTCCACTGACAGCGACGCAGAATACTGCAAACCCGATTTGAACAAGTCGTTCGGGCCTGTGTATAAAGAGGTTCTGGAGTTATTACGGGAAAATAAAATCAGCGGATACCCGGTTGAGTGGGCGGCGCTCAAGCTTCTTGAAGAGGATAAAGCTGTTGTTGCAGACATTAAAAATGTATTGGATGCAAAGGCACGGCACAGGCTCGGGGTGATGCTGAAGGCCTGCAAACGGGGAACGATAACGGGAGCGGATGCCCGTTTTACATGGATCAAAAGACTCACTGAGAATTCGCAGATATCTGAAAAAGGAAGGGTAAAACAACACCGGTTCGACAGATTGGCCCTCCACCCCCTGGGGGGGACTGTAATCTCCCTGGTGATTCTTGTCCTCGGTATTATAGCCGCCTATATCATCATGTTACCGCTGATGATTCCCGGATACATTCTTTTTTTGCTTGCGGCAGGTACCTTACGGGACGTTTTGATTCCTGTGTCGCCCTTACTCGGCTCCATGTTTTGTGACGGTATTCTTTACGGGGTAAGCGCCGGGCTTGTCATGCTTGGATTTATCGGCGGGGTTTTTTTCATATTGGGAATCATGGAAAGCTCGGGATATCTCGCCAGGCTTGCATATCTGTTCGATCCTTACATGAATCGTGCAGGCCTGCATGGCAAGTCCGTTATTCCTCTGTTGATGGGACTTGTCTGTAATATCTTCGGAGTAATGGGAACCAGGGTCATTGATTCATCGAGACAGAGGCTGGTTACCCTTGTCGTAACACCTGTAATTCCATGTAAAGCACTGCTTCTCGTTATAGGATTTATTACCGCCATTTTTTTTGGACATCTGGCCGTGCCCATATTCCTGTCCCTGATCGTTGTCATGATTGCCTACATCATCATGACATCCTTTTTTCTGAGAAAATATATTCTTCCAGGAGAACAGACAGGATTGATCATGGAACTTCCTCCTTACCAGAAGCCGATCTGGAAGGATGTGTTCATGTATGTCTATACCAAGGTGAAGTCCTTTTGGTACCGTGGATTCTGGTTCATCACGATAGCCTTCTTCCTGACATGGGCAGCGGTCTATTTTCCGGGAGGTTCAATTGAAAACAGCTATCTGGCTGCTTTCGGTCATACAATAGAGCCCCTGGGAAGAATAATGGGACTGGATTGGCGCCTGTTTATAGTTTTAATAATCTCTTTTTTTTCCAAGGAAGCCACTCTCGGGGTTATGGCGGTTATATTCGGTGCGGCTGTATCGGATACTGTCAATGTAAATTTCATTTCGATAGACATGGCTATCTGGGCAGTGGTCAATGGAGATTTCGGAGCGTATCTTGCATCTGCCGGAATTACTCCTGCAAGCGCATTGGCATTCATCTATGCTGTTTTCTTTTCTTTACCCTGTACCGGAACCCTGGCAATTATCTATGGAGAGACCCGGTCCTATAAATGGACTGCGGGAGTACTGTGCTATAGTGTAGTTATGACATTTCTGATGGGTAGCCTTGCTTATCAGGCGGGACGTCTGATCTTTTAAAACATTCATCAGTTACAGGGCACCTCTATTAATTTGTTGCGCGCTTCAATTGCTTCGTTGAGCGGATAGAAAGGGGTTTCTGTGCTCCGTTCGCCTTGCATCCCGATGCAATCGGGACTCATGACAATAAATAGAGGTTCCCTTTAACCGCCCGGAAAACTTTCTCTTTTCTGTCATTCCCCTGCTCGTTTTTCTTGTCATTCCCGTGCTTGCCCTGTGAAATAGATGCTCAAGATTTCACAAGGGCAACGGCGAACCCCGAAAGAAGCGATCGGATTCGTGGTCGAAAAACCGGATAGTAGAATCATGAGGAAAGCAGCTTGGTTTTGTCGGGGCTTGATTATAATTTGTCTAATTAAGGACGCCTCTAAAAAGTGTCATGAGCGATCGTTCTAATAAAACCGTATCAAGCTTTGCTTTCAACCCATCAGATCAACACATCCTGGAGTTTCCTTAAAGGATTCGAGGCGTTTCCGCCCGAAAATGTCCATCATGCTGCATTTTCATCGGGGATGGAAATGTTGTCCATGGATTTCACTGCCGATTCGTCATCCGAACACGTTGTTTCCATAGACCAGTCTCCGATCAGCTTCTCATTTCACATTTCAGGACACGTGCAAGGTGAGGTTGTCCACTCGATGACGAGAAGCGAGTATGTGACAAGTGAACCGGGAAAAACCGGTATTTTCTTCACTCCCGAATCACGCTTCAGGACGAAGCTGTTCGACCGTCAGCACTATCGCGTTATCACCATCTATATTGATCCGCACTGCCTTCGTGAAAAACTGGATGAAGAGATGGATCAGGTTCCTGCCGGACTTCATGAAATTTTACAAAATTCTGCCCAGTTGCCCTACAACCAGAAGATAAACACGACCCCCCATATTAGAATGGTTCTGGATCAAATATTCAATTGCCCATACCATGGCGCACTGAAAAAACTTTTTCTGGAATGCAAGTCTGTAGAACTGATGATCAGCCAGCTTTCTGAAGCAGCGCAAGCTCCGGTTGAAAACCGTCGCCCGCGGTTGCAGCCACTCGACCGGGAACGGATTCATTTCGCCAAAGAAATTCTACTGAGTGATATGGGGAACCCTCCTTCCCTGCATGATTTGGCAAAAAAAAGTGGATTAAACGAGAATAAACTCAACCGAGGATTCAAGCAAGAATTCGGCACGACTGTCTATAAGTTTTACCAAATGCATAGAATAAAACGGGCAAAAGAGATCCTGGATGAAGGCCGGTTAAATATCGATGAGACCGCTCACTTTCTCGGTTTCTTCGATACCACACATTTTATCAAGCATTTCAAGAACTACTTCGGCACGACCCCCGGCATTTATTTTAAAAATGGCCCGTCCGGCCAATAAAATACCCTGTCTCACCCGGTACCTGTCAGTACCAAGCCTTCAAAGTACTATTTAAAATCGGTGATCTACTATCCTATAAGAGCAAAATTGGATAGTGTGTAGCGGATTTGTAAAACGATTCGCAACGCAAAAGGAGAAGTAAAATGATAAAGATCGGATCCCGATTACAAGCCGTACTACTTTCATTATTGCTCATCTTTAGCTCAGTCTCTGTTGACAGTGCATATACCCAAGAGGCTGAGAAGGGCGCCGGCTCTTTCTCGGAACCCGTGGTGTTGGAGACCATAACCGTTACGGCTGAAAAGCGGGAAAAGGACGTTCAAACCATTCCTTCGAGTGTGACGGTTGTCGGTGAAACGCAGATCGATGATTTCCAATTGGAGGACACACTCGATTTGATTTCCATAATGCCCAACTTTTATGTTGTAGAGATGTTCAACAATGGCGGACAGAGCGTTGCCTCCCTGCGCGGCGTTGCTTCGGGAGGGGATCGCAAACTGACGATGGGTGTCTATGTGGATGATGTCCCCTATTATGGGTTGGACTTCAGCCTTTTCGATATCGAACGTGTCGAAGTGCTGCGAGGACCCCAGGGCACGCTGTACGGCCGCAATTCCCAGGCGGGCGTCATCAACATCATCACTAAAAAGCCTTCATCCGTATGGGAAGGCAACGCGCGTCTTGAGGGCGCAAGTTATGACAGCTACGGGGTGAAGGGAGCGCTGAGCGGCCCCATTCTGGGGGACCGCTTGGGTTTCAAGGCAGCTCTGAGGTACTTTGAGACCGACGGGTACTTCGAAAACCGGTACGACGGTTCCGATGAAGCGGGGCGCGAGGAGATTCTGGACGGCCGCCTTACTTTTACCGCGGCGCCTACCGATAAACTCGACCTGACCCTCACGGCTGATTTTCAAGAATATGAGAGCCCCGAGTATGCCAACTTCGCCCCATTGGATGCATCGGACATGCGCAAGGCTGTCAACGCGGATTATCCCGGCGAATCGGAAAAGGATGCCCGTGGCATATCGCTACGGGTCGAGTATCAATTTACGGACATGAAACTGGTTTCGATCACTTCGGCACGAAATGAGGAATTCTTCCTCAGCAACGATGTCGATTTCATGCCCACTGACATAATGACCATGGACTGGGGCAATGATGTCACATCCTATGCCCAGGAGTTTCGGCTGGTTTCCGACCAGCCGAAGTCATCCCTGCAATGGCTGAGCGGAGTGTTCCTGTTTTATGAAAAGTTGGATGAAGAGATGGGCATGTGGATGAATTTCATGAACATGGGCATGGGAGTGCCGGGCGAAACGCTGGTCCAGAAAAGCAATATCGACACGAAAAGCGCCGCTCTGTTCGGCGAGATAATCTACAGTTTTGACAACGGTCTGGCCTTGACCCTCGGACTTCGCTATGACCGAGAGCGAGTGGATTTTGATTATAGTCAGCAAGCGTCGGGTCCAACGCTGGTGATGATGGGCTACCCGGCCCTGGCCTCATCCAATGACGAAACCTTTGATGCCTGGTTGCCCAAAGCCGCCCTGAGCTACCACTTTTCTAAAAATATCATGCCTTACTTCATCGTTTCCCGAGGATACAGAGCCGGCGGGTTTAATACTGTCTCTGCGAAGGTAGGGACATCCTATGATCCGGAGTTCTCCTGGAACTATGAACTGGGTGCCAAGACAACATGGTGGGATAACAGGCTGCGCTTGAATGCGGCTCTGTTTTATATAGAACGCGACAATATGCTGGTTGATGTTATTGCCAGTGACGGACGCTCCTCGTATATCGACAACGCTGCCAAGGCCAGCAGCAAGGGTGTTGAAGTGGAGTTGATGGCACGGCCTGTCCAGGGACTGGATATAGTGGCCAGTGCGGCCTACACCGATGCCCAATACGAGGATTATACCGCGGGAGGTAATAACTACGACGGCAACACTGTGCTTTATTCGCCGGAGTATACGGCCAGTCTGGGTGCCACCTATCGGTTTTCCAATGGCATTTTCCTCAATGCCAAATACAATTATATCGGAGAAATGTACTATGATGTCGCCAACATCAGGCCTCAGGGCGACTATGGCCTGTTCGATGCCAAAGTCGGTTATGAAACCGAACGTTTCGATGTCTATGTGTATGGGAAAAACCTGTTTGATAAGGAGTATTCCACCCGATCCTTGGAGAACATGGTGTCTGGTACCTGGTACGGCCGCGCGGGCGTACCGCAGACCTTTGGCGTGGTGATGCAAGGAAGATTTTAAGATGGAAAAACAGGTCGTGTACCGGCATGAATATCTGGTGCAACAAAGGAAAAGCAAAATTCAGGGGTGGGCATGATGAGAAAAGAAGAAACAAAAATAAGTGGTGTGCCGGAAACAATGCTCATTCCTCTTCGAGCACGGTATCTGGAGTCAAAGAAACAAAACGGCATCCTATCCGATCCTAAATCCATAGAAATACTGGATCGGATTGCATATGATTTTTCAGGAAAAAAGGAAGTCTCAAGAGGTACGCAAATCGGCGTGTCGATCCGCACAGAGATACTGGATGAACAGACAAACCGGTTCCTGTCAAAAAATCAGGATGCCGTGGTTGTGAATCTCGGCTGCGGACTTGATACCCGTTTTCACAGGCTGGATAACGGATCGGTGCTGTGGTACGACCTGGATGTGCCCGAGGCCATCGAGTTGAGAAAAAAATTCTTTAACGAGACCGACAGATTCAAATTTATCCCTAAATCGGCAACCGATTTTTCCTGGCTGGAAACCATACCCAAGAACAGGCCCCTTCTTTTTATCGCAGAAGGATTGTTGATGTATTTCACCGAAGCTGAGGTAAAAGAACTATTAAGCAAAATCGGATCGACTTTCCCGGCATCCGAGATGCTGTTTGAAGCCATGTCACCCTGGATGGCAAAAAGAACGGACAAACATGCTGATGTCAAAAACTATGATGCAGAATTCAAATGGGGCATTAAAACGGGAGTTGAATTGGAGGAATGGAATCAAGGCATCGATTTTATCGAAGAATGGTATTATGTCGGCAGGCACACGGACGACAGATTTCCTTTTATCTTAAGACTGCTGGCTTTGATTCCGGCCTTTAAGAAGGCAATGAAAATCGTCCATATCAGGTTTCAGTAATAACAACACGCAAGAGCCCTCTTTTAACCTGAACAATTCACCAAAGAAGGAAAAAAAGGGCGCACAGGAACGGGAAACTTTCCCTTTTCTGTCATTCCCCCGTATAAGAAAGGATAGTACACAGGGCCGCCGACAAAGCACTTGTCACTGGTTTCTCGTCACTTGTCACTGCGCAAAAGCGCTTCGGGGCCGCGAAAAGCCGGATGGTGGAATCATGAAAAAAGCAGCTTGGTTTTATTGGGGCTTGATTATAATTTGTCTAATTAAGAGGTTCTATTAAGTTATATAGCAATACCAAACGATGAAGACAAGCCTTGGCGCTGTCCGAGGGAACAGGGAAGCAACGATAATCAATGCTGAGGAGCTGTTTGGTAACTTCTCCCACTTGAGTGAGCCTCAGGATATGAAGGATCGCTCTGAAACATACTGGGAGTGGCCCGAGGACATCGGCAATGGGTTTATCTCCACGATTATCCCGAGGCCCGGTATTATTATCGAGATAGGAAACTTCCAGCTGCGAGAAAATATCGCCATTAGTTTCAGCCGAACAAACCCCTCTGTTTTTCTTGGATTCAATATTTCGGGAACGATGAAACGCTTATTTGATTCAAATGCAGGCCCAACAAAACACCTGAGCTATACACGGGGGCAAAGCGTCTTGGGCTATCTGCCGAAAAACCAGCACAGTTTCATCAAGCCTTCGGCGAAAACCCGGACATGTTATATCCATATCGACATGGAATCCTCGTTTTTGAAGTCTTTATTCCGAGAACAAAATGACCAAATGCCCAGTGGTCTGCGCAATATCATCGAAGACACTGAAGAACAACTTTTTCATCAAATTTCGACAACACCTACAGCTGTTAATATGGCCATTCAGCAAATCATCAATTGTCCCTACCGATCTTCATTGAAACGGTTATTTCTGGAAGGTAAAGCGCTGGAGTTGATTTCTTACAGTTTGGCCCAACCTGTGCAATCGGAGGATACGTTCCTAAGAGACAATGAGTTGCGGCTGGATGACATCGAACGGGTCATGGAGGCCAGGGATATTTTACTTCAAAATCTTGAGGTTCCCCCGTCATTGTTCGACTTGGCCCGGCAGGTAGGCACCAACAAGACCACACTGAATAAAGGATTTCGGCAAACTTTTGGAACCAGTGTCTTTGACTATCTAAAAATATGTCGGCTTGAAAGGGCCAGAGAGCTGTTGGACAGTAAAAAAGTGAACGTTTGCGAAGCGGCATTTCATGTAGGCTATACACATCAAAGCAGTTTTACCCGGGCATTTAAAAATCATTTCGGTACAATTCCCAAGGACCATCTTCACTGATCAATTGTTTTACCTCTCTGATTCCCCGCCGCTTTTTCCATCCTCCTTATCCCATCAGATTTTTCTTCGGATTCAAAAATTTTCTTTCTGTACAAGAAAATTTCCGCGTTGTACAGCAAAGGAAATTAATCTGGCCCAAATTGTACACTCAGTAAATGCATACGCATACTCAAACCGGTGTGAGGGATTGCAATGATAACCGTAGGTGCCGGTCTTATTGCAAGAACAACCATTGGTTTGTTGTACTCGTCAAAGATCTATGCGGACCCGGTTCAAACTCAAAAAAGTACAGGAGGTAAGGTGAGAAAGTTACAGGCAATTATCTGTGGGTTAATGACAGCTTGTCTTTTTGTAAACTCTGCCGGAGCCGAAGACACCGGGGCAATCGCCGTGGATGACGGCACAGAAGTAATCACCCTGGAGCCTATCACCGTTACAGCCCAGAAGCAGGAAGAAGATGTCCAGGAGGTACCGATAAGCATATCGGTATTCAATGATCAGGCTATTGAAGATAGTAGAATTCAATCCGTCCTGGATCTCGCGGATTTCGTCCCCAATCTGTTCATTTTTCAAAATGCCGTCTCGGGCGCAAATACACCTTCAATGCGGGGTATGCACGCCGAACCTCATACATTGTCCGTATCCACCGGCCTTTATGTAGACGGTGTGCCGATCCTTTCCTTGGCCGGGTATGAAGACAGTGTGCTCGATATCGAGCGAATCGAGGTCCTGCGGGGGCCGCAGGGAACCTTATATGGCAAGAATGCGGAGGCCGGGGTGATCAATATCATCACGCGTCAGCCGGATAACGAATTCAGGGGAAAAGTATCCGCCGAAGGGGGGAAATACCTCTCCACCGAAACCGGCGACGGATTGGGCGGCGCTTTTTCATTCAACCTGAGCGGACCGCTGCTGGAAGACCGGCTGTTTGCTGGGTTTTCAGGGAAATACTATCAACAGGAAGGATTCATCGAAAACGTTGCAACCGGAGACACGGCAAACGACAAGGAACACTGGTACGGCCGCGGGCATCTGCGCTGGACGCCGATGGACCGACTCGACATTTCGTTCATTTTCTCATACCTGGAATATAATAATGACGGGCCGAACTTCGGGATAACCGAGTCGGGAGCGGCAATGTTCGGCATGTCCCCTGACGGGTATCGCCAGGTGTCATCCAATATCGATCAATACAACAAGTCAGCCGTAAATTCCCAGGCCCTCAAGATTTTATATGATTTCAACGAAACGCTGACGCTGACATCCGTCACCTCCAGGAGGGTGTATGAAGATGAAAGATGGGCTGATTTAGACTTCAGTCCCATGACCTTATTTCATTCGGCTCCAGACCAGCGGTTCGAAAAAATTTCCCAGGAACTCAGATTGAATTACGCCAAGGGACGATTGAAATGGCTGGCTGGACTTTTTTATGACAAGGATGATGACGATGTCTTGGTTGAGATCGTTTCCGATTATCCATCAATGGCTTCGACGACGGACAGCAAGTACACAGGAGAATCCTATGCCATGTTTACCAATCTCACCTATCCGTTGTTGCCGGATCTCAATGTGGTGGCCGGTTTGCGCTATGAGAAGCAGGACCGTGAAATGAAAGATAACGTCACCGGAGAATATGGGAAGAATTCCTGGGAATCGGTAACGCCGAAGCTTGCACTGGAGTACTTTTTCACGCCGTCGATCATGTCCTATACCGGTGTCACCAAAGGGTTTCGCTCGGGCGGATTCAATGTGCTCGATGTGGATCCTAAATATATCAGCTATGATCAAGAGGAGTTGTGGTCTTACGAAATCGGAGCCAAAAGCGCCTTCATGGACAACCGCCTGATCGTCAACGGTGCCATATACTATATGGACATCAAGGATATGCAGGTCGATGAAGCGACCCTCATGGGGATATATACGACCAACGCGGCTGAAGCCAGCGGCTACGGCTTTGAACTGGACGTAACGGCTCAGTTGCGCAAGGGCTTGAGCCTGATGGCCGGTTTTGGGTATAACCACATAGAATTTGACAGCTTTCAGGATGCTCTGGGCGATTACAAAGGCAACAGCCCCTCTTATGCACCGGAATACACCTTTAATATCGGCACGCAATACAGACATGGCAGCGGCTTTTATGCCAGAGCCGACCTGATCGGTTATGGCGAGATGTATCTGGATCATGCAAACGAATACAGCCGTGATGCATACCAGATCTTCAACGCCAAAATAGGCTACGAAGCCGAACGATTCGATGTCTATCTTTACGGAAAGAACATCTTCGACGAGGAATATGACCTGGCTGGATACAGCGGCGGTTTCGGCGTCCTTTACAGTGAACCCGGAAAAGCCGTTCTGCAATTGACATACAGGCTTTAAGCAGGTCAGAGGGGGATCATTGGCAGTCGGCAAAAGAGTGGTAACGAGTGACGGCGCTTCGGCTTCGCCGGGCGCTTGGTGACGACGCCCGATTGGTATCGGGCTTAGTGACCAGTTGGGGAAAGGATCGATTCCCGATACCGACGGCGACGGTGAACCCCGATTTTTTTTTCTTTCGGAGATCGGGGTCGGAAGGGGATCAGTTGGCAGTAGGCAAAAAAATAGTGACGAGTGACAAGTGACGAGAGGGAGCCAGTTGGGGAGAAGATCGATTCCCGATTCCGATGGCGACGGCGAACCCCGAAAGAAACAATCGGGAATCGGGCTCTCATGAATTTATTCAGGCTGAATTGTAAAAGAATTGGATAACAATTGAATACGCTGTTAAGATTACAACAGTACATGGGTGCCAGAAAAGCCCTGTTGCCGGGGGCGGTCGTATTATCCGCGCTGAGCTCTCTGATGGGAATGGCACCGTTTATATTTATCTGGCTGATTGTAAGAGAGCTGTTTAACACTTCCGCGGACGCTACCGGCGACCTGATCGATGTTTATGCATGGTGGGCAATGGGTACAGCCATCGGTGGCATCGTCATGTACTTTTTGGCGCTCATGCTATCGCACCTGGCCGCATTTCGTGCTGAAATCAACATGCGCCGGCAAGCCATGCAAAAGATCGTAAGATTTCCGCTTGGATTTTTTGACAACCATACCAGTGGACGGATCAGAAAGATCATCGACGACAATGCCGGTATTACCCACGCGTTTTTAGCCCACCAGATGCCCGATCTGGCCGGCAGTATTCTGGCACCCCTTGTGTCACTGGTACTGATATTTGTTTTTGACTGGAAACTCGGTCTTGCCTGTTTCATTCCCATGATCGCCGCCATGGCGGCGATCATGCGTTTTATGATGGACGAAAAGGGACGTCAGTTCATGAAAAAATACATGACCTCCCTGGAAGAAATGAACACCGAAGCGGTTGAATATGTCAGGGGAATTCCTGTTGTCAAGGTATTTCAACAGACGGTTTTTTCATTTAAAAACTTTTATGACAGTATCCGCCGGTACAAGGATATGGTGTATCAATATACTCTGTTGGGGGAGAAACCCATGTCTGCTTATGCGGTTATCATTCAAGGTCTCGTTTATTTTTTGATACCGGTGGCGATTTTGCTGGTAGGCCGTTCAGGGGATGTGGCCGGTGTATTACTCAACCTGATTTTTTATATCCTGGTGACCCCGGTTTTTGCTTCGAGCATTATGAGAAGCATTTACCTGAAGCGGGCCCTGGAGCAAGCCGGCGAAGCGGTTGATCGAATGGAGAATTTAACAACTGTGGCGCCCCTGCCGAAAGCATCCAACCCAAAACCTGTCACGGGTCATGAAATAGAATTCAGGGAGGTGTCGTTCAGCTATCCGGGTAGTGAGCAAAAGGCGGTCGACGGGATCAGCTTTACGCTTCCCGAGGGGAAGACATACGCCCTGGTCGGCGCTTCGGGAGGCGGCAAGACCACCATTGCGCGCCTGGTTCCCCGATTCTGGGATGCCGACGCCGGGCGGGTTGCTGTCGGGGGAACCGACGTTAAAGAGATTGCTCCCGAAGAACTGATGCGAAATGTTTCCTTTGTTTTCCAGAATACAAGGCTGTTCAAAACCTCCTTGCTGGAAAATATCCGCTATGGAAGCCCCCATGCAACCCGCCAGGCCATCGATCGCGCGGTCGAACTGGCCCAATGCCGTGAAATCGTGGATAAACTCCCGAAAGGGCTGAGCACCCGGATCGGAACCGAAAGGACCTACCTGTCGGGAGGCGAACAGCAACGGATCGTACTGGCACGAGCCATCCTCAAAGACGCTCCCATTGTCGTTCTGGATGAAGCCACTGCTTTTACGGATCCCGAGAATGAACACCTGATTCAGAAAGCCCTTAGAACACTCGCCAGGGAAAAAACGGTGCTGATGATTGCCCACCGGTTATCCAGCGTGGTTGATGTGGATTCCATTCTGGTGATCGACAACGGCAGGATTGCGGAACAGGGTAACCACCGGAATTTGATCGACCAACAGGGTTTATATGCCAGGATGTGGCATGAATATCAAAAATCGGTCCAATGGACAGTCGGAAGGCAGGTGCGGGATGATTGATTTTTTGAAAAGAAGATTTGCCCTGTCGACCGAAGGCGCAAAAGATTTTCTGAAAGGCGCCTTTTTCACCACCTTGCTCAATATCGCCTTGATGTTTCCAGCCTTGCTGGTTTTTCTGTTCCTCGATGATTACCTGAAACCGGTTTTAAATCCATCAGTATCCGTGAGCAGGGGATTCTGGTTTTATACCTTGCTGAGCCTTGGCTTTATTCTGGTGACCTGGATCATTGCCCGGCTCCAATATCGCAGCACCTATGCGGCTATTTATGAAGAAAGCGCCAACCGTCGTATTTCGCTGGCCGAAAAGCTTCGCCGGTTGCCGCTGGCCTTTTTCGGGGAAAAAAACCTTTCCGACCTTACCTCCACCATTATGGAGGATAATACCGAGCTGGAACATATCTTTTCTCACGCCGTCCCCCAGTTGTTCGCCTCCATGATCAGCATTCTCCTGATGACTGTGGGCTTGTTCTTTTATCACTGGCAATTGGCCCTGGCGTTGTTCTGGGTGGCGCCGGCCGCTGCAACGGCTGTTCTCCTTTCAAGGAAGCGGCAACTGAAAAATAACAAACGTATTTACGATACAAGACGAAATGTCAGCGAACAAATCCAGGAAGGCCTGGAGACCATCCAGGAAATAAAAGCCTACGACAATGAGCGTTACTACCTTGAGGAATTGAACGAAAAGCTGGACGATTATGAGAAAAACCTGACGCATGGTGAACTGATCAACGGTGCTGTAATAAACAGCGCCGTCGGTATACTGAAGCTCGGGTTGGCAAGTGTTATTATCGTCGGAGCGCATCTCCTGTCGACAGGGGGCGTCGATCTGTTTACCTATTTGATCTTCCTGGTCATTGCATCACGCATCTACGATCCGTTGAATGCGGTTTTCATGTACCTTTCCGCCTTGTATTACCTGGATATTCGTATCGATCGCATGAACGAAATGGAGGCGCTTCCGATCCAGGGGGGTAAAACGGATTTCTCACCGGAACACTATGATATCGTATTTGACAAGGTTGGTTTTTCATACGAAAAAGGTAAACAGGTCATGAGGGATGTTTCCTTTACCGCCAGGCAGGGTGAGATCACGGCTTTGGTCGGCCCGTCGGGAGGAGGTAAAAGCACATCGGCAAAACTGGCCGCCCGTTTCTGGGATGTCGATTCCGGAAGAATTCTTCTGGGCGATCGGGATATCAGCGAAATAGAACCGGAAACCCTGCTGCAGCACTATGCGGTTGTGTTTCAGGATGTCGTGCTGTTTAATGCCAGCATCATGGATAACATCCGGATCGGCAAACGCGATGCGACTGACGAAGAGGTTTTACGTGTGGCAAAACTGGCCCGGTGCGATGAATTTGTCCATAAAATGCCCGCGGAATACCAGACCATCATCGGCGAAAATGGTGAAACCCTTTCAGGTGGTGAAAGACAACGTATCTCGATTGCCCGTGCTCTGCTCAAGGATGCGCCTGTCGTTCTGCTTGATGAAGCAACAGCATCGCTGGATGTGGAAAATGAGACCAGAATCCAGGCAGGCATATCGGAACTGGTCCGGGGTAAAACCGTGCTGATCATCGCCCACCGCATGCGAACGGTTGCAAATGCCGATAAAATCGTCGTTTTGGAAAACGGCAGGGCTGTCGAAAGCGGCAAACCCGATGAACTGGTCCGGCAGAAAGGCATGTTTTCAAGAATGCTGGAAAGACAGATGACGGCCGCACAAAGCAATTGAAGTCGCGGAATAAAAGGAAGATGGCTGATAGCTTGCGAGAAGTGCGGAATTATTTTTATGAAACAAGCATATTTTTATTTTGTCCAAATAAAAATATGCTTATATTCCCATCAACACTGGTTGTATTACCATTGTTGATTCTCCTTCCCAAGCCCCTCTGCTAGTGCCACAGAGGGGCTTTTTTATTTCACGGTCCTCTTGCTCAATCACCCCTGTACTATGCATTCCTCAGGACAGACCGATACACAAGCCTGAGCATCGAGTCCCTCACATTCGTTACAGACATCAGGATCGATCACATAGACTTCTTCTCCGGCAGAAATGGCTTCTACCGGGCATTCTGGTTCACAGGCTGCACAGTATGTGCATGTTTCATTAATAAATAGAGCCATTGTTTCCTCCGTTTAAACCGTTATAGATTCAGTTCCTTTCTGTCAATTTTTCTTGATAGCGTCAGAAGGGCACTGTGGTACGCAACGTACGGCGGACATGTTCTTGCAGTCATTGCAAAGGTTTCCATCGATGACATAGGTCTTCTTTGTTTCATGCGCTTTGATGGCATTGCGCGGGCATGCTGTACGACAACTGTCACACATGACGCATGCGTCTGGATTGATTGTAAAAGCCATGGCTTCCTCCTTGATTGAACATTATACATAAAGCAATTTGTTACCATGCTTGCCAAGTGTATCACAACACATGAGCAGCATCTTCAGTTATTAATATAGAGGAGGAAACGAGGTTCGTCAATAAAGAAGATCACAGCGAGGTGGACCGAAGAGAAGAGAGGCAATGATACGTATCACCCTGTCCATTCATACCATATCTGTTTGCTGTCCCCGCAGCTACAGGTATTGTGCTTGCCGCCACAGGTACCGCCGGAAGTCTCCTTACGCAGTTTCCCTTTGCGGATCCACTGGTCCAGCATCGGCATCAGGGTATCAGGCGTCGTTTTGAAATGCACGCTCAGTTCGTCTATCGAAACAATTTTCCGATTCTGCAGATATGCTTTCAGTTCAAGAAGCGATGCCATTGTTTCTCTCAATCTTGAATAGAGAAAAGATAAAGGTACCTCAGCTTTTTTCTGACTGCCGACCGGCGAACCACATTCCCGCAACTGCCGCAAAGAAAAAACCCAGCATGGCGCCTGTCCAGAAAAGTGCCCCGGATGGATTTGAGGCATAGTTGCCAAGCTGATAGAAGATGACAGCTGCGATATAGGCCAGGCCGGTCGTCCATAACCCGGCAAAAACCGTCCACCCAAGGTTCGTCTCCCGATACACCGCCGCAATGGCAGCAGCACAGGGAAAGTAGAGCAAAACGAACAGCAGGTAGGAAAACGCGCCTGTCTTGCCGTCGAACAGGTTCACCATAGAACCGAAGATGTTTGCATCCACCTCGAGATCTTCACTTGCTGTGTCAGGATCTGTAACATCACCGATAGATATACCGAGCGGATCGAGCATCGTTCCGGCAAGATCTCCCAGGTTGGCAGGTATCGTTTCGAAGGACTCGCCGATACCGGCCCAGAAATCGAAACCTGCCTCATCACCCTCCCCTTCTTCTGCCGCACCGGCACCGATCTGGGCATACATTGCATCGAGCGTACCGACAACTGCCTCCTTGGCAAAAACGCCGGTAAAAATACCCACCGTTGCCGGCCAGTTCTCTTCGGTAATGCCCATCGGCGCAAACACGGGTGAAATGGATTTACTGATCGAAGTAAGTACCGATGTTTCAGTATCCTCATTGCCGAACGAGCCATCGGTTCCAAGCGAGTTCAGAAAACTCAACACAACGATTACCGGCACGATCACTTTTCCGGCCCTGACAAGAAAAGATTGCAACCTGTCCCAGGTCCGAAGGAGCACACTTTTCAATGAAGGAAGATGATACGGTGGCAGTTCCATCAGAAAAAAACCGGCCTCACCTTTCAGTACAGTATTTTTCAGTACAAGACCTGTAACCACCGCAAAAGCAATACCGATAATATAGAGGAGGAAAACAATGTTCTGGCCGCCAACAGGAAAAAAAGCCGCGGCAAACAGTGCGTACACTGGCAGCCTCGCACCGCATGACATGAACGGAGCCATCATGATCGTCATGATCCTGTCACGCTCGGCCTCAATGGTCCGGGCACCCATAATGGCCGGAACGTTACAACCGAATCCTACCAGCAGCGGAATAAATGCTTTTCCCGGCAGCCCGAGAATGCGCATTCCCCGGTCCATGACAAATGCAGCTCTTGCCATGTATCCGGAATCTTCAAGAAACGACAGAAAAAGGAACATGAAGCCGATAGGAGGGATAAACGTCGCCATGGTCTGAATACTCCCACCCAAACCGGATGCCAGAAGAGTTACCAGCCATTCAGGAGTGCCGATCGGAATCAGGATTTCGGTAAATCCGTCCACAAAAATCGTTCCAGCAAAAATATCGAAGAAATCGATGAACGCTCCGCCGAGATTTATGGTGAACATGAACATGACATAGACGGCAAAGAGAAAAATCGGAATTCCCCAGAACCGGCTGAGTGCAATCTTGTCGATCTTGTCAGAGAGGGATTCCGAAATATCATGTTTTCTAAGGACGACAGCGTTGACAATAGCATTGATAGCCTTGTAATGATAATCGGCGATAATGATATCGATATCTTCATCAATCTCTTCCGAAAGCTTTTGCCTCGTTTGAGAGATTTCTGAACGGAGTTTCGGGCCGACGAGTTTTTCGAGACGTTCGTCGCCTTCGAGCAGCTTGACCGCCAGCCATCCCGGATCAGCCAATCCGGCAACTCCGGCAGCCTCGATCTTTTCAGTAAAAAAAGTAATGACACTTTTGAGATTCTCTGGATAGCTGACAGGCGAACGGAAACACTTATCCCGGTTGAGCTCCTGAGATATCGCATTTTTGACAGCATCGATCCCCTTGTTTTTTGACGCTATGACAGGGATCAACCTGCAACCCAGTTCTGCCTCCAGAGCTTTCACGTCAATTTCAAGACCACGCTCGTCAGCAACATCCATCATATTCAGAACGACCAGAACCGGAACGTTCATTTCAAGCATCCTGCTTGTGAGATAGAGGTTCCTTTCCAGATTCGACGCATCGACAATATTGACAATCAACTCTGCTTCACCTGAAAGGATATAATCCCGCGCTATATCCTCATCGACTGAAGAGGCGTTCATCGAGTAGACACCCGGCAGGTCAACCAGTTCCACTTCAAAGTTCTCATGGAAAAATGTCCCCGTTTTCCGGTCAACGGTCACACCCGGCCAGTTGCCGGTCCTCTGGTTCAGGCCGGTCAGAGCATTGAACAAAGTTGTTTTCCCGCTGTTGGGATTCCCCGCCAGGGCTATAACCGCCTTTTTAATCGCACTCTTATAATCCATTGTCTGCTCACGAGCCGCCATCGTATCTGACATTACTGAACCTCCTCTACAAGAATCCCTTCAGCATCTTTCTTGCGCAGCGAAAGTTTGTACTGTTTGATCAGCACCTCGATCGGATCGCCAAGGGGGGCGATCCGGAGTACCTGTATACGCTCACCGTTCAGTACGCCCATTTCGATCAGCTTTGATTTCAGCGCCCCTGAACAGGAAAGCTTACGTATTCTGCCGCTCTGTCCTTTTTTCAGCTCGGAAAGTTTCATGCGAGGTTGTTTTTAATCAGGATTTTCCTTGCCAAGCCTCTGCCGAGCATCATCCTCGTATCCTGAAATTTGACCACAAGTGGACCATTGCCCCTGTTTTGCAGAACGGTAACTTTCTGCCCTTCGTAAAAACCCATCTCACGAAGCTTTGCTGCACCATTATGATCCACACCTGGCATATGGCCATTCTTGTGATGACCCTCATGTATGACGCCGGTAATTTCAGCGGTGTTTCCCTCATGCATTTCAGATAACGTCATCCTGCCAACTATTTATATATCAGACACTTACTATCTCATTCAACAGACAGTTGTACTCACATTTTCCTCAAACCCCCGGAGTCGGAAAAAAACGCGATCACTTGTAGGCGAAATTACCCTTATTTAGACAAACTTCAAAAATGACAAAAAAAGCCCCCCTGTGAGGAGATCACAGAGGGGCCCAGCATGAAGAACAACCAATGGTAACACATTTTACGTGTCACGAACAGTATACTATAAATATTTATTTAGACAAAATAAAAATAACAATCCGCTCATTTTTTTATCCCAAACGTCTACGACCGCACTTAATACGAATACCGAACACACAGTGCCAACAAATCGTTGTCGTCGAACCGGCCGTAGACAGAAGCAGGCCGAAGGCTGAAACACCGGTACAACGACCGACCAATGGCAGCGTGATCTTCATAGCTGTCATCTTTTTTCCGAAGCCGCTGATCCTCAGGTTTAATGGCTGCCGTCGGCATTACGGATGGTCTGCAATTTGTGGGCTATCACCACAAGTGTCTTTTCCCTGACCAGTTCCTGGAAGGCCTGCTGGATGTAGATTTCGTTTTCCGGATCGAGTGCGGCGGTGGCTTCGTCAAGAAGTATGACCGGCGAGATCAGACACCCATAGCAACAGGGCACCTCTATCAATTGTCATGAACGTCATGAGTGTAAGGCGGACGGGCCCCTGAAGCCTGAGTCCCGACAGATCGGAACAACGCAGTAATCATGGTGCGGAACAAAGCAATAGAGACTTGCTAAAGCCTGTAATTCAAACTCAGGCTGACGGCTCTTGACTCGCCGACAGTGCCCACAAATCCAAGCGTTGGATCAACATAACCGTCCAGGAAATATTGTTTGTCCGTCAGGTTTTTTACGGACAGGTAGATGTCCCATTTCTCCTGTTCATATCCCGCTTTCATGTTGAAAAGAGCATAAGAATCCTGCTTTACGGTATTTGCTCTGTCAAAATAGCTGCTTCCAAACATCTGCACTTCAGCCCGGGCAAACAAACCGAACGAATCCCTGTATTCCAGAAACAGCCCGGAGTTATATTCCGGAACCTGAGAAACACGATTATTCTCGTAATTGACCAGGGTCAAAGGATCGAGGTAATCGCCGTATTCCGCATGGGTGTAGCCGAGGAAACCGTTTAACGACAGCGTTTCGGACAACGGCATGAAGGCCTCCAGTTCGAAGCCGTAAATACTTGCGTCAGATACGTTTTCCTGGATCACTGTCATGAGATCGCGTTGCACCCTGTCCTGATAGTCATCCACTTTGGTATAAAAACCGGCAACATTGAATCTCAGTCCCAGTTCCGGGAACTCGGTTTTAATGCCCAACTCGAACGCGGTCGATATTTCCGGATCGAAACCTGCCAGCGCGGGATCATCGACTGCATAGGCAAAACCGCCGGCTTTATAACCCTTTGCGACACTGGCATAGGTCATGATGTCGTCATTGAAGCGATAATCCAGCGCCAGTTTGGGCAGGAATTCCGTGTAGGTTTCTTCCAGATCATCGATCGGCGCAGCAATCGGGAACCCGCCAAATGTATGTTGATGATCCAGGGTTCTTTTTGATCTTTCATAACGAAGGCCGGCTGTCAGACCCAGGGCATCGCTAAAAAATCTTACGGTGCCCTGCCCGAAAACGGCCATATCTTCAGCCCCTATAGCAGCCTTGTGCATATCTACAGTATAGATGGGCACACCCATCATGTCCGCATAGAGCCTGTCCAGCTTGTATCCGGTTTCATAATCTTTTTCATCATTGCTGTAATAGGCTCCTGCAAGCCATTTGAACGATTCATCCGAATCTCTGGATTGTATCCGCAATTCCTGGGAGATGGACTCCGATTCTACAGCATTGAACCCGACATACAATTCAGCCGGTGTGAAGTCACCATCCAGTGAACCATTATTATCCATATCCCTGTACGCCGTGATTGAGACCAGATCAAAATCGTCCAGTTCATAGTTCATTCGCAGGGATGCCGTCTGATTTTTCGAAGAACTTTCTCCAATAAAATTCGTTGCTGTTTCAAAATCATCTGCAGTCAGACCCGTTACAGTCTGATACCTGTTTTTATCTTTTGCAACTACCGGGAATCCACCATCATCATTAAAATCATGGGTCCTGAAGGTCAGGTCGAAAGACAGATTATCCGCAGGCATAAAAAACAAACTTGCGGTGCCTGCGAATGTTTCCCGATTGTCAAGCTCCCCATCGGTAAACAGGTTTTTAACGTAACCGTCACGTGTGGAATACAAACCTGCCAATCTGAAAAACAGCTTGTCTTCATACAAAGGAGTATTTATTACACCACTGATTTTCCTCTTGTTAAAACTCCCTATTTCCACTCCTGCTTTGGCCTCAAACGTATCACCCGGAGATTTGGTAATGATATTGATAGCACCGCCCGAGGTGTTTTTACCGTACAAGGTTCCCTGGGGGCCCTTTAAAACCTCGATTCTTTCGATATCGAACAAGGCGGAATTAAAGGCATACACACCGGCATAGGATACGTCATCGATAAACAGGGATACTGCCGGGTCGCCAAAAGCCGTGTTGGAAATGCCCCTGACTCTTATTCTGCTGAAATAATCCCTCGACCCCGCGTTTCCCGTTGACAGGTTGGGAACATAATGCCATATATCCTCAGTCGATTCGATCTGCGCATCTTCCACAAATGTGTCGGACAGAACCGTGATCGATTTGGTAACCTTCTGTACATCCTCTTCTATTTTCTGTGCTGTTACGGTGATGGTTTCCATCTCTACCATACCAATCGTTTCACCATCATTGGAATCACTGAATGCATTCGAGGCAAGCAGTATACCGAACACAAGAATTGTCACGATCTGCAATCCCTTACGCAGAACTTCTTTCATGGCACCTCCATTATAACTCATTATTTTAATGATACTTAAAAAGTCACTCGCGGCATTTCCACCCCGTAATACCATTTGAGCCCGCCCCGCCGGCATTGAAATATCCGCATCCCGACAACCCGGGATTTTGCTTGCCACTCCTCCCGTCGCATTGGAGCTATCCTCGGCAGAATACGTCACCCCCTGCGGGCGCTGTTTATATTTTGTCAAAATAAATTTGACTCGGCATTGAGATATAAGTATCATTAAAAACGTACACGTCGCTTGCCTTTGATCTATTATTTTTTGCTTTTGATCAATTTTTTAAGCGATTAAAAACGATTCGTATGGGCTGTTATGATTTCCAGGAATTAGTCGACAATGCCTCTTTTTGGGCAAAGTCCGATGTGCCATATCAGTCGGTCAGACTGAACCCCGATTACGGCTCCGGTTATTTGTTTAAGGTAATATCCTTTCAAAGCGGTCTCTCTTTAGGATTATCGGGTTTTTCGTTATACGGTGAGGGTGACATCCGGATATCCGGAGAGAGACTGTACCCGAATGTTATCGCATTTTTCAACTGCTTTTCAGGTGTCAGGCATGTCTCTTACGCCAAACCGAGGGGGTTTGTGGGAGGAGGGCTCTCCAATATAGAGCTTCCCGGGTTCGAACCACCCCTCTTCATGGAGGTAACGCGTAATACCCCGATCCGGATAGTCGAAGTAGCAATGGAACCGCACGTTTTTGAAACGTTGACCGGAAAGAGCAGCAACGAACTGGTCGAGGCACTGGAACTTCTCGATTTCAATGCCGGCAGAAAAGGAAAACCAGCCGGATCACAAAGCCTGGATTTTGCCAAAAAAATATGTGGCTGTCAAGCACACGATTATTTTATGAACAATCCCCATGACACGCTTTTTCTGGAGGCTAAAGCGCTTGAACTGGTTGCGCTGCAGCTCAAACAACTGGAACTTTTGACTGGAACGACAACACGTCAAAAGCCGGCTGTGGATCATACTGTGGAGAAGATACACTACGCCTGTGAGATCCTGAGGAAAGAGATGGCCGATCCACCGGGCGCACTGGATCTCGCTCGCAGAGTGGGAATTAATCACAATCAACTGGTCCTGGGATTCAAAGAGATACTCGGTGTCCGCCCATTCGAGTACCTGCGGACCGTACGCCTTGAAAAAGCCTACAATTTGATTGCAAACCATGAATGCAATATAACGGAGGCTGCTTTTACCGTAGGCCACTCCAGCCTCAGTCATTTTACACGATCGTTCCGGAAAGAGTTCGGGATAAACCCTAAAACGCTCGCCAAAGAGAATAAAAACAAGAGCGTCTCCCTGAATTTTCATGATTCCCGGTCATAAAGGCACCTCACTTCAGGAAATCTCTTTTTATTGCTCGCTTCATTAACGGGTTTAAAATATAGCTGCGGAACCAGAGTCCTGACGCGCCGGGACAACGAAGCAATTGAAGCGCGGAATAAATAAAAGAGATGCCCTAAAACGAATACCGGACACGCAGTGTCACCATATCGTTGTCGTCGAACTGGCCGTAGATTCCGGATTCGGAGCCTTCGAAGAAAAGCAGTGACCCCTGGAAAAGCCAGTTGTCGGCAAGTTGATATTCAGCATAGGTTTCAAGACTCAACCCCTGACCGGTAAAACCGACTATCCCCCTGACACCGGCCTCCAGATCATCCTGGAAAAATGTATCGTGCACATCATAGGTGATGCCGTGAGCCCATGTATCGCTGATGAGATTTTCGGCCTCTGAAGTGTGTATCAAAAAATACTGGAGGTTGACATAGAGATTGGTCCCGAAGGTTCGGTCGATTCCAAGCACGCCCTCCATTACCGTTGTTCGTGTATAGCCGGGAAGACTATCATCATTCTTCATCACCGGCAGGTCCGGCTTGACCGCCAGTTCACCGCGCAGGGTGGAACGATCGAGCCCTTTGGCAAAAGCAAATCCGAACGCGGAATAATCCGGATGAATCGGGGTGATATACAGTTTTTCCATCCCTCCGGTTCCGGTGCGATATTCACGGCTGAATACCGGGGAATCGAGATAACCGTAAAAACCGATCAGGGAAAGATCCCAACCGGATAAGGTAGCAGCAAGCCTGACTTCAAATTCTGCCTGGTCAAAAACCTGATCCGGCTTCACCTGGTCTTCAAGAATATACAACCCGGCATCATGCCCGGCCCTCAGTTTTTGAAGTCCGGGGGGCTCCCATGCCGAGCCCGGTGAATTCAGCCGGTTGACCTTTGCCAGGGGCACCACGATCACATCGAGGTTTGCTTCCTGAAAAGCGCCCCATACCGGAAGATTGATGGTGAACAGCCCCATCGGAACCGGCAGTCTTGAATCTGACCTGCCTGTGGCGAAAGGATCACGATAGTCAACTGGATTGATCAGGTCCAGGGGATTGATACCGTCCCCGGTTCCTATCCGGTGGATCTTGCGGCCTATCACCGCATTCCACCCCGGCCGGTCGACGGTCAGAAAAGCTTCTTCCAGATAGATCCTGGCCGTATCGTGGTCATCCGACAGATCGGCGGCCGAGGGATCAATGTCGATGGCGCCCGACACAAACACACGAAACGGAGGCTCGGCTCCAACGTTCTCCACGATGCCGAACCCGGCCTGACCCTCGAGCCACAGACGCTGCCTTGTGGAAATCAATTTTGAATCACCGAGCCTTAAACGGTTCCGGCTCTCCACATAACCATGTACATCCAGCCTCAACCGGTTGCCGGATGACAGAGCTTCTGCGGAATCACTGGCAAAATCCGAAGAGAAAAGACTGTCATCGGCAAAAGGGTCTCCCGTTATCCCGTTCTCCGGAACCCGACTGTCATTCGGACCGGTTTCGGGCAAGGGATCACCGGCCCGGGCGACTGCGGGCAGGGACATGAGCAGAACAAGCAGACCCATAGTCAGGCCGAAGGCTGAAACACCGGTACAACGCCCGACCAATGGCAGCGTGATCTTCATCGCGTCAGATTGCTCTGCAGAAACAGGGCATCGTCAAGGCCCTGGTTATAAGAGATATTCGAACGCTGAAAAAGAGTTCTTGTCTTGCGCCTGGGGGTTTCGTAAAGAAACCGGGTAACGGTCCATATCCCGTCGATCTCTTTATAACCGCCAAAAGTCGCAGTCTTCAGGATTTTACCGCGTTTGTCGTAGAAATCTATTTTGGCCGGCAGATACAGGTCCTTACGGATATACTGCACCCGCTTGGAATAGTTGGTATCTTTTTTCAGTTCCGGACGCGGTATCGATTCAATGACATAACAGGCAATACCCGATACCTCCTCTTCTCCCTTCAGGGTATGCTCATCGTCATCCACTGCCCGGTCCTCGATATCCTCGTTGGCAAGGTCGGAACGCATGAAAGCGCCTTTTTTACCACCGCCGCTGATTCTCCGAACCAGGTTTTCAGCAGGAAGGTACAGCCACATATCATCCTCCCGCCCCGGATCATCATAGGCCCAGGTAAGATACGCAGTATCATGCACATCGGCAGGCTCGACAAAACGGATCAGCGTCCGTTCGTCCTTGAGATTTTCTCCGTACTGCCTTGTCATGCTCTCCATACTTCTCACCAGTTTCATGCTGCCACGTTCGATCACCATTTTGGAGGACATAACCGCATCCCGGCTGTTATCGACCTCGTCGGCTTTCAGCATGATGTCACGTCCGGCAGGCTCTGCATGTCCGATCCCGGCAGTCAGCAGGATCATGCACATCAGGCTTATGGTCAATCGTCTCATAGGTTCTCCTTTTCAATAGATGCCGATCCCGCCAATTCGGGACCAAGCGGTTTTAAAATCATTATCAATGCAGGGGCAAAGAAGAAATCAGCCATCAGCGCCCATATAAACGCAACCCCGAACAGGATACCGAGTTTGAAAAATCCGAGCAGATAGGAAAAAAGAAACACTGCATTGCCGATGACCAGTATCATTGTCGTGAAGGTCAGCGGCCTGCCCACACTGCTTAACGTATTTTTCAATGCATTCTCGTAATGGCCTGTTTTGCTGAACTCGGACTTGAAACGGGTGAAAAAATGGATCGTATCATCAACGGCCACACCGATGATAACGGCAGCGAAACTGATGGTAATGACATCGAGATACAATCCGAAAAGCCCCATGAATCCCATGGTCGCAAAAACCGGCAACACGTTGGGGATCATGCTGATCAATCCGAGCTTGAAGGAGCGAAGAACGATGATCATCACCAGCGTGATCACAGATAGCGCTGCAATGAAACTGTTTCTCTGCCCCTCGAACAGAATATCGTTCAGGGCCAGATAATTTCTCATTCCGCCGGCTTCTACGATTTCCACCTTCCCGTCCCCAAACAAAGTATCGATGTTGGCATTCATGAAATCTGAAAGCATACGTGCATCGTAGGTATCGAGCGATTTCATTTTCAGGGACAGCCGGGCCTGGTCATAGGTAAAACCGACAAGCATATCGAGGGTACTCCCTCCTGAACTCTCATAGAGGAACAGGTACTGGGCCAGTGCCTCCCTGGACTCCGGCAAGGCATAAAAATCAGGATCATTGCCGTTGAGCGCACGACGAATTTTCTTGAGCACCGTTGTTACGGAGGTCGCTTTGGTCACAAGGGGATGCTCTTCGGCCATGACCATCAGCTTGTCGAGCTTTCCCATGAACTCCGGATCTTTTATCCCGGACTCTTCCCCCGTGTTCAGCAGATATTCCAGTGAGAAGTTCGTCCCCAGCCGTTCATCGATGATATCAATGGTCTGGCGAAGCGGCTGACTCTTGAAAACCAGCTTCGCGGTATTGGATTCAACCTTTATGTTCGTGAAGCCCCAGAACGTCACTATCAGGATGGTGCTGAAAAAAACAATGATCGTTCGCGGATGCTTGACAACGACGCGATACACCAGTTGAAGCCAACGGTCAAAAAAGTCCCCGGCGCCCTCTTTGCTGTTTCTTTTACGGCTTGGCTTGGGATATTTTTTTCCGAACGAGTACAAAATCGGGGTCAGGATAACAGTAAGAATGAAGGCATAAAAGACACCGCAGGCAATATAGACACCCATTTCCCGATACGGTTTCACAAAGGTTGTCAGATAGGCCAGAAATCCTGCAGCCGTCGTCAGCGAAGTCAGCATGATCGGACCCCCAACCTCACCAAACGCTTTTTTCAGTGCGTCTATCCGCGATTCTCCACGGTCTACATAGTCATGAAAAGCAGTGATACCATGCATCGAATCCCCGATTCCAACGCAGATGAGCATGGTCGGCAGGGCGATGCTCAAAAGATTCATGGTAAAACCGATCGCGCCAATGGTACCGATTGTCCAGAGCACCGCAACAATGGTGATCAGCAGCGGAACGACAATCCCCCGCAGCCCGCGGGCCAGCCAGAGAAGCAGGATGGCCATGATGCCGACGATCATCATGAACAGTCTGGAGGTCTGCTGCTGGGCAAGCGCATCATATTGATAACTGAAATGCGGACTACCGGCCACATAGGGCTTGAGCCCGCTGTACGCCTCTTCGGCAAGCACCGAGTCAACTGCCTCTGCGACCGTGTAACGGGGATTGGTGTCTTCCTCTTCGCCGGGATAGGTATCCAGTTCGATCAGCATCATAAGAACGGTACCGTCCCTCGAGATCAGATTATCGACAAGCTCGGGCTCGACCAGCGCCTCTTTCAGTCTTTTATCGATCCCTGCACTGGTCTCGGGTATAACCTCCAGGAAATTCTCGATCACGACCTCCTGCTCCTGTCCATCAACCCCCTGTATCTGCTCGACATTACCCAGCCAGGTAACCTTGCGTGCATAGGGAACGGTCTCCATGAACCGTTCGGTCAGTGAGGACATGGCCTCGAGATTTTCAGGTATGAACGGTGTTCTTTCCCGGGTGAACATAAGTAAAGTAAACTCGGCGTTGCCAAAGGCATTGTCAAACCGCTCTTTCGCCTTTATAGCGCTATGGCCCTCGACAAACCAGATATCGCTGGAGTTGTCAAACCGAACCTTGGACATCTGGCTGAAAAAAACCGCCGTCACAGCTATAACACCGATCAGCCACAACCAGCGGAACCGGATAATATGAGCAGTCAAACTGCTCCAGAAATTATCCTGACCGCCTTTTTGTGTATCGACCTGTTTGTTATCCATAGTCATAGGATTCATTCACGTTATCGGATTTGCCGGACCAGAGAAAATACGTCCTGCCCCCTGTTCGTATTGTGATTTTTTACAGACATGCTGTTGTGTATGGTCACTCCATGACAGACCGGGATCCCATGGCATGAATGCCCTGTGTAAACATCACAATTGTAATAACATATCATGGATGGATACTGATAAAAGGTACAAAAACAGAAGAGCTGAAAAGAAGAAAAAATGCCCCTTTATCCGGGAGGTAAAGGGGCAGAAAGAACACCACATGAAACACAAGAACAATGAGTCATGGAGTAAATATAGTCCTTATTTAGAATTTGTCAAATTAAAATATCGAAATCGACAACTATTTTTCCAAATACTCCTCAGCTCTGAATCTGCCCTCACCTGAATTGAGCGATTGTCGAGCATACCGCAGATGCAAGGCACAGGGAATGCCGCTGTATCCCGACGAGTCGGAACACTCATTTCAGGTATCAATGAAATCCGGAATGGTGGACGTCAGAGATGATATGGGAAAAACCTGAATACAGCATAAGCAGACCCAGAAGCCCTATCACCACCACGGAAATATAGGGCGCAGCGGCAAACAGCGCCTCGAATCTCGACGATTTCTGTCGGGCAACCGAAACACCCCAGGCGGCAACAACCCCGACAGATACCAGAGTCAGCGCCAGTCCGACACTGAACGAAGCGACAAGTCCCACGCCCAGCCAGAAATGGTTCAGATGCAGACAGAGAATAAGAACGGTTACCGCGGCCGGACAGGGAATCAGGCCGCCCGTCAGCCCGAACCATATAACCTGGCCTGTTGTCGCCCGACCCGACGAGAATCGCTTTTCGATGTCCGTCGCATGCGCCCTCGCATGAGCATCCTGCGGCAACCGGCTGTGATTATCAGCGTCGTCATGACTGTGGTGATGATGACCTGCACTCTCACTTCCGTGATGATGCTCGTGGCTGTGTGAGCGCTTTGCCTTATGATCCCGGTAGATCCGCGATGCCATCCAGAATGCTATGCAGAGAATAATGACACCCGACGCCATGATGAGCCAGGGCTCCATATCCTCTGCGATCATTTCGTCTCCGTAGGTAAGCGCAAGCAAACCCAGCACCCAGACGATGAAACTGTGAGAGACAACTGCTGAGAGACCCAGGAGTATAGCCTGCATCACGGTACCCCGAACCGCGATGATGAACGCCGCGATCATGGTTTTTGAATGTCCCGGCTCCAGCCCGTGCAGCGCGCCGATAACAGATGCCGACGCAATAAGTAAGAAGGGATTGACATTCCCCTGCTCGATCATTGATGAGATATCCATACGTGTAACTACTTTCGTGCACCTTACATTCAGAGATATTTCGAAATCTCCTTGAACTCCTTGACCAGGTCGCGCGCATCTCGCTTGCGTTCCACCGATCCGGTCAGGCAGTAATCGATGTGATCGTGCACGAAGGTCTTTTTTGCCTGGCTTATCGCTTTTTCCACAGCATGAAGCTGCTGCGCAACCTCAACACAGGGCCGCCCCTCCTCGATCATCGCGACGATCCTGCGCAAGTGCCCGTCCGCACGTTTGAGGCGATTGACAATGTCGGTATGTGTCGTATGCGTCTTGTCCATATCCAATCCCCCTGGTGAGGTTAATTGTTTAACTGAATTGTAAGGAAAATGCTGCGGATATCAAAAACTTTTCAGAAAAACACCTCGTTGCAGGGAAGGAAACATCGGTTGGCAGGAACAAGTGACGGCAACCGCTCGCGCGGGCTTGGTGACGACGCCTGACGCAGTCAGGCGTCGTCACTCATATTCATCTTTTCACTGCTTTTTCGGTCCCGGCGCCAGTATCGGAATCGAAACAACTCTGCGAGTTACAAACGGTAAGCAAGTTGCAGCCCGATCTCTCGCGGGGGACTGTAAATATCGTAAAACCCGTAATAATTGATGCTGTCATATTTGGTATCGAGCAGATTGTACGCATACAGATAGACATCGAGTTGATCGAATTCATAGCCGATTTTCGCATTGACCAGTTCGTACGACTCCCTGATGTCTTTATTACCATTATCCAGGTACATATCACCGTAACCCACCAGGTCGGCCGAAAGGAACAGACCACTCCCATGTCTGTACATTGCCCCTAAATTAAACGTATATTCCGGTGCAAACGGACTCTTGTTACCCGAATAATCTCCCAGGGCGTCTTCGAAAGTGTCAAAGGTGGTGTCGTTATATCCAAGCCCGGCAGTAATGGCCAACCCTTCCAGCACCCTGGCCGTCAACTCGACTTCCGCTCCTTTGGCCGTGGCTTCTGCTGCATTTGTAACATAGGTAGTTATGGGAGTCACCCATTCCTCCACCTGCATGTTCTGAATGTCCATGTAGTAAATGCTGGCATTGACAAGCAGGCGATCTTCCAGAAAGCTTGTTTTGACGCCAACCTCATAATTCCAGAGCTCTTCAGGGTCATAGGTCAAAAACTCCAGATCGGTTACTGTATTGTTAAAGCCACCGGTCCGGTAACCCTCGGCTATGGTAGCGTATACATTGATTTCCGGGGTCAATCGATACCGCAAACCGAATTTGGGAGTTATTTTTTCCCAGGACTCATCTCCATCGCTCGAGAGCAAGGCATCCTCATATTCCATATTTTGCCATTCATATCTTAGCCCCCCAACCACATTGACGGCATTTGTCAGCTTATAATCAACCTGACCGTACACCGCATAAGAGTCCCCGGTAATCTCACGGTCGGTCGTCCTCATTCTGGAGTTGTCAGGCAGTATACTTCCCACGACCATATCATTTACATGCGAGTCTCCGTACAAGGAAAGCTGCCCTCTCATGCGCCCGGACTGCCAGTTCAGTCTGAACTCCTGGGATACATTGGAAAACTCGTACTGGCTATAGACGTGGTAAATCGGCATAGACACAAAATCAAAATCCGCCACTGCCTCCCAGTCAGTCATTTTCCTTGCGGTAATGGACGTCAAACGCATGGAATCATTCAGATCATAGGCAATTTTCAGGGAATGGATATCGTTATAGGCTTCCTTCTCCGGTCGCAGATCGGAACCGACCGTTCGCTCCGGAGGTTTTACGGTTCCAAGCATCGCATGCAGATTATCGCCTCCGACAATAGCGCCGCTGCCTTCATCTGCAAAGAGTCTGGACATGATCAAAGAGATATCCCAGTCCGGTGTAGGGGTCCATCTGAGCTGTGCACGACCGTAGTACCGTTCCCGATCGTTGTCGGTGCCCCCGAGATAGGTGTTTTCAATAAAACCGTCTTTACTGTCGAATTGCCCGGCGAAACTGAAAAAAAGTTTTTCCTCAATAAAAGGCCCGCTCACTGTTCCCATGACAAGCCGCTTGTTGTCTTCACCAATTTCACCCCCTATTCTTCCCCGCCACTTGTTCCCAGGTTGACGTGTAATGACATTGATAGCCCCTGCCTCGGTGTTTTTACCGTACAGTGTGCCCTGGGGCCCCCTGAGCACCTCTATCCGTTCTATATCGAGCAGACCCGTTATATATCCCTGACTGGCTACAATCGGCACCCCGTCAACGTAAAGACCGACAGAAGAAGAGAACGTGTTTGCTGGAGCGGTAACGCCACGCATGGAAGGCTGGGCGAACATGTCAGTCATACCTGTATCAAAAATCATTAAACCCGGAATATGGTCCGCCAGCTTCCAGATACCGTCAATATGCTTGTCTTCAACATCATAACCGGTCATTACAGTGACACTGACAGGAACGTCTTTAAGCTCTTCCTCCTGTTTCTGGGCTGTAACGATCATTTCCTGTGCTTCGAATGCAGCATAAGACCGATCCTCCCGGACG
>JANQHB010000035.1 GCA_028277225.1 Chlorobium sp.
CGCAAGCAAGTATGGTATGAGTGTCAGCCGGTTGAAGTCTTTGAACAAGATGACGAGTTCGAGAATCTACCCCGGTCAGAAGCTCAAAGTGTCTGGATCAGCGGGTTCCGGAGGAGGGAGTGCTGCAAGGGTATCCACCCACAAGGTGCGGCGGGGCGAAACGCTTGTCAGTATTGCCAGAAAATATGGAATAACCGTAAGCAAGCTGAAGTCTCTGAATAATCTGAAAAGTTCCAGGATCTATCCGGGACAGAGCCTGAAAGTGAGATGAGAAATGTCATGTTCGGTTTTACAGAAACACGTTCTTATTGTGTTCTCGGGAGGAACTTCAACTCTTACGGATGTTCAGTACAGGGCATGTATGGAATAATGATAAATTTATTATCTTAAGCCTTCTTGTGAAGCGATTTGCGTAGGGTATGACACGATAAGGCAGGTACAGCGAAACAGTTTTTATTTCCAAAAAAGAGAATCATTACAACGAATGCGAAATATCATTTTTACGGGAAAAGGAGGCGTTGGTAAAACCTCAGTTGCCGCTGCAACAGCTTTGAAAGCAGCTGATATGGGTTATAAAACGCTCATCATGTCCACAGATCCGGCTCACAGTCTCGGTGACTCGCTGGACATGACGCTTGGACCATCACCTGTCAAGGTGGCTGAAAATCTCTGGGGGCAGGAAGTCAGCGTTTTTGGTGACCTCAACCTGAACTGGGATGTGGTCCGGGAGCACTTCGCCCAGCTTATGGAGTCCAGGGGCGTGGAAGGAATCTATGCCGAAGAGATGGGGGTTCTGCCGGGTATGGAAGAGCTTTTCTCGCTTTCCTATATAAAACGTTACAATGAAGAGCAGCAGGATTATGATCTTCTTGTCGTCGATTGTGCTCCTACCGGTGAAACACTGCGTCTGCTCTCTCTGCCTGAAACATTCGGCTGGTTTATCAAGCTTATTCGCAATGTTGAAAAATATATGGTGAAACCGGTGATCAGGCCTCTTTCCAAAAAGGTGAAAAAAATCGATACCATGGTTGCTCCCGAAGAGGTCTACGAGAAAGTTGATAACCTTTTCGCCTCAACCGAAGGGATCATCGATCTTCTTGCCGACGGATCCAAAACCACCGTTCGCCTGGTTATGAATCCTGAGAAAATGGTTATCAAGGAGTCCATGAGGGCGCTTACCTATCTCAATCTCTACGGTATCACCGTAGACAGCATAACGATCAACAGGGTTATGCCCGATCATACGGAAGACCCCTATTTCAAGAAGTGGCGCAACATTCAGCAGAACTATATCAATCAGATTGAAAACGCTTTTGCTCCTATTCCGATAGGTCAGGTTCCCTTGTTCGACCAGGAGGTTGTAGGACTTGACATGCTTCGCGAGGTTGGAGAAAAAGTTTACGGCGACAAGGATCCTATGGAGATCTTCTTCTCGGAAGACCCGATCGATATCCAGAAAGTGAACGAAGGCCATTACAAGGTAAGAGTGAGGCTTCCTTTCATGGAGGATATGGGTATGGAGCCGAAAATTCTCAAACTTGGTGATGACCTTACAATAAGGGTCGGAGATTACCAGAAGATTGTTGCCCTGCCGATTTTCATCGCAGGTCTTGAATCTACAGGCGCCAGTTTCGATGAAGGATGGCTTACGGTTGACTTTACCAGGGAAGACGAGTCTGAATCAGTAGCCTGAACAACCGATAACCGACAACCGACAGCTTCATTCCTCCTCCCGGCAGACGGGATGGCCTGGAATTGATGTTTTCATGCAGTAAAGGGCTATCTGAAAAGATAGCCTTCTGCATTCCATGATCACTATCGATATATCGGGTACCGTTCATCCGGTGGAATCTGATCTGTTTTTGACCGGTCTGCCGGCGGCAATGGAAGAGGATGTTGAGGGTGGAATTTATAGCATGGATTGATGATTGATAATACGTGAGTTTTTATATTTTCCAGTTTTACAGCTACCCTTTTTGAGGCTTGGTTTTCAGCTGTCCCGGGGGTTTGACGAGTTTTTTTCAATGAAAGATTGTTTTCCGGACTGATGCACAGGTTACAGGATATACGAGTATCGAATATTTCGCGGCTGACAACTCCTCGCAGTCTCAAGGAGAAGCTGCAGGTGACCCGGGAAATTGCCGATACCGTCGTACAGGGGCGCGGAGAAGTAGAGGATATTTTGACCGGAAAGGATTCGAGGATGCTTGTCATTGTCGGGCCCTGTTCCATCCATGATATCAATGCGGCAATGGAATACGCCCGAAAGCTCAAGGCCTTGCGGGAGGAGCTCCAGGATGATCTCTGCATTATCATGAGGGTTTATTTTGAAAAGCCACGAACCACTATAGGGTGGAAAGGCTTTATAAACGATCCGCATCTCGATGGGTCGTTCGATATAGAACATGGATTGTACTACGCACGGAAACTCCTGCTGGATATCAATGCACTTGGTTTGCCGGCGGCGACAGAGTTTCTCGATCCATTTACTCCTCAATACGTTTCCGATCTTGTCAGTTGGGCAGCTATCGGAGCAAGGACAATAGAATCGCAAACACATCGACAGATGGCAAGCGGTCTGTCAATGCCTGTCGGTTTCAAAAATTCAACTGACGGCAGAGTACAGGTTGCCATAGATGCCATTCGTTCGGCGATGCATCCGCACAGTTTTCTGGGGATCGATCTTGATGGGCATAGCAGTGTTGTGACAACAACCGGTAACCCTTTCGGACACATGGTCTTGCGCGGAGGTTCCGATCGGCCGAACTATGAGGCAAAAAATATTGACGATGCCGAGAAAAGATTGGAAAAAGCAGGATTGGCAAAAAACCTGCTGGTTGATTGCAGCCATGCAAATTCCGAGAAACAGCATGAGCGGCAGTCGAAAGTGTGGAACAGTATTATTGAACAACGGGCCGGTGGGACATCCAGTATTCTCGGTGTCATGATCGAGAGCAATCTCTATTGCGGTAAACAGGAGTTTCCCGAAAATCCGGCTGATTTGAAATACGGTATTTCAATCACCGATGCATGTATATCCTGGGAAGAGACGTCGCAGATTTTGAGGAACGGTGCTGTTATTTTACGAAAAGCACTTTCCGGAGCTGAAGCATGACCGTTTTTTTTGTATAAAATATCAGATCAATAAAACACGAATCATATTATGAATATCGATCGTTATGTTTTTTCAATAGCTGGAGCTTTTGTTCTGGTAAGTCTTCTGCTTGGAATAACAGTTCACCCTTACTGGTTCTGGTTCACAGGTTTTGTGGGGCTCAATCTTTTCCAGGCGGGTTTTACAGGATTCTGCCCATTGGCCAAGATCCTGAAGGCCGCAGGTGTTCAGCCGGGCGAGGCTTTTAAATAGAATATCAAGAGGCACATGCGTTTCGGGGTTTTGTGAAACAAGCATGCGATGTGTCTATTCAGCGTCATCCCCGAATCTTTTTCGGGGAGTAATTTCCAGGTATAGGGTCAGTATGAGTGCCGCATATACAGTGCGGCATGATTTTTTTACTGATAGTAATGACTGAACGTTGTTGAGCTGTCCTTATAAGGATAGTTTCCTGTTTTCCCATTCTACTACAACCAATCTATCTGCGATTATGTCTGTTGAAATCAGGCGGGTTCAAAACAAGCGAGAACGTAAACAGTTCATAAAATTTGCCTGGCATGTATACAGGAAGGATCCGGAACTCAACAAATACTGGGTGCCTCCGGTTATCTCCGACTACATGAAAACGCTCGACAAGGACAGCTATCCTCTTTACGATCATGCTGATCTTGTCATGTTCACCGCCTGGAAAAACGGCCGCATGGTCGGGACAATAGCGGCGATCGAAAACAGAAGGCATAACGAGATACATCAGGACAAGGTTGGATTCTGGGGTTTTTTCGAATGTATCGACGACCAGAATGTAGCCAATGAGCTTTTTGATGCGGCGTCACAATGGCTGAAAGCAAAAGGCCTTAATGCCATGAGAGGTCCGGTAAGCCCTTCAATGAACGATCAGTGTGGTATGCTCGTGAAGGGATATGACAGTTCTCCTGTGTTTCTGATGCTCTACAATCCTCCATATTATAACAACCTGGCCGTCAATGCAGGGCACAGGGTTGCCCAGGAGCTTCTTGCATGGTATATCGATCAGGACATGATCGATATCAAACGCCTCAGCAGGATAGCGAAATATGTCATGAAGCGTGAAGAGCTTACTGTCAGAACCATCAATATGAAGGATTTCGGCAACGAAGTCGCAAGGATAAGAGATATTTACAACAACGCATGGGAGAAAAACTGGGGGTTTGTTCCTTTTACCGATCGCGAGTTCGACTTTCTTGCAAAAAGTATGAAGCCGGTCGCCAAAGAGCATTTTATCTATTTTGTCGAGGACAAGAACGGGCGCCCTATCGGTTTTTCGCTGACACTGCCCGATATGAACATTCCGCTCAAGCATGTAAACGGAAATCCCATGACTCCCTGGGGTCTGGTGAAATTCCTCTGGTATGGCAGAAAACTTTCTGCATTCAGGACAATTACCATGGGGGTTCTGCCGGAGTATCGCAACAAGGGGATCGACAGCATTCTCAATGCGCAGATATCGGAATATGGCGGTAAATACGGGCTCTACTCAAGTGAAATGAGCTGGGTGCTGAAATCGAACGAGGCGATGAGCAAGGTTGCCAAAGTCATAGGAGGGATTCCCTACAAGGAGTATGCTATTTACGAGAAGGAGATTTGAGATGCCGAAGGCATCTCGCTGGATGGCTGGCTGGAATGGGAGTAAGGAGCAAGGAGTAGCTCACTTCGTTCGCAGGAGTAAGGAGGAGTGAATAGTGATTCGTAAATGGTGAATAGGGGTTACGTGTCAGGTCTTACGTGTTCGGTGCCAGACGATGGCTGGTCAGTAGGGGCGGGTTTCAAACCCGCCCGTACAGTTGGGCTGTATTGAGTTTCTCTTGAAGATGCCGTTCATACACTCCTTGCAGGGGCGAAAAGAACCTGGAGGCTCTGTATCGGATGTCTTCATTACGTTCCTTTTCAGCATTTCTCCAGGCGTTGGTTGGTCAGATGGTAGCGGGTGGTGCAGGTTTTTTCGAGAAAATGTTTGTCGTGGGACGAGACCAGCATAGTGCCGGTATGGTTCTCGATACAGGTTTGAATGATTTCGATCACCTTGTCGTCTACTCCGGCAGTCGGTTCGTCCAGAAGCAACAGCTCAGGCTCTGTTACAAGGACCCCCGCAAGAGAAACAAGTCGTTTTTGTCCCCACGAAAGATGGAAGGGGACTCTTTTCTTCAGATGCTCGATTCCAAACTGTTTGCAGAGCATATCCACCTTTTTACCGGCCTCCTGACGGGACTGCCCCCTGTTGAGGAGTACGAAGGCAATGTCTTCTTCAACCGTTGGAAGAAACAGCTGGTCGTCAGGGTCCTGGAACAGCAGGCCGGTTTTCAGCCTCGCTTTTTTGAAATCCGTCTCTTTTGTAACGGTGCTTTCCCATAAGGATAGCGTGCCTGATTGCGCTTTCAGAAGTCCTGTAAGCAAAAGAAAAAGAGTGCTCTTTCCGGTTCCATTCGGTGCGCTGATCCCCGCCTTTTCCCCGACATCGATACACAGGTTGAGGTCTCTGAAAACATCGATGTTTCCGGGATAGGAAAAATTCAGATCCCTGACGGTTATACATTTCATAGGAGCGCAATGGTTAAAGTGACGGCAGTCATGACGCAAAGAAAAGCAATATCATTGCCGTTTGTCCTGAAATGGGTCAACAGGGGAAACTCCCCTGTAAAATTTCGCATGACAAGAGCATGATAGATTCTTTCTGCACGTTCCAGGCTTCTAATGAAAAGGATGCCGGTAAAGTAACCGTATACGCTTACGGTATAACGGTTTGTGGAGGGCTGAAACGCTCTCGACCTGAGCATGCGCTGCATTGACGAGAATTCTCTGCCGACAACACCGATGTAGCGGTAAAAAAAGTAAAAGATCGTTACGAGTTTTCGGGGAAACCCCAGATGCAGCATTGCATGTGAAAGCGAGATGACCGTGCTTGTGCCCGGAAGCGATACGGTAAAGAGTGCAATGGCGTTTGTTTTGATCGTTAGCAGTGCCGAGAGAGCGATCCCTTCCCGACTCATGGAGAGCGAACCTGCATGAAGGATCGGTTCTCCGGAAACTGAAAAGGGAAGTGTCAGCCATAAAAACATCATGAAGACATTGACGACAATCAGTCTTTGAAGGAGAAGCCGACTGAAGATCTTTGCGATTCCCGCAAGGATAATTGCAGCAGCAAGCCCGGAAAAGGCCTGGGAGAAGCTGTCAATGAGCGCGGTCAGTCCTGCAAGGGGCAGATAGGCAACGATTTTCATTCTCGGATCAATGTGATGGAGGAGAGAGTCGCCTTGTGAAAAGCTTTCAAGATTCATGGTAGTGTTTTCGTAAGAACCGGACGATTCCGAATAAAAATATGATGATCGCAAATCCTGCAGCTATTTTTCCAGAAGAGATCCTGCCTGAATGCCCGGGATGTTCATGAGCCTTTTCTTCAGGTGCGCCGGTTCCTGTCCATGACCAGCTTGTGCGGTGTCCATGTCCGTCAAGGGCAACAACCGTGAACGGAGTTCTGTTCTCAAGGTGAAACGAAAAGGCTCCTTCATCGGATGTTGTCGTGGTGGCAAGAAGAGAGTCTGTTTTCAGGTTATAACGTTTGACCGTGCAATTTCGGACTGGATTTCCCGGTGAATACATGACTTTTCCAAGAAGGAGCGAGTTCTCAAACCAGCAGTCAAGAATCATGTTGTGAGCCTGAACAACAGTGCTTGAGAAGAGGAGGGTGACGAGCATCAGCCAACTGACCAGGATCTTTTTTGGGGTATGCAGCATGGCTGTTTCTGATCGGTTGATATTCTTTTTCATCATGTCAGCAGTTCCGGTTTGATGTTTCGGATAAACTGAATCGCGATCGCCGTGACCAGTCCGTCGATGAGCATTAGCGGGACGTTCGAAAAAAAAATGAGTTTTGCTGCAGGTAAAAATGCATTTCCGGCAGTTGCGAGAGAAAGGCTCAGAAGCAAGGCACTAAAGAAAACAGAAGAAAAACCGGCAAGAAAACCGACTGGAAAAATCGGAACATTATTTCGAGCCAGCAGCGGTGAGAAGATCAGGTGGCTGAACAATGCCGGGAGTGCCATGATCAATATATTGACGCCCAGGGTTGTGACTCCTCCGAACTGGAAGAGAAGTGCTTGCAGAAGCAGAGCTATGCCGATGGCGATAAAGCAGTTCCAGCCTGTCAGGAGGCCGATAAAACCGTTCAGTACAAGGTGAAGGTTTGAGGGGCCTATCGGAATATGAATGAAAGAGGCAATAAAAAATGCCGAGGACAGCATGGCTGTTCTGACAAGTTGTCTGTCTGTCAGTTTTGATAAGCCGATCCCGATCCCGAGAGCAGATGCAGCGTAGCCTGTAACAAGGGTGGCTGGAGGGAGAACACCTTCTGAAATATGCATGTTACTTACCTTACTGGTTATGTTTGGATGGTTTTATTCCTCAAGAACACTCATCATGAGTTCGCCGTGGATGATGCCCTTGAGCGCGATGAGTTTGTCCGAGAGTTCACGTAACTGGTCGGCTGAACCCTTGAGTGTTATGGTTTCCATGCAGTTACTGTGATCGAGATGGACGTGCTGGGTGCAGAGAACCAGGTGGTGGTAATCATGCTGGATAGAGGTGAGCCGGTTCTGGAGTTCAGGCCTGTGATGATCGTAGACAAGAACGAGGCAGCCGCTGACGTTCCGATCGGTCTTCCACTGTTCCTCGGCCAGGTACTTTCGTATAAGAAATCGTATCGCCTGCGAACGGTTTGGAAACGAGTGCCGTTTGATCAGGCCGTCAAGCTTGGCAAGAAGGTCGTCTTCAAGAGAGACGCCAAATCGTTTCATAGTGCTGCTCTTCTCTATTGTTACATGATGTATAGAGAAGGTAACACTTATTTCCGGATCGTGCTACTTGTGTAACAATTGTTACTGTTTTGTGCAAAAGAAAACGGGCGGTTGCCCGTTTTCCCTGTCAACGATAGCCTGTCTGATCCTGTAGTGCACCATATGCGCAACACAAACGGAGAAACAATGAAAGGCTCAGACAGATCGTTTCTTACATCAGGGCTCCAGCGTCACGCCGAGAACGACCCAGGAAGTTTCCAGGTCCGGGTTGACGATATAGGAAGCCGAGAAGATGTCTTTCGAAGCCGAGATACCGACGTTGACGATATCGAAGTCTCCCATAGCGTTACTTCCGTTCGTGTACGCACCGTCTCCACCGCCGACAAAGAGAGAGGCACTGTAGTCATCTTTGTCATAGAAGGCATAGCCGGCTTCGACATAGACCGAGTTGTCATCGTCGCCGCTGACATTGACTGCTCCGAACAGGCTGAAATTCTCATAATCAAGTCCTGCCAGGAGTTCGATCGTGTGAGCGCCGTCATCGCTGTAGTCGAAATAATCATCAAAACTACCGGTCGGGAAGAAGTAGTCTGTTACAGTAAAGCTGAAATACTCACCCAGTGGTATGGTAAGATACAGGTCTGCCTCGCTTGCGTCATCATCACTGAGATCGTAGGATCCCCATGCGCCGACTTCGACACCGATACCCGGGAAGGTATAGCTGAGCCATGGTTGAGCAGCGATACCGTCACCGAACTGTGTGCCTCTCCAGACATACCGGCTGACAATGTCTGCTCCGACGCTGAATCCTTCAGCTTGTGCGGTCGCCGAGAACATCATTACGAGACCGACCAGGAGGGTAAAGAATTTGGATGTTTTTTTCATTGTAATACTTTCCTTTTTCATTTGTTGATTAAGTGTTGCTGTGTGGTGTATCCCGGGAGACTGTCTGGATTGAAGTCTCCCGGAAACTCTGAATTAACCGATAGCATCGTTGCCTGTTTCTTCAGTACGTATCCTGATGCATTTCGGCAAGTCGAAGACGAAAATCTTGCCGTCTCCGATTTCTCCTGTTTTGGCTCCCTTGATGATCGCGTCGACCGTTTTCTTTTCGAATTCGTCATTGACGCCGATCTCGAGTTTGATTTTCTTGAGGAGATTGATCTCGTTGGGAACCCCTCGGTAAACCTCGGTGTATCCGCCCTGCGCGCCGCAGCCCAGGACATTGGTCACCGTCATTTTGAAGATCTCTGCTTCAGCAAGCGCCGCTTTAACATCGGGCAGCTTGTGAGGCTGGATCATTGCTACGATATATTTCATGGTTTTTGCTCCTTGTTAGGCGTTACTGGTTAGAGAAGATCTGGAAACCATGGTAGGCTTCTTCTTCATGCTCTGAAATATCGAGACCTTTCATCTCATCATCTCTGGATACCCTCAAAATTCCGGCAGCCTTGAGAATAAGGAAAAGGATCAGCATTGTCGCAAAACCCCAGAGAGGGATGGCAATCGAGCCGATGATCTGGGCGACGATAGGATGGCCGCCAAAGATTCCTGTGGCAATACCGCCCCAGATTCCGTTGAGGCCATGGACAGGCCATGCACCGACCGGATCGTCGATCTTCATTGCGTCGAGCATCTTGACACCCAGGACCACAAGAATACCTGCAACCACACCGATAATGATCGCTTCGTTGTGAGTAACCGAGTCACAGTTTGCGGTTATGCCTACAAGTCCGCCGAGCATGCCGTTCAGGGCCATTGTGAGATCGGGTTTCTTGAAGAGCAGCCAGGCAGTGAGCATTGCAAGAACCGCACCGGCAGCAGCAGCAAGCATCGTGTTGGTTGCGATGACCATGACAATGCTGGTATTGTCTGCGCCTGCTATGGCGAGCTGGCTGCCAGGGTTGAATCCGAACCACCCGATAAGGAGGATGAAGACACCCAGTGTACTCATGGCCAGGTTGTGGCCGGGCAGCGCGTTCGGCGAACCATCTGCATTGAAACGTCCGATACGTGGGCCGAGAACGATAGCTGCAGCGAGTCCGGCAAAGCCTCCAAGAGCATGGACAACAAGTGAACCGGCAAAATCGTAGAATCCGAGCTGATCCAGCCATCCGCCGCCCCATTTCCAGTAACCGCTGATCGGATAGATGATAGCAGTGATGACAGCTGAATAGATAAGGTAGGCCTCAAACTTCATACGGCCGGCGACTGCACCGGAAACGATCGTTGCTGCGGTTGCAGCAAAAGCGACCTGGAAGAGGAAGTCAACTGCAGGATGCAGATTGCCGCCGACAGCTTCCGGAGCTTCCATGCTTACGCCAAAGCCTCCAAAGCCGAACCAGCCTCCGATAATCGGATCACCGTACATGATGCTGTATCCGATGAAATAGAACAGCAGGACGCCGAGCGAGAGGTCCATCATGTTTTTGAAAAGGATGTTTACCGTGTTTTTTGCCGAGTTCAATCCCGACTCAACCATGGCAAATCCAGCCTGCATGAACAGGACCAGGACAGCAGCGATGAAAAGAAACATGTTGTCAATGGCATAGGCGTTGGCAGCCCCGGCATCGACACTCTCCGCAGCAAGCAACGGCGGACCGGGGATGATACCCGCAGCCAGCAGTCCGCAAGAGAGCAGTCCGAGTGTTTTGGCTAATGCTTTCATTCGAGTTTGTTTTCGTTAGTGTTGGTTAATTGATTCAGGTTATTGCTTTTTCTTTCAAAAATTTCTTAGAAGAAATCCTGTGGTCAATATAAAATTTTAATAAAAAAATACAAATCTGTAAGAATATTTTAATTCATAATATTTTTTGCTTAAAAAAATAAGGCAGGCTCTGTATTTCTTATGTGTTGCGTCCGACCCTCTTTCGTTGTAACTTTTTACGGTCAGTTTTTACTGGTGCAACCAACTGCAAAGCTTATGGCTGACTACAGGCTCGTGTTGTCGAGTACGTATGATGAGTGCCGGCGCCTGCAGGATTTTCTGGAAGTGATGGCGGAACGCGAAGGATTCAGCAGCGGTTTTCTTCAGGAGCTGCATCTTGTCGTCAAGGAGGCATTTGTCAATGCGGTAAGGCATGGCAACCGGGGGAACAGGGAAAAAAATGTCTGTCTTTCTCTGGAGTCTTTTTCCAGTGATCTGTCCAGAGAATTGTTGATAGATATATCGGATTGCGGCAGCGGTTTTGCCATTCACGATGTTGATGATCCACGAGACCCCGATCATGTCATGAAGTCGTCAGGCCGCGGGATTTTTCTTATACGAAGCTATGCGGAAATTCTCGATCAACAGTCTGACGAGAATGGGTGCAGCCTCAGACTGCGGATGAGGCCGTATTGATTGATAAGGAGTGACAAGTGACAAGTGACGAGTGACAAGAGGGAGAAGACGTGAATGGTGAATCGTGAATGGTAAATGGTAAATAGTGATTAGTAAATCGTGAATGGTTAAGAAAGGAGACAGCGGGATAGAAAGTCAAAGGGCAAAAGGCAAGAAGAAGAGCAGGCAGACAAGACTTTGGCAGGTTTGTAGGGGCGAAAAATATTTCGCCCGTTTTTCAAGGCATCAAGCACCTCAACAGTTCAACAACTCAACAGTTTTTTTATGACTATACAGAACAGTCCGGCGTGGAAGGCATTGGATTTGCATAAATCCGATATCGAATCGATGCATATGAGGGATCTCTTTATGGATGATCAGGAAAGGTTCGGCAGGTTTTCGGCAGAATCGGGAGACATGTTCCTCGACTATTCAAAAAACAGGATAACTGAGAAAACTGTTGATCTGCTTGTGTCTCTTGCAGAGGAGGCTGATGTCGCGGGATTTCGCAGGAATATGTTTGCCGGCGAAAAGATCAACAGTACTGAAGGAAGGGCTGTTTTGCATACCGCGCTGCGTCAGCCGGAAGGTTTCCGGATGCAGCTGGACGGGCAGACGGTCGGATGCGATGTCCGTCAAGTTCTGGATCAGATGCGCCGTTTCTGCGACTCGGTTCTGTCGGGTGAATGGAAAGGCTACAGCGGCAAGACGATCACCGATGTTGTCAATATCGGTATCGGCGGTTCCGACCTTGGTCCCTACATGGTGACCGAAACGCTCAAGCCGTTTGCAACAGAAGGGATGAGTGTTCATTTTGTTTCCAATGTCGACGGAACCCATGTCGCTGAAACACTGAAAAAGCTTCAGGCCGATACGACACTCTTTATTATCGCGTCAAAGACATTCACCACCCAGGAAACCCTGACCAACGCACATACGGCAAGAAACTGGTTCCTCGAACAAGCGGTCGACGAATTGTTTATTGCGCGTCACTTCGTGGCTGTATCGACAAACAAGGAACAAGTCGAGGCGTTCGGCATCGATTCACAAAACATGTTCCGCTTCTGGGACTGGGTAGGCGGACGGTATTCGCTTTGGTCGTCGATCGGTCTTTCGATTGCACTCTACATCGGGTTCGAACGGTTCAAGGAACTGCTTGCAGGTGCTCATGCGATGGATGAGCATTTTCTCTCTGCTCCCTTTGAAAAGAACATTCCGGTTCTGCTTGCCCTGCTCGGCGTCTGGTACAACAACTTTTTCGATGCCCACTCGCATGCAGTGATCCCTTATGATCAGTACCTGCATCGCCTTCCCGCATATCTGCAGCAGCTTGATATGGAAAGCAACGGCAAACGGATCGATCGTTATGGCAATGTTGTCGGTTACGCAACCGGTCCGGTCATCTGGGGCGAGCCGGGGACCAACTCGCAGCATGCATTTTTCCAGCTCCTGCATCAGGGGCCGAACTTTATTCCGGCAGATTTTATCGTTCCGCTGAAAACACAGAATCCCTCCGGAGCGCATCATGACATCCTGCTTGCTAACTGTTTTGCCCAGACCGAAGCACTGATGCGGGGCAAGACTGCCGACGAGGCCCAAAAAGAACTGCAGAAGAGCGGTATGGCTGAAGAACGTATCAACGAGCTTCTTCCTCACAAAGTATTTCCCGGCAACCGTCCGACAAACACGATTGTCCTCTCGGAGGTCAATCCGTTCAACCTCGGCAGCCTTATTGCGATGTATGAGCACAAGGTTTTTGTGCAGGGGATAATCTGGGGTATCAATTCATTTGACCAGTGGGGCGTGGAGTTGGGCAAACAACTCGCCAAGTCAATTCTGCCTGAAATTCAGGGTGAAGAGGACGCTGTGTCGCACGATTGTTCAACCAACGGATTGATCAACCTTTACCGTCATTCCAGAGATTCATAAGCCTGCTGCCGTCCTCGCCTTGCCTTTGAGTTGTTCGCGAAGGTTTCTGAGTCACTGATAGGCATTTGAGGGAGGTTAGAATTTCTCAATGAATTCGCCGATATTCGGGCTTTTGTAGATCGTGTTCCTGTCATCGATCAGGATAAAGGCGAGTGACGGGTCATTCTTGACTATACGTAAGGATTTTTCGTAACCAAGGATGAAAAATGCTGTGGCGTAGGCGTCTGCTTTTGCCGGGTCTGCCGAAAACACTGTCACGCTTTTTACCCCTCGTGCAGGGTAACCGGTTGCAAGGCCAATGATGTGATGGTATCGGGTACCCTCATGTATAAAATAGCTTTCATAATCGCCGCTCGTCGCAATGCCGCATGGTTTGACGATGCTGAAAGCAAGCAGCGGTTTTCTTTGTTTCGCATCAGGATCTTTGATGCCTGAAGTCCACCGCTTGTCACCTTTTTTCCCTTTAACGTAGAGATCACCACCGGCATTGATGATATAATTATTAATACCGTGCTGTTCCAGTATCTTCCCCGCACGGTATGCCGCATATCCTTTCGCAATCCCTCCGAAACCGATTTCCATTTCCTCTTTTTTCAGGAAAAGCGTCTTCTTCAGCGTATCGAGCTCAATCTGTGTGTAATCTACCTGCGCCAAAGCTTCCCGAATGCTGTCAGCAGAAGGCGGAGAAGTCCGTTCCTTAACGTTCCAGAGCCTTCCGACGGGCTTGAATGTCACATCGAACGCACCATTGGTCACCCTGGCAATATCGAGCGCCTTTTCCGTAACATCAATAACTGCATCAGTCACCTCGATACGATCTTGACCAGCATTCCGGTTCACTTTCGAAACTGGACTGTCCGATTGCCATTCGCTCAGTTCCAATTCCAGATCCGCTATCTCATCAAAAGCTGCCTCAAATGCCTGTTCGGCTTTTTCCTCCGAGTCACTCGCTGCAACAGCCTTGATCTTCATGATCGTCCCCATCAGGACTTTTTCCTGTTCGTATATGGAGAGGTTGTCTGTTTGAGGTGAGCAGGAGAGAAGAGTGAGGGAGAGTATGAAAATGCTTAGTAACGGTATATGGCGTGGTCGCATAGATTTTTTTGTATCGTTTACTTATCCAGGGGACTAATAAGCCCAGTATATGAAGGAGAGAGATGCATTGAAATGGTACTGCGACCTATCGGAAGTAATAGTGCATTCTTTTCTCTGGGATACGCTATTTCTTCAGGATTTTTGGAAATTCATTAAAATAACGACAATCTAATATTCATACTTATACTGCATAAGTGTGCTAATAGATATTGAAATACGCTATTCTGGCTGATAAATCCGTGTGTTTGTTCAGTAGTGTCCGGTAAAAAATAAAAAAGGTCTGAAAACTCTTGAGAAACGGTGATATTAAAAGTGACCAAACCGTTTCTATCAGCTGTATTCAAAAGGA
>JANQHB010000036.1 GCA_028277225.1 Chlorobium sp.
AACACCGCTCGACGGATCGAACTGCAGCGTCCCGTACGCTCCTCCCGACGATTTGAACAGCACTTCATATCTGCTTGTCGAGGAATCATACAGCACCGCTTCTGGCAGAGAACCGTCTATCCCGTCACCTGACGTTATCTCGCTACCGCCCTGCTCATACAGCGCTGTTGCGCCAACGTCCAGAACGTCACCGACGTTCAACGACGACGGACCTGTCCACACGATGCCTTCAACGACATACAACCCGACGCTTCCGCCCGGGCCCGACTCATCCAGCACCTCGTCCACAAGCACCTCATCAGGATCACCTCCACTCAAATCTTCATCATAGCGCTCCTCGGCATCGGCCTTGTCAATCGACCGCAACCTTGATGAAATCGCACGTCCGTTTGAACGAAACAGCATGGTACCATACTGATCCTCACCAGTCTCAAAGAGCACTTCATACCTGTTTCCCCTTGCAACGTACAACACTGCCACCGGCAATGCGCCCTGAAATCCTTCATCAGCATCAAGGGCATTGCCCTGGCGATCGAATAACTGAACTGCTCCATCACCGAGCAGATCGCCTACACCAGCACCGGGGCCATCGATCCATAATCCGCCTTCTGCCGCATAGAGAGCAGCAACGCCATTTGGACTGGTTTCGTCAATAACTCGTGTAACAGCAAATGCGCTGATATCAGCATATGTTTCTTTTCTCATCATGGTAACTCCGGTTAATGTTGGGGGAAACAACAACCTCGTATAAACAATACAACATTTTTTATTGCGCCGGTATATTCAAATGCGCTATTTCAGCTTCATACTCATCGATAATATCGCCAAGCTCTTCGACCAGCGGTTCGAGATATTTTTCATACTTCCTCCAGCGATTTGTCGATGTTGTGTATATCGGTTTTCGAACCTGGGTAACACTTGCAGTTTTGACCGGACGATCGGTATTGTAAAATGAAAGGCAGTTATCGTTCCACTCGAGGCCAAGATAGTCTATCAGTTTTTTGGCTTGCCCTTCAACATCAGCGACATTGTCCTCATACCTGACTTCCATCATTGCATCGGGAAACTCTTCACGCCAATACTTCATGAGTCTCCAGTACCGCTTGTAATACCGCCCAAGCTCTCTTAGCCTATAGGACCATTGATGACCTTCAGCAAAATGAATCCTGTATGCCGAGAGGCATGTCTCTACAGGATGGCGTCTGCTGTGAATGATGCGTGCATTTGGAAGGATCGCATGGATGAGACCGACAAAATTGAAATTGCCCGGCATCTTGTCAACGATCCTCTTGTATGGCTTGTCAGCAAGTTTTTCAAGTTTTTCAACATACCGTTGCCCTCGAGCTTGCCAGGTAGCCTTTTCCTCGTAAGGAAACACCGGATCACGATCACCAATACGCAGACGCGCAGATTTGCCAACACCAATATTTTCAAGAATACCGGTAAGAAACTTTAATTCACCGGCGCCAAAGATATCCGGGTGTGATGAGAGGATCTGCTCCATAAGCGATGTTCCCGAGCGCGGCATACCGAGGATAAACACCGGTATTTCGCTGTCACACCCGGTCTGCTTGGCTAACGCCAGATTCTTTTGTGTAACGGCTTTCGGTAGTTTCTGAAACATCTGGTCAGCATCCTTCTCATTATAGTCGAACGTCTGCCTCTTTTTTTCACCGCCAATTTCGTAATGCCGGAAAGCGGTATCGAGATCCTTCACATCCTCAAATGCCTTGGCTAGTGCATAGTGCAAATGTATTTGCTCCAGCGGTGAAAAGTCAGCGAATTTTGCCGCAACATAGCTCAGCCTGCGGTAATTGTCGTCTCCATATTCGTAAGTGATCTCTGCCCCATGTGTACGGAGTGCTGCCGGGTTATCGGGTTTGAGCAGCAGCGCTTTTTCTATATACACATTAGATTTCTCAAGTTCGCCACTGATTCGCTCAAGCACGCCCAACTCATAATAGATACGCGCATTGTGCGGACTCAATGCTATGGCTTTTTCATATGCCGGCCTGGCTATCGTTATTTCCCCGGCCTTGTTGGCAAGGACAGCAAACCCGTAAATAAATTCAAGCGTTTCAGGGTACTCTTTCGACAGTTCTTCAAGAGCATCCTGTGCATAACGGTTTTTTTCCAGCTTGTTCAAGGTATTGATCCACAAATCCAGTGAATCTCCATGTAAATCGGGTCTTCGAATGTTCTTTTCAAGAATGTCTACTGCTTCCTGTGTCTTTTCTTTTCCGATGAGCAGAATTGCGCGGACGAATATTGATAAGACATGGGACGGTTCTGCTTTCAACGCCCGTTCTACAAGTTCTTCGGCTTCATCGATCTTTTCCTTTTGGTGCAAGCACGATGCAAGACCGGAAAGTGCATCCGCATTATCGGGAAACTTGTCCACAAGCTGCTTGTACAGATTCGCGGCGTCATCAACCCTTTTATTCACGAACAATGATCGAGCCAGGCCAAGAAGGACCGGAAGCTGATGACGGCCATTTTTTGCATCACTGTCATACAACATTTTATAGAGCTGAAGAGCCTGCTCATATTTTTTGCAGGTCAAAAATAGTCTTGCCGATACCTGGGCAAACTCACGTTGCCCGGGATATTTTTTCATACTCCTCTGCGCAAGGTCCAGTGCAGGAATAAATTGACGGCTTGACTCAAGTGCTGTTATCTCTTCGAGCAACGACGGAATATCAGACATGTAGGGTGTCATCTTGATTTTGAAAATAAAAAAGAGGGCCTTGAAGCCCCCTTTACAAGAACACTGGTAATACTGAACAGCAACCCACTCACGTACGTGCAGTGGGCGCTGTTCAGGATCATAGAGAGAACATCAGATGATGGCAAAGTCTGAAATACTGACAGACGTGACACCATCCAGCTTGATAGCGAAGTCAACATTATCATCACTGTCTGTATCAAAGGCAACATACGTGTCACCCCCGACAGTAGCGGAGAAAATGTCAACATCCGCTCCATCTGCCTCATTGAGGAAATCGGTATACGATGACGCTGTCCAGTTCAACAAGTCGCTCGAACCGGCAAGATCGACACGTATCACATCCGTACCATCAGCACCGAAATTGGTGATAACGTCAATTGATGCTTCACCTGTCGGATCGACAGCATTTTCAGCAACCTCAACAATATCATCACCAAGGTTCAGGTTCACGGTGTTCTGGCTGTCATTGAGAATGATCGTAGTATCACCCTGCGCAGCATCAATAACCGCAGCACCATCCCAACCCAATGCATCGAGGTCAATCAATGTATCACGCATGTAACCACTGTAGTCAATGTCGCCTACAGTAATCGTATCGCCAGTGGTTGCCAACCATGAGAAACTCTGGTAATTCTCCAGAGTACCACCAAGGGTAGTACCATAACCACCTGTCACCGTGATATCCCCGATTACCAGATCACCTCCATAGGCATTAAGCGATACAGATGCATCCATCCTGTACGCTGAATATGCCGCCGTGAATGGCGCCGAGATACCCTGTGTAAGGGTTATGTCTCCGACAGTCAGATCATCATACTGATTGACACCGACATTTGCAACTGCAGCGAAGGTCAATGATGGCGATGCGGGAATCGGAGTGTTACCCACATTCAGATCGATATCACCTATTGTGAATGTACCAACCTCTTCGTCAGCCCAGTTACTGGCAAAGAATGTACCGACAGCACCCGGTCCGCTAACATCGAGGCTGATATTGCCGAACTCAGTGTCATCAACTTTCTCAACGTTTGAGTAGCCGCTAGCACCCACATAGTATTCAACTGCAGCAAACGAATCGAGGCCCTGAGCACTGATTGCGACATTACCGACACTTACTTCGCCAACCTGGGTTTCCGGCGCTGTCGCCCCTGTTTCTGCCGAGAACCAGATCGATAGATAGACAAAATCGCTTGTTGCAGCAGAAAGCGACACATTGCCGATCTCCACTTCCTCGCCATCTTCGGTTGCGATTTGATCTTCAGCAGTCAACCATACGTACGCATCGATAGTGGAACCATCTCCCGCAGCATTCAGGGTGATATCGCCAATCTCGACCGAACCGATATCATCACCGGCAGAACCACCGATAAAGAAGCCGGCATCCGCGTAGGTCAACGAGGTATTACCCAGATGAACGCCCTCTCCTGCGGTAATCGAGATATCGCCAACAGTAATTGATCCGATATCATCTGCCGCTGTAAGCCATACATAGGCACTGTAGGAGGTAGTAGCACTAGGTGAACCACCTGTACCCAGCATCACATTATCGCCCAGAACGATATCAATATCGCCCATTTCAAAGTCACCGATATCCTCTTTTTCAGCCCAGACCCAGATCCCCAGATCATCGAGCGTTCCGCCACCAGCAACATCAATGGAAAGGTCTCCATACGTCACATCGCCAACATCACCACCCCAGATGTAGTGATCGAGGTCGAGTGTACCGCCCTCGCCAACATACATGGAAATGTCACCGATCGAAACATCCCCGACAACAACACCTTCCCTGGCAGAAGTGTACGTATAGTATGCACTGTAGGTGTACGTGTACGAATAATGCGAGTAATACATGTTCTGGTATTCCGCACCGCTGACCGAAAGGTAAAAGTCAGCATACGCGCCGGCATTACCGCCAACTGTAACATCGCCCAGTGTGGTATTACCGAGATCAATCGTACCATCGCCCTGGATCAATCCTTCACGTATGACTGTAAGCTCAGCCATTGCCTCAGATTCATGAACGCCATCCTCAGTCACAAGTGAAATATCACCAACAGTCATATCTTCAAGCAAGACGTTTGCCTCGTCATCCTCGCCAGCGGTATCGCCCCATCCCTCCTGTCGCAATAAGGCTTCCGCAACAGCGTTGTCACCAGCCGTCAACGAGATATCGCCCATATCCACCCCGCCAACTGTAGCATCACCGCTGTAAGCATAGACAAACTGCTCGACCTCAACTTGCGCTTCTGCCTCTGACAACTCATCATGAACAGGGACAACATTCTCTTCAGTAAGGTCATCACCAACAGTTATCGTCACATCCCCTACCAGAATTCCTCCTGTTGAAGCACTTCCATCATCAGAATGCGCTTTCTGCTCGACGTCAAAGTCCATTTCACGACCATTCCCTCCGGTCATCTGGACATTGCCCGGAATAACAGCCAACTCTTCGGTAATGGAATCAATAAAGGATACAGAGCCGACAGTAGCATCTCCTGTTCCGGCAAACGCGGTCCGCTCCACATCAAACTCGATATCCTGATCATCATCATCTTCAGCTGCAGGACCGAACGTGTAGGTAACATTACCGAACACAGCATCACCGATAGAAGCATCACCTTCAGCGGCCTTGGCATACTCATCAAGCGAGAAATTCATGTCGTAGACATTGGCACCGCCAACAACACTGATATCGCCAAAAGTCGCATCACCTATAGTCGCGTCACCAGACCCGGACCAGCTTGAATAGTAGGTAATGTTTGAAGGATAATCAGCCGCATTTGCGATTCGCTCGATCTCAATCTCATTGCCGTCCTCATCCTCTTCGATCTGGCCGGCGCTGTCACCAAGCTCAACGCTAATATCACCAACAGTGAGGGTTCCTATTGTAGCGTCACTCTCATCCTTGCCGTCCTCACCCTTGGCATACTGATCAATATCAAACTCGAATGAAGCATGGTCCGCGACGACGATATCAACATCACCCATAACCAGATCACCCACTTCGCCAGACCCGTCTTCACCAAAGGCATTATGCTCAACCTCGAAATCATTCCATACCGCATATTGCGCGATATCCATACTCACGTTACCAATCGTGATATCACCGGCAATCGCATTATTGTCGCTGGTGTTGTAATCTTCACCATATGCATTATTGTACACCTCGACATTGAACTCGCCACTCTTGCCAGCGCTCATATCGATATCACCCAGAACAACGTTCCCTGTAACAGCATCACCGCTACCCGTGAACGGATCACCCTCAAGACCGATATCAAGGTCAGCCTCCACATCTTCTCCCGGAGCCGCATTGACATCAATAACCTCTTCGGTCAGTTCGACATGACTTGCGCCAACAGGAGCATCCTCTCCATTCTCCAGCTCGATATCGAACTCAAGCCCGTTCCACTCACCCTCGACATCAAGCTCCGATCCGCCCCTGTAGTTGGAACCATTGGTATCGAGCTCAACCATAAGCGTCTCGTCAGCCTGAAGATCTTCAACATCAGCAGACATACCGTTTTTCCCGGTCATCGACACCTTGCTGATATCGCTGCCATAGCTGCTTGCATCAAAGTCAACCGCACCACCGTCATTGGCAGCAACAAGTTCGAGCTCATCGACGCCCTCCATCTGCACATATTCGGCGTCAATACTGAACAAACCTCCCCACGGGATCTCTTCACCAAGGAACTCGGCATCGACATCCATCAACACCTCGACCTTCGTCATGCCATTACCAAGAATAACGTCACCCACAGAGAATGTCGAATTAGTCTCGGTCCATATACCAAACGTGAAACCACTAAGATCGCCAAAATCCACACCAGTAATAGGCAGGCCTTCACCCGGATTGGAAAATGAAAGACCAAGCTGCAATCCGGTCACATCAATATCGATGATCCCAACCACAGTATCCTGGGCAAAAGGATTTTCGATTGTCACAAAATCCTGCTGTTCAGTCAACGGGATAATCGTACCCGGAAGCTGCTCGATAATCTCTTTCGCCTCCTCAACAGAAGCGTCCGTCTCGTCAACATCCTCGATAATACCTGCCGAGACCGATCCTTCGCCGTACTCGATATCACCATCAGCAGCAGCGTCGGTATAACACTGCGCAACCTCCACCTTGTTTGCTATAATGAGCGCGTCATCATTCATCGCACCCTCGAGCATCATAACAACCAGAGCATCAGGTTCACCAAGGTCATCCAGACGACCCATCCAGTATTCAAGACCGGACGGCTCCGGCTCCCTGTTGAACAGGTGCCTGTACACTTCCGTCACAAACTCTTCCTTGTCAGCCTCGGTTATTGAACCCGGATCATTCTTGTACTTGTCGAGATACTCGTAACGATTCAGGCTTTCCGGCTCAAACGCAAAGCGGTTGGCTGCCTGTTCGTAGGTCCACTCGGAGTTCTTCCAGTATTCAAAGCCGCTCGGATCTGCTGCGCGGCCGAAGTAAGCAATGTAAAGCTTCTGTACCTGTTGTGCTGTTAGTGACATAGCGTATTATTGTTTGGTTGTTAGTGGTGTTGTAGAAGATGTTTTTATGATACCCACAAAACTCGAATCCAATATTCTGATACGTAAATATCGTTACAAAGAATAAAAAAAGAAAAAAGAAAACATCAAAGCATCAGGGGCGATATTTATTTTGACTGTAAAATTATTAAAAAAGGTCAACAGTAACAATAATAAAACGAAAAAAAATTGTACTCCCTCTGCGATATAACAAATAATTAACGTCCATCATGGCATTACAACGCTATCGAACAACCGGTTTAAGGTAACGATAATCCGTCAAAACACCACCAATCTGCCGGTCATACCTTTTTCCAGCGGTTATGCAGCCAGAACCAGTCTTCGGGGTATCGACGGATATAGTCTTCTATAATGCGTGTGTACCTTCTGGTCAATGTCTGGATATGATCCCTTGATAACGAAAGCCCGGAGGTATCGACTTCCTTGACATCCAGAATATAGTTTCCATCCTTTTCCCGCCGACACATCATAACAAAAAGAGGCACATCAGCCTTAAGGGCAAGATAGGCAGGGCCAAGATACACTGATGCCTCCCGTCCCAGAAAATCCATAACAAAACCGCCTTTCGGATCAGCCTGATCACCAAGAACGGTCAAGAGGCCGCCCTCCTGGAGAAATGCAAGTCCTTCCCTGAGAGCTCTGTGCCTGTATATGACCCTGTTGCCATGCAAACAGCGCAAAGACTCAAGCTCATCGTTTATTTTTATATTCTTCAGCCGTTGAGCGACAACAGCCATCGGTGACACAAGAAGACTGATGCAAACACCCATCAGTTCCCAGTTCCCGAAATGGGCTGAGACAAGAACGCCACCCTTTTTTTGGCTCCTGACTCTTTTCAGTAACCGGTCGAAATTGATATCGGTGAGTTGACCGGCATCCTTTTTGTTTTTCAGCAAGGGCAGTCTTAGCGTTTCAAAAATATTGATTGACTGGTTTCTATAGACCAGTCTTGCAATATCAGTGACCTCTTTTTTGCTTTTTTCCGGAAAAGCGAGTGAGAGGTTGTCTTCAACAAGTCGCCTTCGGGGTCTTAACACATAAAAAACAAAATCACCAAGCACCTCTGCCGCACGTCTCATACCGTTACGTGTCAGATGCCTGGCAACAAAACCGAGAAGAATAAATAATGTATGCATAATCCCGTCCGAAAATCCCTTTTATGTCCCTTGCTTATACAAGCCCTGTCTCTCACAAAAACGCCTGAGCGGGCTTTCTGGCAGCAATATCTGCCGGAGCCTCCTGAAAGAGGAGTTTGCGGGACAAGAGCTAAAATCCGGAAAAAAATTGAAAATAATTAATATCTATAAAGTTACAGAAGCTGCAATCCTCTTCATGGAGTCATGCAATCAATCAGGAAACTTTTGCAGCCTGAATCAGCAAGGATGCTGGTGCAGGGCTGGAAAGAACAGGGAAAAAAAGTCGTCTTCACAAACGGATGTTTTGACATCCTGCATGCCGGACATGTTCATTACCTTGAAAAAGCCAGGGCTGAAGGCAATGCACTTGTTATCGGCATCAACAGTGACACGTCAGTACGCCGCCTGAAAGGAAAAAAGCGACCGATAACCACAGCTCTTGACCGAAGCAGGATCCTGGCAGCTCTTGAAGCCGTCGACGCTATCGTCATTTTCGAAGAAGATACTCCTGAACAGCTCATCGATTATCTTGCGCCAGACATTCTCGTCAAGGGCGCCGATTGGCCGGTTGACAAGATTGCAGGCGCCTCCGGCGTCCTGTCAAGGGGAGGAGAGGTCAAAACAATCGAGCTTCTTGAAGGAAGGTCGTCATCATCGATCATTCAACGAATAAAAGATGCCTACTGCGAAGAAAACGATGAACCGGAGCCATGCACAGGCGAGCCTTCATCAGAGTGACTGACCGTCCTGCCAGGAAAACCAAGAACCGGGTATAAAAGAGTTGGAAAGGATCAAGCAATATATTCTGGGATTTGCACTGGGGGTATCCATCCTCATCGTAGTACTTGCCTTTATCGGTTCCATTATCGTAAACAGCGGTGCGTTTGATACTGTCGCAAAAAAAACAATCACAGACGCCTTCAACCGCAGTTACAGGGGAGAACTGAAAATAGAATCCGTTAAGCTGACATTTCCGTCAACAATCACACTGTATCGCCCCTCACTCAATCGCCGCGAGGCAGATAACCCTGATATTTCGGCAGAGAAGCTCACGGTTCACCTCGGATTTCTCCAGCTTCTCTCTGACCTCTCCACCCTGCGTGTACGCTCAATACAAGCTGATTTACTCAGTTTTCAATTTGAACGATATGCCGACGGCGCAACCAGCATTGATAAACTCTTTGCTCCAAATGAGACAAAAAAAAACGGCGCCCCTTCGCTTCAAAACCTTTCGGTCAATTCGCTGGAAATAACAGACGGATCATTTATCTACAGTGAACACCAAAAAAGTGCCGAACAAGCCAAAACAACCCGGGTCACGGATATTGATATCCGGGGCAACAAAGTCCGGTACTCTCCTGAAAATATCAGCGGTACTATCCGCTCAATCAGTTTAGCCATTCCTTCATCATCCTTCATACTTGAAGAAGGATCGGCAAAAATCTCCCTGACGGACGAACGGGTCGAAATACTTGGTCTGAAAGCAAAAACACCGAAAAGCAATGTAGCCCTGTCGGCAGGCATCTACGCGTTCAATCCGTTTTCTCCCATCATGCCGCAAAAATATGCCAACAGCAAGGCACTGCTCAACATAGAATCTGCCGACATTCATACCGACGATTTAGGCCTGTTTGTCCCGGATCATTCGCTGCCGCCCGGTCTTTACTCGATTACAGGACGCGCCGATGGCAAACTCAAAAAAATAGACATAGACAATGTCGTTATCTCCCATGACAATTCCTTTCTGGAATTCAGGGGTGAACTGCTGAACCTCAATCAAACCGAGTTTTTCGGTTACAGGTTTCAAATCGACAATTCGCAACTATCCTCGACACTGCTCCAGTCACTCATCCGGGATTCTACTGTAAGCAAAATTATCGAACCGGTCGGCGATCTGGTATTTTCAGGCTACACGCAAGGCAATCTGAAAGAACTCCTTACCGAACTGACTCTCGATACAGATGCTGGAAACGCAACACTATCATTGCAAACCACCAAAAGCAATGAGGAGCCTGTAAGCTACCAGGGAGAATTTGCGCTCCAGGACTTTGAGCTGCACCGTTTCATTCTCCCTGATCCCTCATTGATGAGCAGCGTAACATGCAATGGCGCTTTTTCCGGAACAGGTCTCGTCTCAAGTCCTCTCAAAGCAGGTCTCTCGATAGAATTCAATGAATCGTCATGGCAACAGCAGGTGATCACACGGGGAGCACTCACTCTTGACTACAACGAAAGAACGCTTGTGACCACCGGCGAGCTGAAAGGTGAAAACGATCGACTGAAATTCAACGGACTTATTGACTGGAACAGCGACGAACCTGCATACCGGGGAGAATGGATTCTTAAAAACCTGGATCTGTCAAGACTTACGGGCAAAATTGATGCCGGATCATCTATTTCATTACAAGCGGAATTCGAAGGAAGAAGTTTTGACCCGGAAACAATCGATGCCGATCTCTCGATCATTTTCCAGGAATCGCTCATCAATAATTACACGTTTAACGAGGGCGCTGAAATCACCTTTGATATCGTACAGGATCTTTCCCGAACACGCGTTGCTTTTACAAGCGATTTCCTTGACTTCACTGCCGAAGGGAAATACAGTTTCAGGGAATTTCTTTCCGGTATGAGCCTCAGCACCCGTTCACTTGTTCGTGAACTTGCCAAACAGAATATCTGGCTGGACACCGTGCTTCCGGAGCCTTCCCGTGAAATCTTCGAAAACGATTATACAGCAGATTACTCTCTCACTGTCAGAAACATAACTCCCCTTGAAGTTTTTTTCCCGTTTGACGGATACAATCTCTCTGGAACAGCACGCGGGAAGTCCTATAGAAGCAACGGTTCACTGACCCTGACGTCAGTAATAGCAATCAGCCAACTCGGCAATGACAATGTCTTTTCCCTTCAGAATGCCGATGTTGAGCTTACTTCGACCTACAACAATGATGGCATTTCACTAGCCTCACTCGACGCAAAAGCCTCATCGCTCCAGACCGGGCAGCGAAGTTTTGAACAGCTTGACCTTTCTGCCGCTTTTGACAGCAACGGACTTGCTGCAGACATTTCTTTCAACATACCTGAAATTGACCGCTCGCTGAACATGGCAGTCACATCGATTCGGGACAATTCCATGTACAGAATTGTTGTCGAATCGTTCTCCATATCCGGCACAGATGGAACATGGAAGACCGAAAATGGAACAAGAATAGATATCGGCAATAATTACTCGCGCGTCTACGATATAAAACTGCGTAACGGCAGCCAGACAATATCTGCAAACGGTCTGCTCAGCAATGAACGCCAGGGAACATTTGAATGCCGCGTTGCCAACCTCGATACCAAAGAACTGCAGTTGTTCTTTCCGGACACAAGTATGGAAGGCTCCCTCACATCAACCATCACCGTCAGCGGCCCTCCAGCATCGAAACGGTCAGTTCTTGACATCGTGGGCAGGAACCTCGTCTATAACGATCTTGTCATAGGGAGCCTGGAACTGCAGGCGTCACACAGCAATGACCGGTTACGCGCCGAATTCACGACCGGACAGCGCAAACCGCAACCGCTGAATGACATCAAAGGCTCTTTTTCTATTCCTCTCAGGTTGAACTGGACAAAGCCGGGCTATTCCATTCCCGATAATCAACCGGTCTCGGCGTCCTGTACTGCAGATCATCTTTCCGCAGAAATTCTCGAAGTGCTTCTTCCGTTCTTTGACACAGCAGAGGGGACCATTCCCGCCAAACTCGTTGTAAAAGGCAGAACGCCCGATCCCGAGATATATTTCAGTGCAAAACTCAACGATACAGAAATCACCGTCACCCCGACAGAAACAGCCTATTTCCTTTCAGGTTCGATCGTTATCACACCGGAAAAAGCTGATTTCAAAAATATTCTCATCAGGGACACATCCGGAGGAACCGGAAAGATCAACGGTTCTGCAGTTCTTGAAAACCTGGAGGCCACCAGCATTGATCTTACCGCATCCTTTACCGACCTTCTGCTTTTCAATAAAGAAGATAAAAAAGACGAAACGTCATTCGGGACAATTACAGGGACCTCGAACAGGGTGCGTTTTTACGGGGACACTTCCCAGCCGGTTCTGACGGGAAACCTCACCATCACCGACGCTGATTTCACCTTGTACAGACAAGGCTCGAACGAAAGCGCCAAATATGTCGGCGTGGAACGTTTTATCACCTTCGTTCCCCGCAATCCGGATACTGTCGTCAGTGACGGCATTGAAGAAACCTCAATCACAGAGGATCCTGAATTTTATTATTCACTCATCGATATCGTGCAAATCAAGAATCTCCGGCTTCAAGGCTCGGAATCGCTCAACTACAACATGATCTTCGACAGAACTCGCGGTGAACAGCTCGAAACAAGCCTTCGGAACCTTTCGCTCACCGTCAACAAAACCCAGCAGAATTTCCGTCTGTTCGGTTCGGTGAATGTCTCTTCAGGCAAATACAGATTTTCCAACAGTAATTTCGATCTTGACGATGGCGGAAGAATCGTGTGGAACAATGTCGACATACGAAACGGCGTGATGGAGAACCTGTTCGGAAGAAAATATGTCAACGCATCAAATGTACAGACCGGTGAACGGGACAATGTCAGGCTTCTGCTTGCAATCAAGGGGACGCTCAATAATCCTGACGTTCAGATGGGGTATTTCCTGAACGATGATTCCCAGCCGTATTCGGCCAAAAACCTGATCGGCAGCCAGAGCAGTAAAATCGACCCGAACGCAGAGCTGAATGTCGTTTCCCTTCTCCTGACAAAACAGTGGTATATACGCCCGGGTGGACAGGGCGGGTTATCCAACGACCTGTTTTCGAGTGTGGGGCTTTCTGCCGGAACAGGGCTGCTTTCCTCCAGAATATCGACATTTGTTGAGGATGCGATCGGTTTCGAGAGTTTTAACGTAAACGTCGGTGTTGACGAAAAGGGAACGCTCAGCGGCGTTGAATTCTCGCTTGCGTTTCTTGTTCCGGGGACCGGCGGGAATATGAGGTTCATAGGAACCGGAAGCAGTCCGGACATAGGCAAAACAGCTCTTTTCGACTATTACGGAAACAGCCAGCGTCTCGAGTACAGAATAACGCCCAGGCTCTTCTTTGAAGCATACCGGTCCTACGGACTCTTCGGTAATGATGTAACGACAACAAACCTGCTCAAGCCGCAGGAAACTTACGGAATAAGTCTTTCATACAGAGAACGCTTTTACAACTGGGATCATTTCTGGAACAGAATACTGGGTTCTGACGAAAACGACAGCGAGAACGAGGAATGACCGGATGCGGCAAAAAGCTGCTGCATAACGGACAAAAAACGACTTACTCTTCAGAGCGAACAACAATCCGGGAGAAACAATGAGTATACAGGGCAAAAACATTCTTCTTGGCGTCTGCGGCGGTATAGCGGCCTGCAAAATCCCCATGCTTGTCAGGATACTCAAAAAAAGAGGCGCCCATGTCAGGGTACTCATGACAGATGCTGCCACAAAATTTGTCACGGAACTCACCCTTGCAACCTTGTCCCAGGAACCTGTCCAGAAAGACATCTTTCCCGGGGGATATTCTTCCAGGGAAGACTGGACCCGGCATATTTCGATAGGAGAATGGGCTGACGCCTATGTTATCGCACCCGCAACGGCAAATACCATCGCGAGACTTGCTGCAGGAATGTGTGACGACATGCTCACAGCCGCATTCATCACACTGCGCCCAAAGAAGCCGAAATTTCTCTTTCCTGCCATGGACGGCGAAATGTCAGGATCGGCAACCGTCCGGAAAAACCTGAAATGGCTGTCGGAAAACGGGTGCCGGGTTATTGAGCCCGAAAGCGGTTCGCTTGCCTCAGGCCAGTGCGGCGCAGGGCGAATGCCCGAACCGGAAACAATAGCAGCAACGATCGAGGAGACACTCGTCGAACACCGGAGCAGATTCCTGAAGAGCAAGTCCATCGTGATCACCGCCGGACCGACCAGGGAAAAAATCGATGACGTCCGTTTCATCTCCAACTATTCTTCCGGCAAAATGGGATTTGCACTCGCGGCAGCTGCCGCCGGCAGAGGAGCTGCTGTTACATTGATCACAGGCCCTGTTCAGTTGAAAACACCTGAAGGTGTCAGGCGAATCGATGTTGAAAACGCCCTTGAAATGGATAATGCGGTCAAAGAACATTACCGTTCCTGTGACATCTGTATCGGTGCCGCAGCTGTCGCTGATTACCGTCCGGCAGACCGGAGTGCCGGTAAAATCAAAAAAAGCATCGAGACCATGGATATCGCCCTCGTAAAAAATCCGGATATACTTGCAGGATTTGCAGCACAGAAAACTTCTTCCCAGATCGCTGTCGGCTTCGCACTCGAAACCGAGGGAAATATCGGCAGCGCCAGGGAAAAACTGGACAGGAAAAAGCTCGACCTGATAGCATATAACACCTATGACGGCAAGACATCGGGATTTGACGTCGACACCAACATCCTGACACTGATTGGCCGGGATGGCAGCATTGATGAACTTCCTCTGCTCAGCAAACCTGAAGCAGCGGAAAGAATGCTCGATGCCATCGAAAAACTCTTGAATAGTGACGAGTGACAAGGAGGGAAGTGCTGCGTGTTAGGTGTCAGGCAGAATAAAATCGGATCAATGCATATTTTCCAAGGTCCGAGTGTTCGCATCGAGGACCAGAAATCAAATCAAAAGAGTATCTGAAATCAGACGAATAATGCAGGGAATGATTAAACACGGGAAACAAACCGATCAAGAACCTTTACTTGTCACTCGTCACTCGTTACCCGTCACTTGTTACTCACCACCTGTCACTCGTCACTACCGTTAGATCATGCAAGCCTCGCTTTTCGACAATGAGAACCCTGAATCCCGCCAAAAGGAATCTTCGATCCCTTTCAGAACTCTTGATGCCCTTTACGAAAATTCAAGGAACTGCACCAAATGCTCCCTGTCGGCCATGCGCAAAAATTTCGTCTTCGGGGAAGGCAATCCCGAAGCCGCTATTGTCGTGATAGGTGAAGCTCCCGGAGCGGAAGAAGATATGCAGGGAAGACCGTTTGTCGGTCGATCAGGCAAGCTGCTTGACAAGATACTCGAAGCGATCGGATTTTCAAGAAAGGACGTTTTCATATGCAATATCATCAAATGCCGTCCTCCTGAAAACAGGAACCCGCACCCGGATGAAATTGAAAGCTGCATGCCATGGCTCGGCATGCAACTTGAGATCATCAAACCAAAAATCCTCCTGCTTCTGGGCAGGGTGGCTGCCAATACCATCCTTGATAACCGTCAGTCCATGGGCAGCCTCAGAGGAAGGATCATTCGATGGAACAACTATGATGTCATTGTCACCTATCATCCTGCGGCACTGCTTCGAAATCCGAACTGGAAACGGCATTGCTGGGAAGATGTGAAAATGCTGAGACATCACTTCGACAAGACATGCTGAGATACCATAACCATGGCACCCTCTGAGTCCTGCGATTTTGGCATGCACGGCAATCAAGCAATTTCGATGAAAAAATCATATTTTAGTACCTGAGGGGGAACAGCACTAACTGATTGTTTAAGAAAAGGTTATCGAAGAACCATGATGAACGATGCAAACAACAGAAGGAACCGGAACAACAAAACACAAATTGATCTCGCCAAGGATATCGATTTCTCCCTGGAAAGCAGGATTCCTCCCTATTCAACCGAAATCGAACAGGAGGTTCTGGCATGTATACTCCTGGAAGACAAACCTCTTGAACAGGTCATCCAGGTGTTCGGCGACAGTGCAGAAAAGGTATTTTACGAATCACGCCATCAGTTGATCTTCAAGGCCATGCTTGCACTGTTCCAGAAAAGGCATGCGGTCGACATGATCACCGTCAGTGAAGAGCTCTCCAGAATGAACGAGCTGAACAACATCGGCGGAAGACAATATCTGGCTGAATTGACCAACAAAGTCGTCAGTTCCGCAAACATAGAGCACTATGCAAAACTTGCCAAGGAAAAGTATCTCTACCGCAAACTTATTTCCCTCTCTTCCCATATCTCCTCTACGGCATACGGGTCCTCGATGGATGTTTTCGACCTCATCGAGCTGGCCTCCCAGCAGTTCTTCAGCATTTCGCAGGCTGGCATCAGAAAAAAAGCCTCGAATATCAAGGAGCTGCTGAAAAACGCTACAAGAATGCTCGAAACCCTCAGTTCAAAAAAGTCGTCGGTAACAGGAATCTCGTCAGGCTTTTCAGAGCTGGATGATCTGACTGCCGGCTTCCAGAACTCGGATCTCATCATTATCGCGGCACGTCCTTCTGCAGGAAAAACCGCTTTCTCACTTGCTCTGGCAAGAAATGCCGCGGTTGACTTCAATGCTCCGGTCCTGTTTTTCAGCCTTGAAATGGCCGAAATACAGCTTGCCCTGAGGTTGATGTGTGCAGAAGCATATGTTGAATCACAGGCGGTGCGAACAGGCAGGATCACTCCGGAAATGATGAACAAGATCATCACCAGCATGGACGCACTGGCGCAATCGAAGCTCTATATCGATGACACTCCGGGAATCTCCATCATGGAACTGATGGCAAAAGCACGAAGAATGAAACAGGAGCACGATATCGGTATGGTTGTTGTCGATTACCTGCAGCTTGTCACTCCTGTACGGGATGGACGGTCAAATCGTGAACAGGAAATCGCCCAGATATCCCGGTCTCTGAAAGCTCTGGCAAAAGAAATTGACATTCCGATTATCGCACTTGCCCAGCTCAACCGTTCCGTCGAACAACGCTCGGGTGACCGGAGACCGCAATTGAGCGACCTCAGGGAATCCGGCTCTATCGAGCAGGATGCCGACATGGTGATGTTCCTTTCCCGGCCTGAAATGTATAAAAAAGATACCTTTGACGATGGAACATCGACAAAGGATATCGTTGAGGTGATCATTGGCAAGCAGAGAAACGGACCTGTAGGAGATATCCGTCTTCGCTTCCTGAAAAACTACGGTTGCTTCCTCTCTACGGCAAACGTCTATAGCGCAGGCAGTTATGCTGACCAAGGCTCTCCCGCTGAAGAACACACCCGGCAGCTGCCGACGCATGCAGAAGAACCTTCCCTGCCGGAACCCCCTGCGGCAGCCGACAGAAAAGGTCCCCCTGCAGAACCATTTGTAACAAACGATGACATGCCTTTCTGAGTTGTCTGTAACAGATATGTAACGACCGAACCAATTTCATTTCATCGCACAGAACCGGTCCTTAACAAAGAACTTGCTTCATGAACGATCAAAAGCCACAAGCAGAACGTCAGCCGAAAGAAGAACATTTTTTCGGAACAGGTGCATCAAAAGGAATCGCAATCGGTCCAGCCTATCTTTTTGTCAATAAAGACATCGAAAATCCGGCAGGAAAGCTCAAGAAAGGCACCGAGGAAAAAGAGATAGAACGATTTACCACGGCTTTGCACCGGTCTGAAAAAGAGCTGGAAAAAATCGAACGGGTCACGACACAAAAGCTCGGGCAGGCATACTCCGATCTTTTTCATGCCCAGATCATGCTCCTGCGGGACAGTATACTGACAGAAAGCATTGTCGAGCGGATCCGAAAAGAAAAGCAAACCGCCCAGATTGCAATAGAGGAAGAGTTCGACAACTACCTTCAGCACTTCAACTCATCCAGCGATATCCGTTTTCAGGAAAGGGCACAGGATCTTGTCGATATAAAAAACAGGATCATCAGGAACCTGCATAACAGAAAACTGCCGTCGAAAGTACCTGAAGGCATGATCATCGTTTCAACCAGCCTCTCTCCTGCAGACATCATCCTTTTCAGCAGAAACAATGTCAAAGGCTTTGTAACCGAAACCGGAGGTAAAACCTCCCATGTCTCACTCATATGCAAATCGTTGAATCTGCCGATTATCGTCGGGCTGAGCAATTTCACCCAGAAAATTGCCCCTGGAATGCCCCTGGTCATCGATGGGGGAGAAGGAAAAGCCGTAACGAATCCATCTGAGAAAACCGTCAGACAATATCTCGACATCATCACCGAGGAATCGAAAATACAGGCAGAGGTTTGTAAACTCGCCAGCGCACCGGCAATAACAAAATGCGGTATCAGGCTCCACTTTTTCTCGAATATCGACGTCAAGGAAGAAATCCCTTCAATAAAAAATGCAGGTGCAGAAGGAGTGGGACTTTACAGAAGCGAGACTCTTTTTATCGACAGCAGCAAGCCTCCACAGGAAGACGAGCAAACAGAGTACTACAGGGAAATGGCTGAAGCGCTGCAACCCGAACCGCTTGTGATCCGCCTTTTCGACATTGGAGGAGACAAACTGATCTATTCACCCATACGCGAACCGAATCCGAACCTTGGATGGAGAGGCATCCGCATCCTCATTGACGTTCCTGACATCCTTGAACGACAGATAAGGGCGATTCTCAGAGCCAACAGCTCGGAAAACATACAGATACTCCTTCCCATGATCTCGTCGCTCGATGAAATCATGGCCATCCGCAATGAGCTTGAAAAGCATGTGGAATCGTTACTTGAAGCAGGAGAAACAATCAACAAGCCCGAACTCGGGGCAATGATCGAAATACCATCCGCCGTCGAGATCATAGACGAGATCACAAGAGCCGTGGACTTCATCAGTATAGGCACCAATGATCTGATCCAGTACACCCTTGCCGTTGACAGAAACAACGAAATTGTCCAGGATCTCTTCGACAAGTTCCATCCGGCAATTATCCGTCAATTGCACCGGGTAATCGCCACAGCATGCAGCAACAACTGCCGGGTAGCTCTTTGCGGCGACATGGGTTCGGATCCACTCGCGCTCCCGTTCCTGATAGGATGCGGTTTGAAAGAGTTCAGCGTGGTCAGCGCCGATATACCCCGTCTGAAATCACTGGCACGCTGCTTTACCGTTGCTGAAACACGGGAACTGGTAAAGGAATGCCTGGGCCTGCCGACATCAACCGAGATCAAAGCCCGACTCAAAACGTTCGTTGCCGGCCATGCACCGGATCTTGCCTCCTAGAGTCTCCGCATATCCTCGATATCCGCTGCACGTCGTTCTGCTTCGAGATAATCAAGGACAAACCGCTGCCTTTTTATCGGGAGCAGAAGTGATTTCAGCGTCAGTTTGGCTGTTTCGATATCCTTTTCCTGATAGGACTTGCTCTCAAGCACAATCAGTGCGCGCCCTTCAGAAACCGGAACAGGCTCTGAAATTTTCCCCGGTTCCATGCCGATAATAGCTTCGATCAAACCCAGATCACTGCCGTAACCGGGAATGAACCGTCTTTTGAATCCTGTATTTTCCGCTTTCACAACACGCACACCATCCAAAGCTACGGCTATTGCATTCAGGTCTCCCCCTTTCTCTTTTGCCATGAGAGAAAGCTTTTCTTCAAGAACATCCCCCTTTTTATCTGTCAGAAGCTGACGGCGAATATCTTCGGTCAGTTCATCATCGAGAATCCTGTAACCGGAATCATTGATACCTGAAACATGCATGACGAGAAATCCCTTGTCATGCCTGATAACATCCGATACGTCATCTTCCGGAGAAGAAAATGCAAAACGGGTGATTGCATGCCGGTAGCCGAGTTCCGGAAGCATATCCTCTTTCGTGAATGCCCCGGTCTTTTGCACCTTCATCTGAAATGATGCTACGGCTGTCTCAAAATCCCTGTCTTCGGCCTCCATCTGGAAGAGTGCCGCACGTCGCCTTGCCTTTTCGAGAGTGGCATCAGAAGGCCTGATATTCCTGACCACTTCAGAGCCCGTGATCCTTCGGGTATCCTTGCCCGTAACGCGGATAATATGCAGCCCAAAGACCGTTTCTACAGGACCGACCAGTGAACCGGGCGTCGAACTGAAAACAACCTGGTCGAATTCCGGCACCATTCTACCTTTTTCAAACCAGCCAAGATCGCCGCCATTTCCGGCACTGACTTCATCCCCTGAAAACTGTTCAGCCAACGATGCAAAATCTTCCCCTGCACGCAGCCTGGTCATGAGATCCGATACGGTATTTTCAGCCTTCGATTTACTCCCGGCGTCATTTTTAGTGAACGGAATCAGAATATGCGAGGCCCGTGCGACAGGCTCTCCTTCAGACACGCCCTTTACCTTTACCAGTCGATAACGGTTCTTGTCCGCAACAGGCCCGATAAGGTCTCCGGCAGAAAGAGCGGTCTTTCCAAAAACCGATTCAGCAGCACCCGCAGAAAAATCCGCCCTGCTGTACTGCCGATCAAACGTTTCGGCAAGGTCGCTCTGCAGCTTGACAAACGCGCTGTCATCTTCGGCTTCAGCAAAGGCGTTTCTGAGCGATTCCAGTTCAGTTTTGACCGTCATGCTGTCACGACCGGACGGAACGGCGGAAAACAAAACATAATCAAGCATTCTTGTCGGCTCCTGACGATAGAGTTCCCGGTTCTCTTTATAATAACTCCCGACCTCTTCGTCGGTGACAGAATAGAGGGAATCGTCACCTGCAGCGCTGTAGGGAAGAACAAGAAACGAAGCGGAAAACACGCCATACTCCCTGTCGGCGACCGCGTCAAGCTCAACATCGGAAACCCTCACCATGCCACCAAGGGTACGGTCGAGTTTCTGCTGCACAAGCTCCCTTCGAATGATATCCTCGATCATGATCCAGGCCTCCCTGTTGCCTGGCGCCTCCCTTGCTTTTTCCAGTTCCTGGCGATCGACAGCCCCGGTCTCTTTGTCGGCAAAATTTCTGACAATGATCTGCGGCGGGTTGTCACTTTCAACCGCGGCAACGATTTCATCATCACTGACCTGGATGGCATATTTCTCCAACTGCTCCTGGAAAATGATCTCGTTGACAACAATATCCCATGCCTTCTGACGCAGCTGCATTTCAACAGCATCGGTCAGCTCCGCCTGCGGATTCCGGTTTCGCCAGTTGTCGGTGATGCTTTCGTAGGTCCTTTCGTATTGCTGGTAAGCGATCGCCCTGCCGTTCACTTTCCCTGCAAGGGCACCACCCGCCGCCGGACCGCTGAAGTTCATGCCCCATTCAAAAATGATAAGACCAAGAAATGCGGCCACCAATGCATACAAAACAAAATGCAGCTTTTCCCGTATACTGGATATTACTCCCATGTCACTGTTGTCTTCCTGTTTAAAAAATCCTTGAAAACCCGATCTCTTATTGTTGATCCACCTCAATTGCTGCTACTCTGAAACAGGCAGACGGCCAACTGCATTCCCCAACGGAACGAATCAGTCAGATCCATGTATTCACAACTCAACGAATAAACAAATCAACGATTCAACAATCAATCATTCCCCCCACCATCCTTCCTGACCGATAAGGGGAACAAATGCAAAAGCATGAAATGATTCACGCTTGAAGGTACTTCCCTCGCGGACAATAACCGTCATCCGCTGGCCCGTGCTGTCCCCTACCGGTATTACCATGACGCCATTATCGGCAAGCTGATCCAGAAGCGAATGCGGTACTTCGGGAGCACCGGCAGTCACAAGAATACCGTCATATGGTGCATGCTCGCTCCAGCCAAGCGTTCCGTCGCCAAGATGCTGATTGATATCGAGCCCAAGCGTCCCGAAAATAGTCGAGACCCTGCGATACAGTTCCGGCACCCTTTCGACCGTAAAAACCCTGTATCCAAGGTAATCGAGGATCGCAGCCTGGTAACCGGATCCAGAACCTATTTCAAGAACCTTGCCTCCTCGAGGGCAGCGTTCAACAAGCATTGCCGTCATATACGCCACGGTAAACGGCTGGGAAATGGTCTGGCCGCACCCGATGGGATAAGCACAATCGTCATAGGCGTATTCACAGTCGGAGGCGTTGAAAAACCGATGCCGCTCGACATGCTCAAAGGCATCGAGAACTCGTGGATCACCAACACCATAACGCCTGATCTGCTCAACCATCTCACGACGCCTTTCACTGTAGTGCCGGTCTTCGTTCATCTCGGTCATAAACCCATACCCACACCGGTTACAAAAAAAATGTAGCTTTCATGAACATCCGCAACGACAGATTTCATGACCATGCAGATCCATTGTTTCGGCCAAAGCTCCAGGCAGGGAACTTATGCACTTTTCATACACCTTGCAACAGAATTGAACCTGGTTTTCGGCAAATTTCATCGGCGAAGAACAATCCGCCTCAATCCGGCCATGTACCTTTATATCGGCTCGGCGCTCGGCAACAATCCCCGATCCATGCCTCTTGCCCGCAGACTTGTCCGGCACGCTTCACGAACAGGCAGCAAGCCGCCTCATAAAGCGAGAGAAGAACTCATCGGGTATTGCCGTCAGCACGGACTCGCCGAAAAAACGCTGGAGGCACCGGCCGAAAAAAAACGGCACTGGCATATCGACTACCTTCTGGACAGTCTGCATGCAGAGATCGACGGCATCACCATCATCCGTTTTCCGTCCAGGCTGGAAACAGCACTCTCAGACATTGCACTCGCCAGTAAAGAGACCTTCATCATTGCTCCCGGCCTTGGTGCACAAGACACCGGCGACACAACTCACGTATACGGGATCAGAAATCCCGACGCATTCCGGCCCGGCTTCGAAGCGGACATAGAGAAGGTCCTGAACCGGCAGACCGCCACAGCCACTCCGTAATGGCTGCGTTTCAGGGTAACGCCCTAACCGGAACCGCCGACAGGCTTGCCAAGCAAAGCTCCTACAAATGTCGTTCTGTCGAAAATCTGAAGGTCGTCTATAGTTTCACCGACACCGATATATTTTACAGGCAATTCAAGTTCCTTCGATATCGACAGGACAATTCCCCCTTTCGCTGTCCCGTCAAGCTTGGTAACAACCAGACCGGTAACATTGACACATTTGGTAAACTCCCTTGCCTGGGAAACCGCATTCTGGCCGGTTGTCCCGTCAAGCACCAGCAGAACTTCATGAGGAGCGTCAGGAACTTTCTTCTTTGCCACTCTCATGATTTTCGCCAGCTCTTCCATGAGGTACGATTTATTGTGAAGCCTGCCTGCAGTGTCGACAAGAACGACATCGGCCTCACGTGCAACTGCGGAACTGACGGCGTCAAAAACAACCGATGCCGGATCGGCGTTCTGCCCCTGACTGATCATCGGAACACCCGCCCGGTCAGCCCATATCTGCAGTTGTTGCACCGCTGCAGCACGAAACGTGTCAGCGGCTGCGATAATAACCTTTTTGCCGGACTTGTTGTAGTTATGCGCCAGCTTGGCAATACTCGTTGTTTTCCCCGCTCCGTTGACCCCGACGACAAGAATGACATAGGGCTTTGCCTTCAGGTCGGCCTGGAAGTCCACCGGGTGGGTTTCATGCGCATCGAGCAGCATCTCCTCCATCACCTGCATCAGCATTGCATTCAGTTCGTCTTCAGATCGATAGCTTTCCTCTTCGGCTTTTTCGGTGATACGGTCAACGATGCCCAGGGTCGTCTCGACACCGACGTCGGCGGAAATCAGGATATTCTCCAGTTCTTCCAGAAATTCCTCATCGATATCGGTCCTGCCCCTGGTGATCCTGGATATGTTCTCCCGAAATGAATCCCGGGTTTTGGTCAACCCCTCTTTCAGCCGTGATATTTTCAGCTTGTCAAAAAAACCCATATGAAAAACCAATTATCTATGTTACATACACATACAACCTGAACTGAGCGTCCCGACGTATCGGGATACAGCGGCATTCCCTGTGCCTCGCATCTCCCCCCGTGAAATCAGACTGGATATTTCACAGGGCTCGGCAATCGCTCAATTCAGGATAACAGGAACGTTTCACGGATTTTCAACCCGGAACATGAATTTACTGAAAATGTCTTTCAAACCTATTGCGGATATCGGCGAATTCGGCCTTATAGAACGTATCTCCTCGATTGTCTCGTCTTCGCTTGAATCATCACCGAAACTGATTGAAGGAATCGGCGACGACTGCGCGGTTTACGAACTCTCGTCCGGAACGTTTCAGGTCGTTACCACAGACCTTTTGATCGAGGATATTCATTTCGATCTTCTGACGACGCCTGTCCAGCATCTCGGCAGCAAGGCGCTGAGTGTCAGCGTCTCGGACATCTGCGCGATGAACGCCAGACCATGCTACGCCCTGACCTCGATCGCCCTGCCCCCCAAAACACCGGTTGAGTTTGTCGAAACGCTCTATCGTGGCATGAACGAAACTGCACTGCTCTATAACATGGCACTTGCCGGCGGCGATACATCTTCCTCGAAAAACAGCATTTCGATATCGGTCATGGTGGCCGGAGAAGTTGAGAAAAATCATATCACATACCGCAAAGGAGCGGAACCGGGGGACCTTGTCTGTGTAACCGGCTCCCTCGGGGGCTCTGCCGCAGGACTCAAAGTGCTCATGCGCGAAAAAAACCTGATGCTCGAACATATCCGGAATGGCGAGCAATATGACAGGGACCTCATGAACAACCTCGGGGAATACGACAAGGCAATCAGCCAGCATCTCCTTCCCCCTGCACGAGTGGATATTGTTGCGTTCTTCGAAAAACACATGATCGTTCCGACCTCTATGATCGATATCTCGGACGGACTTGCCTCCGATATCGCCCATATCTGCAAAATGTCCGGAGTCGGCGCAAAGATTGACGAAAGCCGTATCCCGATCCTTCCGCAGGCACGACTCATTGCCGATGAATTTCAGGATGAAGCACTCAACTTCGCTCTCAGCGGAGGTGAAGACTACCAGCTGCTCTTTACCATCAAACCGGACAAATTTGATACAATCGCATCACATCCGGATATCAGTGTGATCGGCAAGATAAACCCCGAAAACGAAGGGCTGCTGTTGAAGGATATTTACGGAATGAACATCGATCTGTTGAGCATAGGGGGATACAGCCACTTCAGAGAGTAGTCAGCAAAGCGTTTGCATTGCCTGTATGACATCATGAGGACCGGTCTCATGAAGACACCGGTAGTGACCGTAACGGCAGGTGCGCTGAAAACACGGAGCACAGGGTTCCTTGCTGAACAGAACCGACGTTTTTGCACCGATCGGCCGTGTCCATACCGGACTGGTGGAGCCGAAAATGCCTGCAACCGGTCTGCCGAGATAACCTGCAAGATGCATCAGGCCGGAATCATTGGACACGACAAGCCGGGCCGCAGACATGATCGCAGCGGCTTCCGGCAACGTTGTTTTGCCGGTAAGGTCAAGAGCCCGGTCCGGTACTGCATGCACAACGTCACGTGCAGCCTGCCTGTCAGATTCGGTTCCAAGAACGACAATGCGTTCCCCGTCCAGAAGACGGGCAAGACCGGCAAAACCCATCCATTTCTTTGCAGGACCGTACTCCGCCCCGGGACAGAAAACCACACAGTTTCGATATTCGGGATCTGGTGCGACAGGGACCCCCTGCCAGAGTTCCGGTTCAGTGAACGGCACATTCAGAATTGCAGCGTATTCCCTGGTGATATGCCTGCTTTTGTCTCTCAGGTTACCCGGCAGCCGCTCGGTAAGCAGCAATCCACGCATTTCTCGTGAAAGACCCCGTCTCCGTGCAATTCCGGTACGATAGGCAAAAAGCGCTGAAGAAAAGGAATAGGGCAGAAGATAAACGCTGTCGAACGCCTTCTGTCTCACGGCAGCGATCGTCGATTTTCTCTCCCCGGCCGTCCGGCGGGCATAGGTGATCTGCTGCATTCCACTGAGAACCTTCACCAGATCAGCCATATGACGGGGAACAAGCAGCGTTGTCGAAACACGCTTTTCTTCAGGCATTTTCATGACAAGAGAAAGCGCCAGGAGCATATCACCGATCCAGTTAGGCAGAAGTATGGCTGACTTGTTCATGGACATCAAAAAGTACCGGCTGCTCCACCGAAAAAACGATCATCTCCTCGGAGGATACGCCTATCTTTGCTAATTTCCATGAAGATATTAAATTGCACGTCCTTTTACACGGCAGATGCTCGCCGAAGTGGCGGAACTGGTAGACGCCCAGGACTTAAAATCCTGTGTTCAGCAATGGACGTGCGGGTTCGATCCCCGCCTTCGGCACCATAAACGAGAACATAATGACTGTTCTGTCAATCGATACAGCCGGATTCCCTTCTCTTCTGCATATTCTTCTCACTCATTTCTATCATGTCCTATGAGCACTGAACCGACAAAAATCATCCTTACCGAGGATGAAATGCCGCGGCAATGGTACAACATCCAGGCCGATCTCCCTTCTCCCCTTCCTATGCCGCTCGGCATGGACGGCAATCCCATCAGCCCCGACGACCTTGCTCCGGTCTTTCCGATGAACATCATCGAGCAGGAAGTCAGCACTGAACGCTGGATCACCATCCCCGAAGAGGTTCGTGAAATACTTACGCTCTGGCGCCCTTCGCCCCTGTACCGGGCAAAACGCCTTGAACAGGCGCTCGGCACACCCGCAAAAATCTATTATAAAAACGAAGGAGTCTCACCTGCAGGAAGCCACAAACCCAACACCGCAGTGGCTCAGGCCTATTACAACAGGGAATTCGGCATAAAATATCTGACCACCGAAACCGGAGCAGGTCAGTGGGGCAGTGCGCTTGCAATGAGCTGTAAAATCATCGGTATCGAGTGCAAAGTCTACATGGTCCGTATCAGTTTCGACCAGAAACCGTTCAGAAAGATCATGATGAAAACCTGGGGTGCAAACTGTATTCCCAGTCCGAGCGAGACAACCGAAACAGGCAGAAAAATCCTCTCGGAACAACCGGATACACCGGGAAGTCTGGGCATTGCGATCAGCGAAGCGATCGAGGAAGCAGTCAAAAGGGACGATACCCGCTATTCACTCGGCAGTGTGCTGAACCATGTCATGATGCACCAGACGATCATCGGTCTTGAAGCACAAAAACAGTTCGGCAAGATCAACGTCTATCCCGACATCGTTATCGGCTGTGCAGGTGGAGGTTCAAACTTTGCGGGCATCAGTTTTCCATTCGTCCACGACAGGATCAACGGCAGGGATATCAGGATCATCGCAACCGAGCCGGAAGCCTGCCCGACCCTCACCAGGGGACCCTACGTCTACGATTCGGGAGACGTTGCCAAAATGACCCCGCTCCTTGCCATGCACAGTCTGGGTCATGGCTTCATCCCTCCGGCAATCCATGCGGGCGGACTTCGATACCACGGTATGGCGCCGCTGGTAAGCCATGTCCTCAAACACAACCTTATCGAAGCCAGCGCACTGCCTCAGACCGAATGCTACCAGGCAGCATTGCTTTTTGCACATACCGAAGGATTTATTCCGGCCCCGGAAACATCCCACGCCATAGCACAGACTATTCGCGAAGCAAAACAGGCAAAGGAAGAAGGCAGGAAAAAAGTCATACTCATGAACTGGTCGGGTCACGGACTGATGGACCTTCAAGGATATGATTCGTTCATGTCAGGGAAACTCCAGGATTACCCCCTGCCGGAAGAACTCCTGCATCAGTCGCTTGCAGATATAAAAGATCATCCGAAACCGTGAGGAACAGTGAATAGTAACAAGTGACGAGTGACCAGAAGGAGTGAGAAGTCAGGAGTAGCGCACTTCGTGCGCAGGAGTAAGGGAAAGCAGTTGGCAGTCTTCAGTAGGCAGTGTTATAGGGACAAATAATCATTTGCCCGGCCAGTGGTCGGGCATGCGCTCAACCACAAAACATCGCTGAAATAAGACTAATGACACAAGGGATGACAGGTTATCCGAGTTCCAAAAAAAACTGATTCTCCTAACCTGAATAATTCATGAGAGTTCGAAAACCCGAATTGCAGAACGACACATCGAACCGATCATGTGCCCGGATTCCCTCCCGAAAACCGAAAAAAAGCTCAAAACCATAGGCAGTCATACCAACCTCCTGAAAAGTCATGCCAGACTTGATCCGGCATCCATAGCGAGGTTGTTTTGAATACTGGATTCCCGTGTCAGGCACGGGAATGGCTGGAGAAGGAACGTTTCCCGTCCCTTTGGTGAATTATTCAGGCTAACACATCGTTCGTTATACTCGTCACTTGTTTCTCGTCACTTGTTTCTCGTCACTTGTTTCTCGTCACTTGTTTCTCGTCACTAAAAAAGGCGGTTGACCTCGGTCAACCGCCTTTTTTCTCACTGCTCCTTCCCATCGGCAAGCTCTTCATCGATGGGTGCGTTCTGCCTGTTTTTTTTCGAACTGCCTGAAGCTTTCGTAAACTTCAGCTTCTCCTTCTTTTCGTCAAAGGATATCCGTATCGAACTTCCTTCAGGGAACCTGCCTTTGAGCATCTCTTCGGCGAGAGGATCTTCGACATTTCGCTGCATCGCCCTTTTCAGCGGTCTGGCGCCGAATTTCTGGTCGTAGCCTTTCTCGACAAGATACTCCTTGGCCTTTTTGTCGATCGTGACGTCGATACCCATCTCCTGCAGACGCTTGAAGAGTTTTCCGGCAATGATATCGATAATCTCGAAAATATGCTTCTTCTCAAGCTGATGGAAAACAATGGTATCGTCTATACGGTTAAGGAATTCCGGATTGAACACCCGCTTGAGCGCGTCTTCCACTGTCGACTTCATCGATTTGTAGCTGCTGTCGGCAGCATCAGTCGATGCAAATCCCATACCGCTCCCGATGCTCTTGATATCCTTGGCACCGATATTGGAGGTCATGATGATGATCGTGTTCCTGAAGTCGACCTTGCGACCGAGACCGTCCGTCAAAACTCCCTCATCGAGAACCTGAAGCAGAATATTGAAGACGTCAGGATGCGCCTTTTCAATTTCGTCGATCAGAACGACCGAGTAAGGTTTCCTGCGGACCTTTTCGGTCAACTGTCCGCCTTCCTCGTAACCGACATATCCCGGAGGCGCACCTACAAGGCGGCTGACGGAGAACTTCTCCATGTATTCACTCATATCCGCCCTGATCAGCGCATCTTCACTGTCAAAGATATACCGTGTCAATGCCTTGGCCAGTTCGGTCTTGCCTACACCGGTTGGACCGAGAAAAATGAACGATCCGATAGGCCTTGACGGATCTTTGAGTCCGGCCCTTGTTCGCTGTATCGCCTTGGTGACCTTCTCGATAGCTTCATCCTGTCCGATAACTTCTTTTTTGAGCTCTTCTGCCATGTTGAGCAGCCTTTTCGACTCTGACTGCGCAACCTTGATAACCGGAATCCCTGTCATCATGGCGACTACGGACGAAATGTCCGGCTCGGTAACATCATAAACCGTATCGGCTGCCCGTTCTTCCCATTCAAGCTTTGCCGTTTCAAGTGATTCAAGCAGTGTTTTCTCCTTGTCCCGAAGTTTGGCCGCCTCTTCGAAATTCTGCATCCTGACAACACGGTTTTTCTCGGCTTTTATCTCTTCGACAGCTTCCTCCAGATCAAGAATGTTCTTGGGAACATGAATGTTGCTCAGATGCACCCTTGCTCCGGCCTCGTCCATCACATCGATCGCCTTGTCAGGCAGGTAGCGGTCGGTGATGTAACGCTCCGAGAGTTTCACCGATTTTTCGATCGCCTCGTCATCGTAACGGACATGGTGATGAGCTTCATACTTGCTTTTGATGTTATGAAGAATCTGGATGGTCTCATCGACAGTCGTCGGTTCGACCATGATCTTCTGGAACCGCCTGTCAAGCGCACCGTCCTTTTCGATGTACTGCCGGTATTCGTCGAGAGTCGTCGCACCGATACACTGCAGTTCTCCCCTTGCCAGTGCAGGTTTGAAAATATTGCTCGCGTCGAGCGAACCCGATGCTCCTCCGGCACCGATAATGGTATGCAATTCATCGATAAACAGAATGACATCGCGCGAACGTTCAAGCTCGTTCATAAGCGCCTTCATACGCTCCTCGAACTGCCCCCGGTACTTTGTACCGGCCACAAGTGCAGCAAGATCAAGAGCAACCACCCTTTTGTCATAGAGAATCCTCGATACCTTGCGCTGGACGATCTTGAGGGCAAGCCCTTCTGCGATAGCCGTTTTTCCGACACCCGGCTCCCCGATCAGAACCGGGTTGTTTTTCTTCCTGCGGCTCAGCACCTGGGCGACCCGTTCGATCTCTTTCTCCCTGCCGATAATGGGATCAAGCTTGTCATCCATAGCAAGCCTGGTGATATCCCGGCCGAAATTGTCAAGCACAGGAGTTTTGGTCCGGTCACCCCGTTTGGATTCGGGTTTTTTGGACATTTTTTCAGGACCTGGTGAAAAAGCCCCCTCCATTGGAGATTCACCGGAATCGCTTTTCCCGCTTGTGATCGTCATCAGTTCATCCCTGACCGAGTCGTATGACACACCGAACTGCTCGAGAATCTGGGCAGCCACGTTGTCCTCCCCTTTCAGGATCGAAAGAAGCAGATGTTCTGTCCCGATAATATTTGACTTGCAGATTTTCGCTTCGAGATAGGTGATCTTGAGCACCTTTTCAGCCTGCTTTGTCAGCGGGACGTTGCCCATCTGTGAAGCAGCAACCTTCTGATGGGTGCTCTCCTCGATTTTCTGCTTGAGCTTGAAAAGATCGATATTCAGGTTTTTGAGAATTCTTGCTGCAATACCTTCTCCTTCCTTGATCAGGCCGAGAAGCAAATGTTCCGTTCCTATATAGTCATGGCCAAGTCGTAACGCCTCTTCCCTGCTGTGGCGAATAACCTCCTGAACCCTGTTTGAAAAATTGCCGTCCATTCTACTGCTTTGTATATATGTTGAATAAAGGTATCTCTGCATCTCTACACCAACGCATACCCTCTGCACTGAAACCCGGATCAAGCCTAAAAAGGGGGAAGACTTGATACCATGTCAGAATTATTATATAAAGATAGCCCGTCAAAACCAATTAACGTAAAGCAAAACAGCTATAGTATGCTAAAGGTTTCTATTCCTCGTATAGTGACAAACAACAAGAAACGGGGTAATCATTTTTTACCTTTTGAATTTTGACTTGCTTTCAGAAATGGACATCACCCATATACATATTGACGATGACAATCCCCGGCACAGGGAACTGTCGATCTACAGAACAGGAACAATCAACCGGGTGCGCCTTACCGACAGTGCCTACCGTACCTACGGCACCTTGAAGCTGTCGGCACATAACCATACGGCCCTTTTCCACTACGGCATCATCGAATCCCTCAATGAGCTGCCGTTTGTCTCCGAATCCGGTCACGGTCTCGACAGTTGGGATGAAATGTTTCTACACCACAGCCAGCTTGAAAAAATGGTATCGATCCTCGAAGAAGAAGCAAAAAAGATCACACCGGAAAAAAAAGAAAAGACACTCCTTGGCTGGCATGACAGCCCGGTGGCAGCCGCCTACTGGAGAATACTCGACCCTCCGGAGTTTCTGGACTTTATCGGAAAGATGACGTTGTTTGTCAGGGAAAGCATTGAAGGGAACTATGACCTCGAATTCATCCTGTGATCACCTCGTTTCATATCCGGCCCTTATACTTCATGCAACCGCTGAAAAGGCTGAAGCACGTGGCGGCCCTGTCTAGAACCTCAACACCATTCCCGCCAGCCAGGTCGTATCGGTTTCCGGACCGTTCAGCCCCCACTTTACGCCGGTATCGACATCAAAGTCGTCGGTAACCGTATAGATAAGGCCGCCTGTCATAAAGGCCGGATGCTGATCCGTCCCTTTCTCGGCGCTGGTTTCCATCCCGATATCCCACACCCCTCTGATATCAACGGTAAGATTGATCATTGCTGCAAATGAAGCGCTCCATATATCGTTACGAAGAAAAAGACGAGCGTCTTCCGAGTCGTATTCGTTCCTGGTATAGCCAAGATTCAAATGCAGGGCACCAAGCACGCCCTCTTTGGATACGATCAGCCTGCCGCCTCCCGATACCCTGCCATTACCCAATCCATTCTTTTCATCCCCTGTCGGCAGCGTCAGACCGGGCATGAACGCTATACCGAGCCCCCTTTCTTCATACTCGAAAAAACGCCACTTGATCCCCAGGGCAAGGTCGCCCGGCCCATCCTCCTCGGTAAGAACCAGGCCGTTCTTCTGAATCCTGTAGTACAGATACGGCATACCGAGCAGCAGATCGACATTATCTGCAATTCCGTAGTTCACTGCGGCGAACGCTTTACCCGTTCTCTTCTTCAATCCCCCTTCTTCATCGACTCCCAGTTCTCCGTTCACCTTCAGCTGAAACCTCCCTGCACCCTGAGTTCCCGCATCCTCGGTAACAAGGGGATGAGTTGCATAGACAGAAGATGTCATGAGCAGAAAGACAAAAAAATGAGCCGATAAACGGCATACAAAGCTTACCATGGTGACTCTTGTTTCATTCATGTGACGTCGTTTCTGTTATCTCGTGCTCAACCGGGCAGTTTCATCGGATCGGGCACCAGAAAACGGTAGCCGAGAATCCTCTCAAGCCTGGCGCTTTCGATGATCTTGAAAGACGTCCCGTCATCCTGGTGATCAAACGGTGGCAAAGGCTTGCCGGAACGCTCGGCAGCCCGTGCATAATATTCTTTCCGAAGAGGATGGCAGGGTGAACAGGCATTGAAAACCTCTCCCCAGACATCCTGACAGATCACCTCGTCAATGATCCCGATACAGTCGTCGCGATGAATGAGATTTACCGGCTGATCCGGATGAGCAAGCCTGTCCATTCTTCCGAGAAACACAACCGGATCGCGGTCATAGCCGACAAGACCGCAAAACCGCAGAACCGTTGTACTGAACGATGATTCTTCAAAAAGCATTTTCTCGACGCCGAGAAGAGCCTGCCCCGAAGGAGACTCCGGATCACGCGCATCATCTTCGGCCACGCCGCGATTCAGTGAAGGATAAACCGAAGTAGAGCTGATAAAAACAATATGTTTCACCGGAGACTGCTTCACCGCCCCCAGAAGCCCCGCCATCTGGCGCAGGTGATAGTCGACAATATCCGGTCTTCTCCGGGGCGGGATATTGATCACGAGTATATCGCTTTTGAGAAAATCTGCGATATGCTCACCCGAAAGATCGGGATCGAGCACTATTCGGAACGGCTCTATTCCAGCCTGCTGCAAGGCAGGAAACTTCTCCTCACGGGTTGTCGATCCTTTCACGCTGAAACCTTTTTCGACAAGAAATGCACCCAGTGGCAATCCGAGCCATCCGCACCCGCAAATACTGATTGTTTTATCCATTTGGTTCATTACAGTTTGGCTAACGATTCTATATACATTTTCAATGACCGGAAATCGAAAGATTCCTTATCCAGAGCTTTTCCCTCCAGCGGTCCGGTAATACATCTGTTGATCAGATCGTCAAGCTTCAGATTGCCTGCGGCCTCTTCAAGGCCCTTGCCCCCGGGATGACAGCTTGCACAACTTGACGCATTCAGGGAACCGGCAAACTCCGGATCATTGAACAGCTTTTCCCCGTGCTCTGCTGACGGTCCCTTTCCTGCACCGGAACACGAAACGATAAGAACCACACAAACAGAACTCACGAGCGTTTTCAATGTCAATTTCATGGTATCGATTTTGAAGTATAGCTATTGAAAGCCAAATCATTGCAAACAGCAATGGTTTCAGGAAATGGGTTTAATTCACAAAATACATTAGGTTATCGTTGTGCAGGGTTTTTCTCGAAAAAAACGCTTTTCACTGTCACAACCATAAATGCAAGATAAAACGCTTCATCCGATGAAACACCAGAAATATCTGCCCGGCATTCTGATAGGCATTCTCATGTTTGTCATTGGATACGCTGTATCAACGTTCACCAGAACAGATAACGACCTCACAGAAGTCAGCCCGGACATGTACAGGCCTGTCTTCGAAAATGAACTTGTTCGCGCCCTTGAATTCACCCTCAGGCCCGGAGAGACCGAAAGCATGCACACACACTCGAGTCCTGCATTCATCTATTACCTGAAAGATGCCGACTATGTGCATACAACCGAAAATGGAACTGCACACAATGTATCCGTTAAAGCCGGAGAAGCGGTCTGGAGAAAAAGGATCACCCACGAAGTCACCAACACCGGTTCAAACGATATCGTCTGCATCGTTGTGGAGATAAAACAGGCAAGGGAACACTGACACCATGGCGCTGGAAACCGGATCACCCTGCTTCTTCCGGTTCAGCGGCCACCTTTCGAAGGAAAAGCTGGGTACATATGGGGCCGAAAATCTCGAACAGTACCGTTGTACTGATAATGATAGACAGCAGGAGATCGGCTGCTTGCGGAAATTTGCTCGCTGCCACAAGAGCCATACCCATCGAAGCACCTGCCTGGGGCAGCATTGCCGAACCCACCCACTCAAGGCCCTTGCCCTCTTTTCCGGAAGCCCTGCTCCATACCGCGCCCCCCAGTATCTTACCCGCAGAACGCAGCAGGACAAACGCCAGGCCGGTCAGGCCGATTTCAGGAAGATGACCGACTTCCAGTTCAGCTCCTGCAAAAATAAAGAAAAAGACGAGGAACGGCCATTCGACGCTTTCGATAACCTCAAACGGGTCCTCATGCGATTTCCCCGGATAATTAACGATCACGGCGCCCATGGCGATCGATGAGAGGAGAAACGACACTTCGAGCCACATCGACAGCCCGCCACAGACCAGAATCATACCGACAGTCTCGCTCAGCATCGGCTTGCCCGGTTTGGTAAGACTCGCCAGATAGGCGGTCATCAGCCCGAGAATCCCGCCGAGCACAATCCCTCCGCCGATTTCCCATGAGGCGTGCAGAATTGGCGTCAACAGGTCCTGATGCGCAAACAGCACATTGACCACGGCAATGCCAAGGCTGAAAAGCACAAGGCTCCAGGCTTCCACAGGGGCGACAACAGAGAGCAGCAGATCGGAAACAGGACCCTTGATATTCGATTCCCTGATCGTATCAAACGTAGCGGCAGGTGCAGTCGCAGAAGCGATACAGCCAAGAATGATAGCGTATTCAATATCCAGGCCGACAAGAACAAGCCCGGATATGACAACTGCAGAGACAATAACCGTCAGGCACAGCGAAAGAAAAAGTATCTTCATGCCCGATTTCTTCAGCGTTTCAAGGGTAAAACGTCCGCCGAGAAGAAACCCGATGATAAGAAGCGTCACATTAGCGATCAGATCGAATTGCTCGGCAAGAAACGGCAGAACAAAATCGAAACCGTCCCTGCCAACGACGATCCCAAGAAGTATCAGCAGAGTGACTCTCGGCAGGAAGGTTTTTTTTCCTACGAAATCCGTTACGTAACCGAGGATAAGGGCGCCGCCAAGAATAAGAAGAAATTCTGCTGGATTCATGGTTTTCCGGTTGTATTGTCAAACGAGCCCCTTGAAACCGATTCCCCTGTACACGACCAGGTGATGCTGTATCTGCTGCAATGGTAACCGGCGGGTCCGGAAATGATCATGGCCAACAAACAAAGCCACCCTGCTCGGGGCAAACCGTATCCGGGCATTACTGAAAGCCGACCATATCCGGTCCTGATCGACCATCCGGGCAGCAGCGGTCTGAATCCCTTGCTCAATACAGGCGTATCGAGAAATCGCTCCCATGAAACGTTTTGCGGAGAAGGTTAATACTTGTGAAACAACATCTTGAATATATCTAAATTGAGCGTTTCAAAAAATCTCCTATAACAGTAAGCTCATTAAAAACAACCTGTTATACTATGTCTGTATAGATATTATCTCCCACCTGTCAGATGAACGTAAAAACTGATAAAGAGCCGCATTTTTTGAAATCCCGACGAGTCGGGAAATGCCGACCCCGTGAAATCAGACCAGATATTTCACAGGGCTCGACAATCGCTCAATTCAGGATATAGAAAAAAACACCTGCGGCGACTTATTATCAGCGTAAAAAGAAACAACAAAACAACCACGAGCGCCCCGAAAAAGCTCCTACTCTTTTTCTACAAGATACTTCCAGTACTTCATCGGCATGAACGACCGCTGCAGTTGCGGATTCTTCCTTTCCGGAATGGCGATATGGGAAAAAAACGCCTTCCAGAGCGTTCTCACCTCATGCTCTTCAGATGCAAGTTCCGGCGAACGGAAGGATTCAAGCGTACCGTAATCGAGTGACTTGCCGTCCCAGTGAGAAACCAGGGAACGCTTCACATCGTAGATAAACCACTCCTGGGCTCTGAGCCGTCCTCTGAAAAAGACCGACAACGGTTGAATGATGTTGAAATCGGGCTCGAACTGTGCCAGATACGACCCGTCTTCCAGCATGGCAAAGCGAAGAAGACCCTTGAAACGGTGCACTTCGCGGGATACCTTCCGGGCAAGGAAATGCACGGCATGAAGATCGGGATCGTTCAGGTTGCCTTCAACAGCGCTTCCGTGAACCGACACCTGGTGGATATAGTGCAAAAGGGATGTTGCCATGTCGATCCGCTCCGAAAAGATACAGTACATGACCTGGCGCGCATTCTCCGGATAGGCTGCTGAAAACCGGCGCATAAGCACTTCTGCCCGCTCGGTGCCGGTTGCAATGAACTGCCCTTCGTCAAACAGCATCTGCTCCTGAACCTCCAGTTCAACCGACTGCGGATCAGGTTCATGGCGAAGAATATGATCGATCGCAGAAAAAAGCCCCTCGATCGTTCCGTCGTAGCGATAAAGATTCATGGTATAGTGACAGGTGACGAGTGACGAGTGTAGAGAAAATAGATATTCAGTCTTTATCAGAACTCAGATGTCCTATCAGCCCTTGTATCATTCGCCTAATTTCAGTGATGTTTTGTAGAAGTGTTTCAACTGTTGAATCAGAGGCAAAATGAAGGCGACAGGCAAGCTCAAGTTGTGTTTCAACTTCAGCAACTGATCCCAATCCGATATAAAGAAAATGCTCGAACTCTTTTTTGCTGTTCCGTGCGGCTCCTTCTGAAATGTTCGATGGTATTGAAACCGATGCTCGTCTCAACTGTGCTGAAAGTCCATACTTTTCTTCTTCAGGAAATCCTCTTGTGAGGCTGTAAATATCTTCAACAAAGGACATGGCTTTCTGCCATACAATCAGATCTTTATGCGACTTCACAACAAACCGGTTTTATTAATTTCCAAAACCTTGCCACTCGTCACTTGTCACTTGTCACTTGTCACTAAAAAAAACTCATCTGTCGCTGTTTCAGCGAATTCGGAGATGATGCTGTTTCAGCTACAAGCAGCTTCTGGCGGATCAGCGTCGGCCTGTCGAACAGTTTTTCAACGGGGCGGCCGGAGCAGGTGATAAAATACCTCGCCCGTTTCATGACCACGCCGATTTTTTTCAGCCCTTCGGGAGTGAAGACCGCATAGCGCCTCGCGGCAAGGATTCTTCTGGCAGATGTCACACCGATGCCGGGCACCCGCAGAAGCGAGCCGTAGTCGGCGCGGTTGACATCGACAGGAAAGAATTCAGGGTGACGCAGCGCCCAGGCCGCTTTCGGGTCGAGTTTCTGATCGAGAAACGGGTGCTCCTCGGAAAGAATTTCATCGGGAGTGAATCCGTAGTTGCGCAGCAGCCAGTCGGCCTGGTAAAGCCGGTGCTCACGCTGCAGAGGAGGATTTGCAAGCACAGGAAGACGGGTATCCTGATTGACGGGCACGTATGCGGAATAATAAACCCGTTTCAGGTTCATCTTTTGATACAAACCCTGTGACAAGCGTAAAATCCTGTAATCCGATTCAGGACTTGCACCGATAATCATCTGCGTGCTCTGACCTGCAGGGGAAAAACGCGGACTTTTCCTTGTTTTCCGACGCTCGATCCGGTTAGCGTTTATAGCCTCTCCCAGATAGGCCATCGGTTCGAGGATCGTTTCCTTTTTTTTCTGGGGTGCGAGCGTTTTGAGAGAATCCCCGGAAGGAAGCTCGATATTGACACTCAGCCTGTCGGCATAGAGGCCCGCCTGGTCTATCAGTTCCCTGCTGCATCCCGGAATGACTTTCAGGTGAATATAGCCGGCAAAGCGTTCTTCCTCACGCAGTTTTCTCACGACAGCAGCCATGCGCATCATCGTGTAATCGGGATCACGCATGACCGCAGAGCTCAGAAAGAGCCCTTCAATGTAATTCCGGCGGTAAAACCTGATGGTCAGTTCAACAAGCTCTTCAACAGTAAAAGAGGCCCGCTGTACGGGGTTCGATGAGCGGTTGACGCAGTAGGCGCAATCGTAGCGGCAATCGTTCGAGAGAAGCACTTTCAGAAGCGAAATACAGCGGCCGTCATCCGACCAGGAATGGCAGATACCGCCAGACGAAGCATTGCCCAGAACTCCTTCACCGCCGCTCCTCCTGCTGCCGCTGGAAGCGCAGGAAGCATCATAACGGGCCGACCCGGAAAGTATCCCGAGTTTTTCAAGCGTATCCATAGCTCAATATACATCAGGAAGAATGATGTTGAGTTGTTGAATTGTCGGTTCCGATCCAGTTAAAAAAAGACCAAAAGGACGAAAAGGACTTAAATGACAAAAATCAACACCCCTACAACATGCCCACTGAAGACTGCCTGATATTCCTCTTATAGGACTTATAGGTCCCATAAGTCCTATAGGACCTATAAATGATCAAGAGCGATTCTCCACAAACATTTCGCTCCAGGCAATTATCTTTCCCTTAGAACCAAGAACTGAGAACTACTCATCCCACTTCCTATTGTCCACTCTCCAACATTCATTCATCCCACATCGTACAACCCACATCCCACAATCTTCCAACTATTCACGATTCACCATTCACGACTCACTAATCACCATTTACCATTCATCACCCTTGCCGCCGCCCGTCTCGCGCCGGTGACGACGCCGGGAAGGGACTGGCCCGGAAACACCGAATCTCCTACCAGGAACAGATTTTTCAATGGTGTTGCAGGACCTCGCACGGCAAACAGGGAGGTCTGGGGATACCCGCCGACATAGCCGTGCATTCTGCCGGTGTAACGCTCCCAAGTCACTGGCGTGGCGGAAAACGTTGTATGGATATGCTTTTCTATACCTGGGAAATGCCGGGCAAGCATTGTCATGACAGTATGAGTAACCTCCGATTTCAACTGCTCATAGGCCTCTTTTCCTTTCGAATGTGCGGCAAACCATCGTTCAGGCCTGCTATGGGTGGAAACGGTAACAGCCCGGAATCCCTCCGGCGCTCTCAGGCTGTCGTCAGAAGGAGAGACCGATACAAAAATGCTGTTGCCTTCTCCAAGCTCGCCGGTTTCTCCGACAATCTGGACATGACTGACCGGGATGCCGTCAAAAGTCGACTCTTCGACCCCGAGATAAAGAACAAAGGCTCCCCACTCGGGAGTCGTACCTTTTTGCACATCCCGATCACGGAAACTGATCCCGGCCAGAGAGGCCAGAGAGGCCGGAGTGAGGTTTGCCACAACAACATCGGCCGCATATGATTTTCCGGCTGCCGTTGTCACAGAAACAACCGATTTCCCTGCCGTCTCGACACCCTGCACATGCTCACCATAGCAGATCGTGCCTCCGTTGTCAACAAGAGAAGCGGCAAGACTCGACGCGACACTTCCTATCCCGCCTGTCAGACGGTGCGTACCCCTCGATGGAAGATCGAGAGCGATTGCGGCATTGAGCGCATTTGCTCGTGCGGCTGTCGTTTGAACGGAAATAAGAAGCTGGGCATCGATAAAACGGACAAAATCCTTCTGCCGGTCAAGACCGTACCCGGCAAGCCATTGCAGGACGGTTTTGTTCACCAGCGGCAAGAGTGGATAGAACGACGGGACGTGATGAACGATCTTGCCGAAAAGGTCCGAAAGATCGTGAAAACCGCCCGGCGGCCATGGCAGGATATAGCTCGAAACCGACCAGAGAAAAGCGGCATATCGTTCCTGCGCCTGCCAGAACGGTTCCGAGTCCGGAAATTGCCTGAGAAGCTCTGAACGTGAATGAGAAAGATGGATATGCCGATGCCCGTGAATGTAATCCCATGCCGCCGGACAGTTCAGCATGGGCCAGGAAATCCCCAATTCGTCTGCGAGCACATCGAGCGGGCCTTTCCGGTGAAACCCGCAACCCACCGTCGCTCCGGCATCAAACCGGTAGCCTTGACGTTCAAACGTCGCTGCACATCCGCCGGGATAGGACTGTGACTCCAGAACAGTTACCCGGTACCCCTTCTTTGCCAGAAGTGCCGCAGCAGTCAAACCGCCTATACCAGCCCCTATGACAACAATCCTGTTCACATTACTTCCAGTTCCAGCCAATAATAGCCATATAAAAAACTATACCTGCATGGGGTTTGTAACAGACAAACAACGTCGAAAAATCCCCGGATGATCCATACGAATGAAAGAACTGGTCAGTCCGTTTGAACCGTACCGGCTTTAAGCACTCTTGCAAGAAAAAAGAAAACCTGTTCAGGCGAACAGGACAAAAAACGTTATTTCCGATCCGGATTGTCACCGAAATTGTAATGCCGTGACAGGAAATGCCACGGCGCATCAACAAAAACAATCAGGCAAGCATCAGATACACCTGTATCTTGAGCTGTTCGGGAGGTGTCTCGGCAGGATTGTTCAGATAGACTTCGTAGGCCACACCTGTAGCGTTCACATTATTGTCGCTCACCCATTTCAAAAGAGCATCATAAACCGGTTCGGCTTCTTCATAGGGACCGATGTAAAGGCTTGTCACGGCTTCTCCCGAAGGTGTCATTGTAGCCTGAATCGGCGACTCTCCCTCGATCCCCTCCTCAACAGGAAAACCGAACTCAATTTCAAGGTTGTCCATCTCCATGTTGATATAGATCACAAAAGGAGGACCTGTCGGCTTTTTGCCCTTTGCTTCGAGATATTGATCGATTGCACTGAAACCCCGGTCGAACATTTCGGCAATATCTTCAGGCCTTGTTTTAAGCCTTATGGTCAATGCAGGCTGCGGCTCCAGGCTTTCAACCCGGCACTCGAATGCACATTCAGAATCCATGACAGATCGATCGTTGCTATGTTGACGGGTTCGTCGCGCCTTGAGCCCTACCGGAAAAATCCCCTGACGCAAAGCCTGAACATACAAAGCGTCCAAACAAACGAACAGGCGGGCTAACCCATGAAGAAAAAAAGAATCTGATGATCCAGAGGAAGTGATATCGAGTCGGCGTAGCGGGATTTGAACCCACGACCCCTTCCACCCCAAGGAAGTGCGCTACCAGGCTGCGCCATACGCCGATTTGTATCCCGGAACCGAACGGGAAGGGTAATAATGATAAAAAAATCTTCTTTAAATATAAATTATTTTGGCTGATCCCTCTTCAGTAACGATAGGCAACTCCCGATTTCTTGTACAGGTCGTATAGAACCCATAAAGCATCAGGTCTATCATTAAAGTTCTTATATTGTTTTTTTTATTTCCTATCCCTTGGACCGATGAGTTATTTTTCCGGCAGCCGCTGCAGGATGTTTTATACCGATACGGCTGACACGCATCCTGAATCGAAAGACAAGCCCGCAGTACTGTTTGTCAATGGATGGGCCATTTCTTCGCGATACTGGCAGCCCCTTCTGGAACAACTTGTACCCGATTACCGCTGTATCACCTATGATCAGAGCGGGACGGGCAGAACCGTCATCGAACCGGATCATAAACCCTCATTTACCATCGATGGTTTTGCAAAGGAAGCTGCTGAACTGATCGAACACCTTGGAGCAGACCGGGGAAGAAATCTTCACATCATCGGGCATTCGATGGGCGGCATGGTCGCTACGGAACTGTCATTGCGTTTCAGTGACTCGCTCCTGTCATCAACCATTCTTGCATGCGGAATCTTCGAGGAAAACGCGTTCACCTCGCTCGGCCTGGGATTTCTCGGCGGTCTCATCGACTTTTCAATGCAGTTCCGCAACATGTTTCAGATTGAACCGCTCAAAACCCTGTTCATCAAACGTGCGGCCACCGCTGAAATCGGTAAAAAGTACGGGGATATTATCGTGGAGGATTTCACGACATCCGACAAGGATGCAACCAACGCTGTCGGCCACTTTTCCATCGATCGTGAGGTTTTGAGGACCTACACCCGGCATGTCATCGATATTGCATCGCCTGTACTCTGCTGTGTGGGTATGCAGGACCATACCATTCCGCCGGAAGGCACTGTCACCCTGTACCATACCCGCGACAGGGAGGCATCTTCACCAACCAGGCTTGTGCAGTTCATGAAACTCGGGCATTTGCCCATGCTCGAAGATACAGGAAAGTTCGCCGAGGTACTCAAAAAGCATTTTGAATTTGCCGCCGATTTTCATAAAAACAACCGGAAAGGAGAGAGAGGAAACGCTATCACGCAGATAGACTGATCCCGCAGGGGAAAAACGGCTTTGTGTCAGAGGGATGATGAGCAGCGTTGCTGTTCAGCCGCTATAACAGATCAAGACAGGATATGACGTATGGTGACGAGGAAACGCATGCATAAGAAGAAAACAACACGCGACAGGCAGTTCGGAAACATGGTTCTGGCAGGAGCGGCCGCCGTAATCCTTATACTTGCTGCATCAATCCTGATCACCATCACCAGTCTCCTCAAGGGCCTGCCCGGCATTGAAGAACTCGAAAACCCGAACCCTGAACTTGCATCCCTGGTCTATTCGTCCGACGGCGAACTCCTGCACAAGTATTTCCTGAAAAACCGGACCTACGTACCACTTTCTTCTATATCGAAGTATGTCCCTGAAGCCCTTATTGCCACTGAGGACCGTGCATTTTATTCCCACTGGGGATTTGATATCCGCCGCTTCATCCTTGTTATCGGCGAGAACCTCCTGAAAGGAAGAGAACGCTGGCAGGGTGCAAGCACGATCACGCAACAGCTCGCAAAGAACCTCTACCTGACACAGGAACGGACAATAAAACGTAAAATCAAGGAGTTCTTCACCTCCATCGAACTCGAGCGCACCTATACCAAAGACGAAATACTCGCCCTGTATCTCAACACGGTCTATTTCGGATCAGGCGCCTACGGCATAGAGGCAGCTTCCTGGACCTACTTCAACAAGACCGCCAGTGAACTCACTCTCCCCGAAAGCGCAACCCTTATCGGTATTCTTAAAAATCCGAGAGCCTACGATCCGTCAAGAAATCCTGAAAACTCTGTCGGCAGAAGAAACCTCATTCTGTCCCTCATGCAGAATGCGGGATTTCTTTCGAAAGAGGAACTCGATACTGCCCGACAAAGCGAACTTGCTGTAGAATACACTCCCGTCACCAACCACGGCAAGGCCCCATATTTCACTGAATACATCCGACAGACGCTCAAACCCATATCCAGGCAGCACGATATCAACGTCTACCGTGACGGGCTGACTATCTACACAACCCTGGACAGCCGGATGCAGCAATACGCGCAGGAAGCCGTCAAGGAACATGTCGCATGGGTTCAGGAGCGCTTTGACAAATCGTGGAAATGGCCGAAAAAGCTTAAAAACCAGATCATCACTGAAACGCCCCGCTATCGCGAGCTGCTCGATAAAGGAAAATCCTCACAGGAGGCCCTCAGGGAAATTCTCGCCGACAAGCAATGGGTGAAAAAACTGCTGCATGATAAAACGCGTGTCCAGGTCGGCTTTGTCGCTCTCGATCCTTCGAACGGCGCTATCAAGGCCTGGGTCGGCGGCAGCGAATTCAGTCCCGACGACTACGAGTATCAGTTCGATCATGTCTGGCAGGCCAAACGGCAGCCCGGCTCCACGTTCAAACCTTTTGTCTACACTGCGGCTATTGACAAGGGTGTACCTGCCAATCACAGAATCCTCAACCAGCCGCTGGCGATCAAGACCGGCAACAAGGTCTGGATCGCAAAAAACGCCGACCATTCTACAGGAGGTCCGACAAGCCTGCGTGACGCTCTCCGCAAATCGATCAACCAGGTAACGGTCCGCCTGATGCATGAATTCCTCAGTCCCTCGGAAGTCATTTCATACGCTCAGAAGATGGGCATCCGGTCGGAACTCAAACCGAACCTCTCCATTTCTCTCGGAACCTCGGAGGTAAGCCCCCTGGAACTTGCTTCGGCTTTCGGCACGTTTGCCAACAACGGCGTCTGGAACGAACCCACCGGCATTACAAGGATCGAGGATAAGTTCAATCATATCGTCTCGGAATACAAGCCGCTTCAAAAAACTGCCATCGATTCAACGACAAACTATGTGATGGTATCAATGCTTCGGGACGTCATAAGGCGGGGAACCGGTGTCGCCATCCCCTTTCGGTACGGCATCGATATCGAAGCAGCAGGAAAAACCGGAACGACCCAGAACCTCAAGGATGCATGGTTTGTGGGCTTCACCCCCCAGATCGTTGCCGCCGCATGGACCGGTTTTGACGACGAACGGATCGCTTTCACCTCGATGAGCTACGGTCAGGGAGCAAGAGCTTCGCTGCCGATCTGGGCCATATTCATGAAAAAATGCCTTGCAGACACAACGCTCGGCTATGAAAACAGGTATTTTCCCATGCCTGAGACTGTTATCGCCGTCCCTGTTTCGACCAAGAACAACCGTCCGGCAGAGCTCTTTACAGGCGATGTCTATGTCGAATATTTCACTCCGAAAGGATTTAAACAATACCAGTCCGAACTCCTGAAATCACAGGAAAACGAATTCGCATTTCCCCCTGAACCGTCATCGGATTTTTAACCATACAATCGAAAAAACAGCTTATGCATTCTGTCCTGGTCCTTGATTTCGGTTCACAGTATACACAGCTCATCGCTCGCCGCGTTCGTGAAACAGGCATCTATTCCGAAATTGTTCCCTACAATACCCCGATTGAAACCATCAGGGAGCACAATCCCGGTGCGATCATCCTGTCCGGCGGTCCGAACAGCGTCTATGACGAATCGGCATTTCATCCCGATGAAGGTATTTTTTCGCTCGGCGTCCCCATCCTCGGCATCTGTTACGGACTCCAGGTCATTGCCACTCATTTCGGGGGGTCGGTTGACGCTTCTGCAAAACAGGAGTTCGGAAGGGCCCGGATCAATGTCGAACGGCTGGACGGCACTGCCGAAAGCATGCTGTTCAAGGATATCCCTGACTCCGATGTCTGGATGAGCCATGGCGACAAGGTTGTCGATATGCCGGAAGGATTCAGGGTAACGGCAAGCAGCGGCAATTCCGAAATGTGCGCCATCGAGGCTGCAGGAAACAAGGCAGCACTCAAAGTCTACGGCCTGCAGTTCCACCCGGAAGTTCAGCACACGCTTTACGGAAAACAGTTACTCTCCAACTTCCTCATCGATATCGCCGGATTGAAGGCTGACTGGTCTCCGAAAAGCTTTATTGAACACCAGATAGAAGACATCCGCACTATTGCCGGAGACGAAACGGTCATCTGCGGCATCAGCGGCGGTGTGGATTCGACCGTTGCCGCCGTGCTTGTAAGCAGGGCTCTCGGCCGCAGGCTGCACTGCGTCTTTGTCGATAACGGGCTTTTGCGCAAAAACGAAGCGGCAAAGGTGATGAAAGCCCTCAAGCCGCTGGACCTGAACGTAAGACTGGTCGATGCCGAAGAGATCTTCCTCAAAAGGCTTAAAAGCGTCGCCTCACCGGAAAAGAAACGCAAGATCATCGGAAGGACTTTCATACATATCTTCGAGGAACAGATCCACGAGGAAAAGTTTCTCGTCCAGGGGACGCTCTATCCCGATGTTATTGAAAGCGTGAGCGTCAAAGGCCCTTCGGAAACCATCAAGTCGCACCACAACGTCGGCGGGCTCCCGAAACGCATGAAGCTGAAGCTGATCGAGCCGCTCCGCGAACTTTTCAAGGACGAGGTTCGCGCGGTCGGAAGAGAGCTGGGTATTTCAGAAGATATCCTCATGCGCCACCCGTTTCCGGGACCCGGACTTGCCGTTCGCGTTCTCGGTTCGCTCAACAAAACCCGTCTCGACATCCTCAGGGACGCCGATGAGATCTACCTCGAAGAACTGAAGTCATGGAACCTTTACGAGCACGTCTGGCAAGCGTTTTCGGTTCTCCTGCCGGTTCAGTCGGTGGGTGTCATGGGGGACAAGAGAACCTATGAGAACGTTCTCGCACTTCGTGCGGTCGAATCGTCGGACGGCATGACCGCCGACTGGGCGCACCTGCCCCACGACTTTCTGTCGCATGTCTCCAACCGGATCATCAACGAAGTCCGGGGTATCAACCGGGTTGCATACGACATATCCTCAAAACCACCGGCAACGATAGAATGGGAGTGAAGGAAAAGTTTGACATTTTCACAGTCACCAATTCAAGATTCTTCCTCGCCAGTAGTCTGGATGGCGACACAAATGCATCACGGCAATGATTTGGATTAGATGGTCCCTAAAACGATAAATCACACCATACGGAAAGCGATGAACGAGGTAACGCCTGATGTTGCGATCTTTGTACAGAACAGGCCAGGCCAAAGGCGATTCCCGTACTTTCTCAATAGCCCGATCAACTTCGATAATGAATTCCGTCCCAAGGTTGCCTGCCCGTTCTTCGTACCATGAACGGGAGTGCTCCAGTTCGGCGTAGACATCCGGGTGAACTTCAACGCTGTACATTGGCGTTTCGATAGAGTCTGTCCCTGACCTCTTCCCATGGAATGCACTTCACGGCACCCGAGTCGAGTTCGTGGAGCCGTTTCTGAATCTCGACCTGCCAGGCGCGATCAATATCCTCATCCATCGGAGCCTCAAGACTGGCGATCAAAGCTTCCGCTATTCGGGCCCGTTCAGTATCTGTTTGCCTGAGCGCACTCTTCAGAATCCTGTCCGCCTCGGTTTTAATCATCAACTCATTCCTCCATTTTGCACTTTTCACCAGAGACCTGCTTCTTCCCAAAATGTAAATAACATTTATAGTTCGTCAAAAATACCGGATCGCACCGCTTACCGCAGCCGCCGCTGTTTTTGAAGGTTCCCGAAACAACACTATCTTGAGCAAAGTTTTTCCCGAAAACCGGGTTGCATACGACATATCCTCAAAACCACCGGCAACGATAGAATGGGAGTGATCCTCCGTGAAAGAACTCTTACTGCTCAACATATCCGGACCTGACAGGAAAGGCCTCACCGCAGAACTTTCCTCGATCCTTGCCCGATACAGCATAACCGTGCTCGACATCGGTCAGGAAGTCATCCATAACCACCTCTCGCTCGGCATGCTGGTCGAAGTGCCCAGAGAGTTCACATCGGCCCCGGTCCTCAAAGACCTGCTTTTTACCGCGCATACTCTCGGACTGCAGATCACCTTCACCCCGATCTCGGACAAGGAATACGCGAAATGGGTAGGTGAACAGGGAAAACCCCGCTACCTCCTGACACTCCTTGCCAGGGAAATCAAGGCGGAACAAATTGCGCGAGTGACCAGGTCTATCGCCCGCCACGGGATGAACATCGACACCATAACAAGGCTGTCGGGAAGGCTGCCCCTTGAAAAACGCCTGGAGGATACGACAAAGGCCTGCGTCGAATTTTCTGTACGCGGCACGCTGCAGGACGAAAAAGGATTCCGAGAAGAGATGCTTGCCATCACCGACGACCTCGGTATCGACATAGCGTTCCAGGAAGACAACATCTACCGCCGCATCAGGCGGCTGGTCGTTTTCGATATGGACTCAACGCTCATTACCACGGAGGTTATCGACGAACTAGCGCATGAGGCCGGAGTAGGACAGGAAGTTGCAGCTATAACCGAACAGGTCATGCGCGGAGAGATCGACTTTACATCAAGTCTTCAGCGCCGTGTCGGCACCCTCAAAGGGCTTGACGAGACCGTTCTGCAAAAAGTCGCCAAACGCCTGCAGTTGACCGAAGGTGCCGAAAGCCTCTTTTTCAACCTCCACAACCTCGGCTTCAAAACCGCCATCATCTCCGGCGGATTCACCTATTTCGGCCACTACCTGCAGAAAAAGCTCAACATCGATTACGTCTTTGCCAATACCCTCGAAATAGCCGACGGCAAACTGACCGGCAAGGTTCTCGGTGAAGTTGTCGACGGCAAGAGAAAGGCGAAGCTGCTCGAACATATTGCCCGAAAGGAAAACATCAGCCTCGAACAGACCGTAGCAGTAGGAGACGGCGCCAACGACCTGCCCATGCTCGGCAAAGCCGGCCTCGGCATAGCCTTCCGAGCCAAACCAATAGTCAAGGAAAGCGCCCGCCAGGCAATCTCAACCCTTGGCCTTGATGCCATCCTTTACCTGATGGGGTTCAGGGATCGGGAATCGTTGAGGAAGCGGTCGGCGTGAAACACCGGCAGTTGGCAAAACTTTTGTCATAGCTTGGTGGTTAATATATCACCGATATCGCCGCAAATCAGCGACGCGATAACCTGCACATGCTGAATTTGTCTTGTTAAGCTCGTCTCACTGGTTCCAATAGATTGTTCCCGTACCTTGTCCATGCAGCTCAAGCTTCATATTGCCGTGCTTGTCGGTTCTGAATATTTTTTGCCCTGAATCTACAGTGCCGTAACTATACTTCTCATACTGAGCAACTGCCAGAGGATCGGGATGTCCATGAGGATTGCCTTCTCCAACGGAAATAATAGTGATGGCAGGATTGATAGCTTCAATATGTTTGACGTAATCATAGTATTTATCTGCGTCAACACTGAAAAAACTACGTGATCCATGATGACTCGCGTAGAGCACAAGACTGCTAACCTGTGTTGCAGAGCGCTGCATTATGTACTTGAGCCATGCTTCTACATCACTGTCACCGGCTAGGAGCAAAGACGAGCCATTATGATCAACATGGATGACGATGCTTTGGGCATTGATCTCTGTAAGACCAGCACGTTTGCCGTTCAGTATTCTTAAAAATGGATAGCCCTGCATGTACATGCCGTCAGACACTTCATCACACGGAATGGTTCTCCGCAGTTCCATGTATTGCTGGTATTCGACGGTGTCAGTATTTCCACTGACGCCCGAGTCGTAGAGCCTTCCTATAGGGTATTTGGCATGAAGCTTCTTAATCCCTCGCATATGATCAGCATCCCGGTGCGTGTTGACAAACACGCCAATCCTTTGGCTCGGCATTACACGTGCAAGATACGAAAACACAGACGCCTCATTATCACTTGTGATGTTGCAGTCGCATACAACGACGAAGTTGTCGGGCATAATAAGAACAGCCATGTTGCCCTGTCCTACGTCCAGAAAATGGCAAGTCATCATTTTGTGTTCACCCCTCCGGTATACTCCTGGATAAGCCTTTTTGCGTAAAGAACACCTAACCGTCCAATTAGAGTTTTGCTAAATAGCAGAAGCCCACCCCACAGGAACACAAGAACCAAAGAAAAGAGGGCAACTGCGCGTGAATCTGCGTAAAAGTAAAGCGTACAGAAAATTGATGCAACGATGCCTAGCGGAGCACCACCTATGAGATTGCGTGCAAATCCGTACTCAATGTTGTGCTGAAGTACCAGATGACCATCCTGAACTTTCTGTCGTATTTGGGCAACGATGTCGACAATTCGTTTCCGCGCGAGCATATCGTCCTCCCTTTGCTCTTCAATGGTTGGAAGGCACAGTGCAAAGTCACGCTGACATAGCATGTTAACTTTCGATCTGAGTTGTGGTGATATCTGGGTACTCTCTGGAAGCAGCATCTCGGTTGTAGGCATACGGAGTTCATCTTCAAAATACCAGCGTTCAAAGATCTCCTTGCCAATGAACCTGTTTGCCTGAATTAGTAGGAACAAAGCTGCTACGTTAATGGACACGCACCCCACGACTTGTATGGCCATAATGTCTCCAAGGAGCTTTGTGAGTTCGTTCTGGGAAATACCGAAAGTGAGTAGGAACACTGGAACCAGAGTGATCAGCGCCGGATAGAGACGGGCGATACGCGAGTACTTGTCTAGGAAAGGTAGCTTCATGTTCTTTTTCACCTATTTCTCTCGAAGCACACAGGGGCTAAGCGGCGGCTTCCAAGCCGTCCGGTTTCAGTTCCATGTTCGATGATCATTCATTGCGTTTGATGAGTTCTTTAATCCCATCATCGATTTTATCCTGTTGGATGCCAATCTTTTTAGCCCATTTCTCGTAGATAGACGTCAGATGTGCATCAAGTTTGGAAAACCACTCTGACAGGTCATCCAACTCATCAATCATCTTTGCGCGTCCTCGCGACGTGAGGATCTCTCCCGCCCGAACCCAGAAATATTCGTGGGCAAGCCAGTTGCGTTTCTTCCGGCCCTCCTCAAGCGTGTGATCCAGATTAGCTGGGACTTGAATCTGTTTTCGGAGTTGCTTGACAAGCTGGCCAATTGTCTTGGAAAAAACCTCGTCGTTGATTTCCTCGCGGCGTGCCAGATCACTCGGAAGGAAGTCTTTATTGAAAACGCTCGAAACGAGGATGGAAAGACTAATCTCGACACACTGTGCGTTGAACATTACCAGCCCATAGCGAGCAAATGTCTCTCGGCGTTGCTGGGCATCAGGATCGAGTTCTTCCATTTAGCTCCTCTTCATCGAACATGAATTATTATCGATACTACTTTTATTACTCTCTGTACACAATATACAGCACTAATACTTATCCCCGTATCCAAACATCTACTCCATCCAATCTAAAGGTGGGTTTTGATGCCTTTTATCCCCCTCATGCTGCAACCGCATAGCTCTCGAACAGAATTATTTTTCAATCTTTCAAAAGCCTCCAAAGCCACCTTTTCTATGAAGGCTCCTGAAAGTCCACCAATAGCCCTGGCTTGGAGCTTAGCAGATATACCGCATCATAATGAAACGAAGCAAGTGAAGGGTAGAAGAGTGGCCACCGAGAGAGAACCAGCGATGGCCCCAGTGACACTGATGCTCACCAAAGTCATCCCAACACAAGTTGGACGGCCTTCGGTGCCCCTTGGACATCAGGTTCTATGTCTCTCACCATTTGTAAATCACCAATGCATCCAATGTGACGCTTCGTAACAGTCACCATATTGTCTAGTCATCACGTTTCCATGATTCATTGAGAAACCCTCAATCGTTGTCAGAAATCAGGATATTCATCTTGGGGGAGTTGTTGTAAATATCTATCGATTAAGGCAGCACTTCTTGTATTTGAGACCACTACCACAAGGACATGGATCATTGCGACCAACCTTATTTACTCGATTGCGTACATCGAGTATTTCTTGAATGACCTGATCAGTTGGCATAGGTGCAGGCATATCACAAGTCCTTTCATCCATGTTCCTGTCATAAGTCCATGGATAGGTCAGGGTTACACCGAATCTTACCTTAGGCCCTTTCGAACTCATACAAAGGCCAAACCATTTAGCAGCCTTCTCTTTGTATTTGCGGTGCCTGCAATAGAAGTCAAGGCGAGGGCCTGAAACATCAGAAGGTTCATCGGTACAATGGAAAGTAATACCAGAACCATCGGCAAAAGGGAAAGTGGCATCATGTATCTTGCCATCGCCTCTCGTGCGCGCTGCTAACCTGTCTACAACTAAACTCATCTCATTGACTGCCCTTTCACTCATCCCCAGAAGCAGAAAACCTAGGTCTACAGTCGCAGGGTCAGGTCGTGCATCGATCTCTTTAACTATTCGACCAACAGTTGTTTTTCCGCAACGAGTCAAGACACCATCAGGAGTCTCCGAACCCTGCATTCTTGTGCGTCTTACTGCCATCGCGATATCGAGACCGCTAGTGAAATCATCCCCAAGATGCAAACAGTCGATGTCAGATTCTACCCAAAGATTATTCGCGAGATGAAACCCGAGGATAGTCAGCTCTTGCGAAGCCATAAGGAGCTTATCAAAGTTAGAACGGCGATTGATATAGCTGAGAAAATGCAAGGGTGATTGCAACATCTCGGTCATTGCATCAATAGCGAAAATATCCATCACTAGTGGTGCTTGTAATCGATCGACATTTTGTGTTTTCAAAAACTGTCTGACCTGGAAACTCAATGCTGGATAGTGATCGCTAACGACACAAAAAAGATATATCTCCTTGATATGCTGCGGTAACTGGATTTCACAACCATCTTTTGTAACAAACTTACATCGCTTATTCAGAAGGCTCTTAGCGCACAAAGCCCCTTGATCGTAGGCCGATTGAACAGCTTTCTTGAAGTCATCTCGAATAATACGGTCGTTCCCTTTCCTCGCCTCTATGGTAAATCGTTTTGACTTCGCCTGTACAAGAATAACACGATTTGCCCAAATGACGAGCACATCGATTTCAGAGATATTTTCTGCCTTGCTCTCAATGATGTCAACGTTTTGATGAACATTCTCAGGACCGAAGACCAAGTTGAGGCGATCAGCAATAAAGTTCTCTGTGAAGTCACCACGATTCTTGGTTAGCATTGGCAAATATGCCTTATCTTGTGCCATCCAATAGAATGGGGCTTCGTAAATTGCTTCGGCAAGTGAATACGACTGCAAAGACACAAACGCACCGCTCGGCATCCTAAGAAGAGGTTTTGCTGTGATGACATTAAAATCATGCAAGTTGCTGAATCCCTCATTACGTTCGGTGGTATCCAGTGCAAACGCCCCAAGAATTTTCTCCACTAGCTCTTTTGAATGTCCAGTTTTTGCAGCAATCGCTTCTGACTGGAACGTAAAAAATGGCAACATCGTCCAGTTGTCGGGATGTTGCTTATGCATGTGCTTCCGATCTTCGTCGAAGTCATCCGCTTTAACCTCATCAATAACCTTGGCCACAAGTGATGCCTGATCGATCGTGAAACCTCGATTTGCCTGAAACCAAGCCCGATCGGCAGAGTACTTCCGGACAGCAAAATCCAAATACTGAAAATTGTACGCCGCTTCCCCAGCATAAAAAATCGGTTCTCGCAGTGCTGCACCTCTTTCAATAGGGGCGAACGTGCCACTTTTTATTGCTTCCTTTGTAGCGCCAGTAAAGAACTCGCTCGACAGACAATTATGCAATTCCAGCAGCAGTTGTTCGCTTGCATCTATGTATTGTCGTAAGGTCGTTGAGGCAGGTAAGACCCAATCGATCTCAGCCTTAATCATCAGCCCGAGCAAGGTATTGATCTCCGTTCGAATAAGCCGTGAGAAAGAAAACATCTTCTCTAAATCGGGCTTCTTTAGCTCATCAGTATAAAGGATTACATTGTCACGGAAAGATAAGTACGCCAACGCATGAACATAACCTGGTCTAAGGCAAAGCGCTGCCAATTCGTTGAAAATATCAGACTCGGGCCGAGCTGAATTCTTCATAACATTAAATCCCCATCACGTAGATTTAGTTTTTGTCCGTCTTGCGTTCGCTCCTGAATCAGCTGGCACTCTAACTGCGCCAAGGTGGCGAAAATATTGATCACCATTTCGCCGGATGCGCTCATAATGTCAAAGCCAACATCTTTAGCGATGCGAATAGCATGTTCAAATTGTTAGACAGCGAACCTTCCAATAATGAATGCACCAATGGAGAAAACACCTAGCAGAAAATAGAAGGCGAGAATATGCCACCGGTGACGATTCTTAAGGATGCTAAATACACGTGAAACCGATGGATACTGAAGTTTTCTTCCAAAACTATGGTTATAACCATCAAGCAAATCTTCCGCTTCAGGGAGCGCTAAATACCTGTCGATCCGCTCCGAAATATCTGTAGTATGTTCAATCGCACTATCTTGGAATGATTTATAAATAAGTTCTTGGTACATGAATGCCAGAAGCAAGGGCAAATTCGCAAGCACAATAGCATCGTGATTTTGTGTTATTGAAAAAGCAACCACAGCAGACGATGTAAAAAGAGCCCCGTTTTTGATCTTGAAAATGTGATCATCGCACTTATCGATAAAACCAAGTGTTTGAGCAAAATCTTCTCTCAGGGCATCAATTGCTCTCATTTCTTGCATATTATTTTGATTACAACTACTACAGTTTTTTAGCCATGCCAATAAATATACAGTACAAATACTTTTTCCCGAATTTAACCTTCTGACTTCATCCTATTTAATGGCATGTTTTGAAACCTCCTATCTTCCTTATGCAGCAACCGCATAACTCTCGATCAGCATTATTAACTCAATCATTCCAGAGCCAGCAAATCACTATTCCCGAAAACCCCTGTTTTCAAAGGCTTATTGAAACGATTAAAAGCAGACAAGTTTATGGAGCAGAATTGAGAGAAAAAACATAAAGGAGCTATGCCCCCTTATCACGTTTCTATGGTGATGCCGAAAAGTGCCACTATAGCCCTTACTTGCTTTGAGAAGCAGAACGCATCAGTTCAGATTTTTGGATGTCACCAAGCCTCACCTGTCAGGCGGCAACCTTTTCTTCATCTGTCGGTGCCCTGACAAATATTCTGTCATAAATAACCGGTCGGAACTGCATTGAGCGGCACTATGGAAACGCAAACTCACCCCAACAAGCCAGTCATGCTTGAGAACCCACTCGCGTGTTCCAGTCCGGTTCAATACCTTGTTCTCTACTCTCTGCGAAGCAGTAACTTATTTGTACCCCGGCAGGAATAGTTAGGCTATTAATACGATTGCAAATGTTAGCCTTATTGTCAAACACCACCATCCCAAACTCAACCTTGCTTTGCCCTTGGGTAGTCCGAAAAACTCCAATCAACTCCTGAAGCTTGGCGAGATCGTGCTCAATCTTCCTTAGGAACGTTCCCGTACAATCTCCATTTGGCCTACGAAACTTCAACTCAATAATCGCCTTTGGTATGTTGAATCCATAACCTTTACTCGGCAAGGATGCGTGCCTTCTGACATCCAGGTTCGAAACATCCACAAGCACAATATCGGATCGAGTCTTCATATTGCCGTCACCATACCAGCGCACCTCCATGTGCAGTGAGATTGATCTGTCTCCATCGTTTGTTGTTTCCTCCGTACCAAATCTGGTTATGAGCCTATGGCACAAATGCATACGAAGGTCTTCTTCAGTAAGCAACACGTTTTGTGCTCGCAGAAAAGCGTTTCTGACAGCCGAAATGGACTCCTCAATGTGCTGTCTGTCTGCTTCAGTCATTTTCATCCCTTGTAGCGAACGGTCAGCAATTAGCGACAACGTTTTAAAGATATTAGGACGTATTTCACGCATTACGTGAAGGTGTCCGCTACATTGCGCTGTCAAATTGATTTTAATTTTATTTTAAATCTTCTTATTTATCAGACGAATTAGAATACTAGTCAAAGTTTTCCTTCTTTATAAACTCAGCATAATTTAACCTTTCCCCCTTAATTGCCCTTAGCCTTATAACAATATTATCATTTTTAAAATCATACTTAATGAGTTCATTAAAATTATTACAAAAATAATCTATCGCGCAATAAGTATCCAAAGGATCTCTTCCATAAAGCAGAATTACATCTCTATATTTTCCATATTCAGTTATAATTAATTTTAATTTTATAATTAAAGCCTCATTCTTATCTACCGAATGCCCATCTTGCACATAAAGAAAATCACAATACTTATCCATATAAGCTTTAGTTCTTTTATTAAAAACATATCCTCCAATACATATTTCCAAGTCAAATAAATCATCTCCTCGCAATTCAGAATCTATTTGGTAAATAAAATCAATATTATGACTTGAAAAAAGTTTAGTGATTTTTGGAAGTGTGTATATAGCCTCTGAATGCACAAAAAGATCTTTATCCCACTCAGGCTTTAAACCTGTCAATCCAGCAAATACAATTGCGACATTCTTTTTTATTGAAGGCAACGCCTTATAAATCCTTCTTAATCTTATATCTTTAATAAGCTTTGGCATTACACCACCAATTAATGCTGCTATAAGACTTGCTGATATACCTATAAAAAGTTCCATTAGTATTTAGACAAAAATAAATAAATAGATATTTTTTGCATTATATCAACCCAACATTATATATTAAATTTAATACGGATTTCATTACTCTCCTCTCACAATATAAAGCATAAATACTCATCTCTTTATTCAAACACAGTAGTGTCCGGTAAAAAATAAAAAAGGTCTGAAAACTCTTGAGAAACGGTGATATTAAAAGTGACCAAACCGTTTCTATCAGCTGTATTCAAAAGGA
>JANQHB010000045.1 GCA_028277225.1 Chlorobium sp.
TATGAAACAGGGATTATTCACGGCAATTCTGATCATTGTCACCTTCGCGGTTTCGTTTGCATTCTATGTCTGGATGGGGGGGACACCCGAGGACTCCACCTTTCATGCGGTTTACAAAGGCGGTCCGATCGTAGCTGTCCTGATGGCGCTGATCCTGATGGTGATCGCCTATATATTCGAACGTCTGATCGCGCTGAACAAGGCGGCAGGTAAGGGCAGGATCCCTGAATTTGTCAAGGAACTGAAGCAGGATGTGGATTCGGGTCAGATCGACCAGGCGATCATGCGCTGTGATGAGCACCAGAGCTCGGTAGCGGCGGTACTTCGAGCGGTGTTCCAGCGATTCCAGGGACTGGATACGCACAATATCACCGACAGGGACAAAAAGATCGTGGAGATGGAAAAGGCGGTCGAGGAAGCGACGACGATGGAGATGCCGCTTCTGGAGAAGAATCTGATTGCGATATCGACCATCGCGTCGATATCGACGATGGTCGGCCTGTTCGGGACGACGCTGGGAATGATCCGTGCTTTTATGGCGATGGCGACAAGCGGCGCGCCCGATGCGGTGCAACTGTCGCTGGGTATATCCGAGGCGCTGTTCAACACGGCGCTGGGTATTCTCGGAGGCATCATGGGCATTGTGACCTACAATGTGTTCACGAGCCGTGTTGACCGCTTTACCTATATGATAGACGAAGCAGCTTTTTATATCATCCAGACGCTCGGAAGCCAATCAAAATAACGGTTCATGTCGAAAGTCAAGTCCAAACGGATAGGGTTCAGGATCGACATGACGCCGATGGTGGACGTAGCGTTCCTGCTGCTGACGTTTTTCATGCTGACGACGAAGTTTCGTCCGCCGGAACCGGTGACGATCGATCTTCCGTCGTCGCATGCGGAGCAGAAGGTGCCGGAAACGGATATTCTGACGGTGAGCGTAAGCGGAGAGAACCGTTATTTCATGGGGGTGTCGTCGCAGCATTCGCGTGAAAAGATCTTCCGGCGGGTGATCGAGCCGAGGCTGGAGTCGGCGGGTCTTGGTGGAACTGCGGTATCGGATTCGCTGACGCAGTTCAGGCTGGCGGAGTTTTTCCCGGTGAGGAAGAACGAATTGTACAATTTTATCGAGGCGGCGCGGTTTGCCAACCAGCGGGTCCGTCCTGTAGTGAAGGCCGATGTCGAAGCCGACTTCGAGGCGGTGAATCACGTGCTGAAGCTGTTCAAGGACTCGAACATTCTGACCTTCAACCTCGTAACCGAACTCGAGAAGGAGGCGCTCTGATATGGGGCTGGTAGATTCTCCCAATGGGGAAGAGAGAGGCCGGAGGGTGAAAAAGAAGCGGAAACGTATAGGCTTTCACATCGACATGACGCCGATGGTGGATGTAGCGTTCCTGCTCTTGACGTTTTTCATGCTGACGACGACGTTCGGCAAGCCGAACACGATGGAGATCAATATTCCGCCGGAGAATACGGAGGTGAAGATCGCCGAGACGAACGTGATGACGTTCCGTGTTGTGGATGACGGATATGCGTACTGGTCGCTGGGCGAGGAGTCTCCCCGAAAAGTAAAGCTGTATGACGACGACGATGCAGCGATACTCGGCAGGGAAGTGCGGCAGACGCTGCAGCAAGAGACGCGGGCGAACAGCAAGCTGGTGATCGTGGTCAAGATCAGCGACAAGGCGAAATACAAGTATCTTGTCGATCTGATCGACGAATTCAACATGATGAAGATCGATCGGTTCAGTCTCGATGACTTTACGGATGCGGATGC
>JANQHB010000014.1 GCA_028277225.1 Chlorobium sp.
TGCCGATCATACCGGATCTGCTTCGTTACAGGGAACTTGCGGTAGATCACTACAGCGGCGTTCCCTGTGCCTTGCATCTCCGGCATGCTCGACAATCGCTCAATTTAGGATTATATCTCTTTCTCTTTCAAAAGAGCTTCAATGTCGATATAATCGTTCCTGGATGAGCCTTTATCCCTCTCATCGGCCAGGTAACCCAGAACAAGATCCTCCGCCGTTTCAAGTAAATCCTGAATCCGCTCGTACTCTTCGCTGGACATGAGTACTGCCTGCGGTTTATGCCTTTTTTCAATGACTACAAGGCCTTTTCCGGCTTTTTTCAGAATTTTATCGATACCCGAGCGCAGCTCCGATACCCCTACCAGCGTTGTGTCTTCTTTAACAGTGATCATTCTTCGGCTATTTTTTGTTTCATTACACAATACAAAACGTCAATTGAAATGACAAATATTCAGCCAATTGAATTGACAATGATATCTCACAATTACGTTCTGCTGAAAGCGGCTTCTTCATTGCATCCCCCCAAACCAATATTCCCGAAAAAACGATCATGCTCTTTCTACCACCGGGCAGGATCCCCCACGTCAACGCTTCGCTTTGTATCCCGATGCAATCGGGACTCATCACAATAAATAGAGGAGTCTTTATCGGGAACAAATTGATCAACATTCCGGTATATACCTTAATATATACCGATCAACATTTTATATTTGTCATATGCCTGTAACCGCAAAAATATTCATGTCCGGTCGAAGCCAGGCCATCCGCCTGCCTAAAGAGTTCCGATTTGATGGCACCGAAGTGTTTATCCGACGCGACCCGCTTACGGATGATATTATTTTATCCCGGAAACCCGATTCGTGGGAAGGATTGTTCGCTCTCGATGACAAAACAGAAGTTCCTTCAGACTTCATGAACAATGAAGATCGAAAAGAAACCGCACAGTCGCGTGATCCGTTTGAGGATTAGGAAGAATGACACGGTACATGCTGGACACAAATATTGCGAGTCATGTGATCAAGGGGGACATACCTGCGATTCGGGAAAAACTGGTATCCGTCCCGATGCAGGATATCGCGATCTCATCGGTCACTGAAGCTGAATTGCTCTATGGCCTAGCAAAACGCTCCCATCCAAAAGGTTTGTCAGCAAGGGTACATGAATTTCTCATCCGCGTCGATATCCTTGACTGGAGCCATGACGTGGCACCGGTTTACGGTGACCTCCGGGCAAAGTGCGAAGCCGCCGGTGTAACGCTCTCGCCCCTCGATATGATGATCGCCGCCCTCGCAAAAGCCGTCAACGCCGTCCTGGTCACACGGGACAAAGCATTCAGCCGTATACCCGATGGACTAAAAATCGAGAACTGGTAACCCCGGAATCTCTCCTTAGTTCCCGATGCTGTTCTGATGGCAAACAATACCTGTGAATTCAAGCGCACCTTTTTCAAGGCTACCTTTTACCAGCCACTTCTCAAAAATCGATCACTATCTGAAACGAAAAGCCTGCGTGACACCAGACTTATTGTTGTTGCGGAACTACGGAACCCATTATTTATCGGTAGCGATTTCAACGCGCCGGTTCAATGCTCTACCGTCGGGTTTGCTGTTGTCGGCAACAGGTTGCGACTCGCCATATCCTTTTGCGGTCAGTTGTTCTGCCGCAATGCCGTTCGTAACCAGCCACTCGACAACCGAAGCCGCCCGCATATCCGATAGTGTCTTGTTGTATGCGTCGCTGCCGTCGGCATCGGTATGCCCCTCGATCACCAGCTTCATTTCCGGCCTGACTTTGATCGCTTCGAGCACCTTGAGCAATGTCTCCCTCGAATCAGGCTTGATCGTGGCAGCATCAAAATCGAAGTAGATGCCGTAGATGATCGCCCGGCCGACCTTGTCGAGGGATTGGCCGATGGCGCCTCCTTCACCGGAATCATCCATACTCTCCTGACGGCATTCCGGCGCCCGGCCGTCCGTCACCTTTGTGCCGTACCACAAGCCCTGATAGCGGCCGTTTTCATACCATAATCCGTTCAGGGAACCGCCATCCGAGGTCAGCACCATCATGGCCGTTCCGATCTGGGGACCGTCCTCAACCCACTGGAAACGGATAACACGCCCGTCGGTGGTTCCGTTCAGCGTTCCGTTATCCCAGTCGTAACAGCCCTCAATAGACGTCCCGGTCTGACGCAACCACATGAGATTGTAATTGGTATCATACACACCTTTGACCGGCTCCGGAGCGACAGCAGCGCCGGATGGAGTTCCGTAAGCCTCGAGTTCCATAATTTCCGTGTAATTCGGATCGCCCCAGTTCGAGAGAACTTCCAGCTTCAGCCATTGGCCAGGTGACGACTGTTGAATGGTAAATCCCTTCTTTTGGCCCTTGGCCGCCTCTCCTTCCAGAATAAGCTTGTACCCCTCGGAAGCGGATGTGTCGGACACGTAAAGTTTGAAACCCTTTGCGGAAATACCGGGGTAACCGCTTTCCTCTACATTGGTATTATCGATAGAAAACGATGTGATCGTATACCGCGACGGCAGTTCGATGACAAAGGTATTCGGATGCGCGCTTCCTTTTTTGCTGCACCATCCCAGGTCCGTCGTCCCGTCCAGAAGCAGCAGACCGGCCCATTTCTGATTGTATTCCGAGGTAGCGGAAATGAGGACCGAGCCGCTGGCGATGTCGAGAAGATCAGTTTTATCTGCCGCAATAGCCGGAATGCGTACCCATAAAACGGCGAAGAAAATAAAGACGAGGATAGTAACATTTCTCATAGTGTTCTTAGAACCGATAATTGAAACATACTTTTTCAGCCTCTAACAAAATAGGCCTCTTTAAGGCAAATCGTGCTCGCAAAATATGCAATTTTAATGCAACCTCTTTCTTAAAGCGCCTTCAAGCACCGCACAATATCCGTGCAAAAACAGTACAGATTGAATTTTAGAAATTCAATCTGTACCTCACAATATGATAGCGCCGTCACTGACCGCAACATTGCACGGGCTTGGAGGTTCTTTTCCAGTTGTAACCATAGCAGGAACTCGCCAGAAAAAATAACAGTCACGAAAGACTATATCCGGGCCGGGAAAAATGCAGCGAATTTTTCAGTCGAAAACACTCTTCAGCCATGGCTGATCTACGGTGAAGATGATTCCTGTGTGCACAGCGGGATCCTCTGGCTGTAGGATGGCGGGATATACCCGATTGGGCTTCCCGGTATGACAATTGAGTGCTGGGCTGAAAAGAAAAAAGCCTGCCTCACAACAGACTTATTGTGGTTACGGATCAACGGATCACCACACTACATTTTCATCCTTTTTTATAACACATATGCCTTTTCTCTCTAACGCCACGCCTACATCACTCTTTTATTCCGATATTATTTTTGACAATTCTTTATTAAACTCCTTCCTTAACCACCTTTTCTTTTGAAACAATTCTTTTACATTATTTTTTATACTTAAATCATATTTATCCCAATACTTTAACAACAAATCAACAAATGGAATCAAACATTCTTTTTTATGGGTAAATCTTGCTGATTTTCGTCTTTTCAGATAATATATAGTATCACTTATAAAATATTCACCTGGCATTACGCCTTCTGCTTTTTGAAGAAGAGAATTACATCTTATATAATTATAGCAATATTTTTGATCATTCATATCTCTCATGCGAGCAAAACATTTTGCTGCCGAGTAAAACATTGAGGAACTTTTTAGATATACTTCATCTGTTTTATTTGACATATTAAACATTGTTGTACCCAATATATTCCACACTTCAGGGTTGTTTAATTCGTTATTCAGAACGGTCAATACAATACTTTGTCCGGAATATCTTTCAGAGTATTTTATCAATTCTTCTGGAAAATGCAATTCAAAGCTTTCATCGTATCGCAATGCAAGCTGTCGATATTTGGCCGAAATTCTTACAAAAAACCTACTTAACTCAGATATATATTCAAGTTCATTTATGTTTGAATATATATCAGCAACAACACAATAGAGCCAATATACTTTTGGCTCGCCTTCACCGACACCTGTTATTTCAGAAAATCTCAACAAATAATCTGACCATATATTTTTTTCCACCTCTGAATACCATGCCAAATAATATATGCCTTTTGCTATATCATATGATGTTTTAGTCAAAAAATATTTTTCCGATTTCAGCGCCATTCCTATATATGAATATAATAGGTCTAAATTATCGGATCTCCCGATGTAATTAAAGATTGCATTAGAATAGGCAAAAAAAGAGAACGGATAATTATTGCGATTATTAAGTGCGATCCTCATTGCGCGTACTATAGCGTTGCTCAATATTGGCCGACCATTATACAATTTCTTTAAAACATGAAAACGCAGTATTGTCAAAGGATTATCCTCAACAAGAGGGCGCACAAAAAATATCATAACTTTTTTCAAATACGCATTTAACCATTTTTTTAAATTATATCTTACATTATTATCAACATTAAATCCATTCATTACCTCAAAGCAGTCTTCTACATAAGCATTATCAAAAAGTTTGTTTGTTATAACTTTCTTTTTATCTGCCTTTGCAATTTGAACAGGGGTCAAATCATATATTTCTGCTTCATCTTTATTTTCTACATAAAGATATAATGAAGCCACATACTCTATCTGCAAATGCATCTTTTGCTTATAGTTAATTTTATCACATATAGCATGAAACAATTTCTCGAAATGTCTTAGAAGCTTAATATCTTTTTTGAAAACAAATGACCTCAAATAACTTTTAAGATAAACAGTCAAGATATCATTAGATTTTTTCATTAAATCTGATGGGAAAGAATTTATCAACATTCGTATTTTTTCCCCATAATCAACCTCATCTTCTCGAATATCATCAATTGTAGTAATCCTAAACCATGCATTCATACACCATTTACATTCTATAAGATCCATCGAATATGAGGCATATTTTAACATCTCTTCATAGAGAACAAAATAGCCTCTTTCTTTTATAGCCATCAAAGGGTCTACAATCATTTGATACAATCTCGAAAGAACAGTATCTTTATTTTTATCAAGAAACTCTGCAGATACTTTTCTTACTATTTTGAATATATTATCAGGCACTTCATTGTACCCACACAAACATCGCAATTCAAAATCAACAAAATACACTTTAAATTTGTAGTCATCTAGCTTTGACCATTCCTCTAACTTTTTTGCTATACAATTAAATCTCTGTATTTCGCCTGGCTTATAAAGCAAATATTTTATCATCTTTATTTCCAACAAAATCAAAGACCAATTGTCAGCGTCATTGTAATCGTTTATTTCACCATCAAGTATATCAAAAAATGCTGATAACTCTTGCTCATTTATTTGTCTTCCCAAAGATATATTACACAATGGCAATAAAATTGCTGTCATTTTATTATCTTTGACAAGCAACTCATTTATTAATTTGTCAGAAAAATATGGAGAATAAACAATTTTGTCCCATGAATAATTAATAACATCTAATATTATTTGACGTTGTATATCTTTAGGATGATGTTCAGAATAGTTCTTTACCATACTATCAAAATGCTCATCTGAACACAAATTAACTTTAGCAGAATCATCTACTATAAATTCTTCTTCACTAAATGCACCTTTTTGCCTATCTTTCTCAACTTTTTTTTTAAACTTTTTAGGCAGCTTGATTTCCCAAACACCTCTAGGCGCATGTCCTGCGACGGGCTCAATAACCCAATCAGATTCTGCTACTTTACTTTTAAATAATTTCACATACCCTTTTTCATCTTCAAACGACAACTCAACTAAATTTATTCCAACCTCATTGCACTGATCAGAACAGACCGCCCCAGCCGAAATAATCACATGGCTCTGTAATGGCTCTACCCATGCATTATGACTATGTCCATGCAACCAAAAGTCATATTCTGTCGATATCCTTCTTGTTGCAATATTTCTTTCATACACATTCAGCCAATCGATTGGATGGTGAATCAATCCAATATTAATATCGCAATCATTTAGTAGGTTTATTGCATAATTAAATTGCAACTCAGCACCTAACCAGATTGTACGATCATCCTCATCTCCCCCGCAAGTCCAAGCTGAATTAAAGCCTGCAATACCAATTTTTAGACCGTTAATGTCAATTTTTTTCGCATAGAAATCATGTGCCTCATCATTATACTGATGAGGTAAATAATCTTTCACAAATGCCCTATAATCATTTAACCTTTCTACAGCATCCTTATATTCTTTAGATTTATCATTAACAGATTGATTGATTGCGGGCCCATATTCATTAGACTTTTTTGCATACACCTTCCAAGTTTCTTGCGCAAATTTATTAACTTGTATTCTGTTTACATCATGATTACCAGGCACAATATATAAACGATTTTTTGACAATGGAATCCCTTGAACACCGCAAACACTCAACAAGTCATCAAAAAATTGTGAAGCCTGACAATACTGATCAGATAATCTTGCATCATTTGTTTCTCCAAATGCGATATCTCCTGTACAAAACACAATATCAGGATTTATTAATTTATTTTCTTCAAACATATTGTCCAAAAAAGAAATAAGGTTATTTCTAATATAGCTATAGCGCCATTCAGTTTTTGGATGAAAATGTATATCAGAAAGATGCAACCATCTTAGTATTTTACTCATAGATATATTTATTTTAATGAAACAATCAAATTGAGATTATAAACAACACACAATATTACACATCAAAATACAATAATTTGCGCCTTTAAAAACCATAACTTTTATGACCATATCACTTCAATACACCCAAAAAATCACCCAATAAGGAAACACACTATAAAGTAAACCCAACAAAACTAACTCAACAAACAAAACCCAACATATTCTTGTAAATCACAATTAAGAATTCGACTACCTTATAGCATCCGCCTACAGGATTGGGGCACCATTTAACCAAAGAATAAACCTCAATTTCCATTGATTAGCCAATAATTTTATTCATTGCAAACAACCGAAACCATTTTCTGCATAGCAAGATTTACAAAAGAATACGTATTTTCACATATGATATATTAAATATATATTCAGTAAATTGATTAACAGTATTTAAAATCTGTTATTCTAGAATTCAAATATCCATTGCTTCTTTATGCAATAAATCCTTATCATTTTTTGATTGATTTTGACGCCTCCAATAACCATCCTTTTTAACCCATATATATCCTAAATAAATCTCAGCATTTCTAACCTCCAGTTTGGCGCCATAAAAATTTCCATGTATAATTGCCACAAAATCACTTCCGCCATCAAAAGCGTCATTAAAACCTTTATTATCAGACTCACCGCGAATCACTTTATTTAAAAATTCAGCCACAATCCATGTACCATATTGATGAATTCCAGCTATTACAATAACCTTATTATCATCTTTAGACAATCTTGCCAGAACCCCAATATCTCTAACCTCTTCATCAACAGTTATCTTCCCATCAGATTTTCTTGCATCCACATATAATCTTTCAGCATCTGACTCAACTGAACTCCCTTTACCAACTTTTTGAATGCCATCTATAACCTCTTCATTTAGATCAAATATATGTATTTTTTTAATTGGCTCATCTTGCCCTTTTTCCCTTGCATCATAATCACTATAAAACCAACAGGGCAGCATTATTTGATCGAACCACAATTGCTTATTTTCATAATCATCACAACATTTTATATCTGCTGGAAAATTCATCTTCTCATCTATTGTATTTAAAACGCCATATGGTATCTCTTTATTTAATGCTGGGTTTGTCTGAGGACTACAAAGATAAATCAAATTTCCATCCAATTTTTTAGAATAAATGGGATTGCACTTATCAACCTCTTCAATATCAAAATTTTCTAGCCCAAGCGCCAATGTTAATATCTGAATGGCATAATAATCACCTTGCTCAATAGATGGCAGGGGTTTTTTATCATATTTAACAGGAAGCACAATTTTGCACTTTACCTTATCATGCAGCTTATCATTAAGAGACAACAAATTTTTACCCCGATTCTTTATAGAGCTATCCGTAGATAATTTAATTGTTATCTGACCCGTCTCTTTGGCAATTTTTTTTGTTGTCTCTATATCTTTTTGTTGTTCATTATATAAACGCCATTGTATTATAAAAATTAATACCGACAGAACAATAGTTCCGATAGAAAGCGCCAAAAAAACAGAATCTAGATATCTCATGTTAAATTAATTTATTCTGACTAAAAATCAACACAACATCGATTAGACTATATCTCTGTTATTAATATTTGTACCGTGTGCAAAATCTTTGTTTTAATGACAACTCAACAAACAACAATAAAAAATCACATAATAAGCTTATACCAAAGAGCTTATGGGGGGAACTAACGGCTACTTGCGGTCGTCACCTTGTGGCATCATAGGTCAGAATATAGATGTGGAGGATCGCAAGTGTAGACTAACAGTAGTAAAAAAATAAGTATATATTTAAATTGTAAATAATGTCAGAGATACCCTCTCCTCTTTTATCCATATTTTTTGCTTATGAGAACTGCTGTGGACCGATATAATCAAACAAACAACAACGAGATATTTTTTTGCACTTATAGCTAAATCCTATAGCTTGACCTAAAACTACACTATAGAAAAGCGACAGACCACCCTTGCAAGCTCATGAATGCCGAATCACCTCACTAAATACATTTTTTATTTCAGGGCAAGTGCATAGCTTTTCATGAAATATGCGAAAGAGTTTGTTAATCCTTCAACAACTCTCTAAAGTAACGCTCAATCCGATCTCTATTTGCTCCAAGACTGGAAAACTGCTTATCGCAAATATCACTGAATCGTGCAAGCACCTTACGATTGATCACTTCCTGATCTTCGAAAACAGCCATACTGTGGAACCGCAATCCCCAATTCTCAAATTGTCGCATAGAGATAGTAGCATCTCTTGTTTTATCATCATTTGGCAAAGCAAAAACCAAAAGAGGGGTATCCATACCATTAACCCTGCAGTCAACGTTGTACAGTCCCTGCTGGTCACGCGAGGAGTCATGCCAGTTAAACGTCCTCCGGTTTTCTGGCACTTTTTCAGCAATCAACGATGTAAAATCCTCCATGAAGGTTGACCTTACTCGTTCACGTGAGAGAAAAGAAACATCAGCTATTTTCAAGAGCGCCTGTGCAAAAGAATAGAGCGAATCCCCGTAACGATTTTGATCTATTGCCATTCTCAATTCACCATCTCGGTCTTGAACATTAAATGCTGAAAGAGCATTCGATATTATTTTTTGACGACTCCCTTTTTGCAAGTCTTTTTCATCTATATCATAGGTCAGGTGCATATACGTATGACCCTCGTCGGACAATACCCAGTGTGAAAGATCTTTTTTCAGAACAATAGACAGATGATCGCCATCTTCAAACAGAAAAGGAGTAAATACTCGATACCGATCCAGGCCCTCTTGTGAGAGCTTTACCTGTTCGCACACTTTCTCGCGAAAATCTTGTTCAATAGCATCAATACTCATAGTTATATCTCCTCAAACAATTTTTGTTGAGGTTCTTCAGGTATCTTGAAGCTGCAATCCTTCAACATACATTGTACAGCTGTATGAAAATCAGAAAACCTGTCTGATGGCTCAGCATAAGAATCTTCTCGCATACCGATTTCCTGATATCGTTCGGTTGCTGTGTGTATATGAAAATTGTAAAACTTGAATGATTCGATTGTGTTTGTGTGCTCGTGACTTTTACCGTTATACCTTCTCAAGCGAAAAAGCTGATTGCTCTCATTGGGGTAGTATGCAAGAATAATCGAGAAGTCCAAGGGATTGGATTTGCTCTGCCTTAATATAAGCCGAAACAAGCTCTCCTCTGCTCCCTCTACATCAAATTCCTGCTCTTTATGCCCTCGCTTGTCACGAAGAGTAATTCTCGAAAGAAAATCCCTCGGCACAGTTTTTACCTCGTTGAGCAGTGCTTTTATATCGGAATCAGAATATTTTGCAGCCATTATTACTTTGCTTAAAACAAAGCAGTGCTTTACCCTTTCATAAGAATATCACAACTGCATAGATATTGTGCTGGTTGCATTTAGCAAGTCAAGAATGCCCTTTCCATTCATATAGCATTCTCTCCTATTATAGCCAAGTAAAAACAGAGTAACCAGAAAAATCACAAAAAAAGGGATGGATACCGGGCCATACTGTCATGGAACACCAAGGGGGGAATTGTGCAGTATCTCAACCAAAACGATCAAATACGCGAATAGCATTAGAACCGGAAACTCATGGCTGAGTGCTCATGCCCCACATGGGATATGATGTATGGACAGTTTCAGCCATAACGGGTCAATAAAGAAACCCGAAGAGCCAGAGAGGAATCTTTTTCTGAAAGCCGACCTCGATATCATCAGCTACGACATAGCTGTTTTCAATACCTCTTATTTGTTTAAACCCCTTGTTTTTGCCCCCGATTTCAAACGTATGCAGACCATTGACGATGAAATCTCCTCTTGCTGACAACTCGATCGAACTGTCAATGATGCTCGGATGAATATTTCCAGCATTACGAATCTGGTTAACAAAAAAAAGCTCACGGAGAGAGCCTGCATTGACATTTTCCGAAACCGCATACATCAGGTTACTGTTTTCAAGAAAAATCTTTTCCGGTTTACGCAGCACTTCATACCCTCGTCCCTGAGAGCGAACAAGGTTCAGCAGTCGAGCGTCTTGCAAACTTTCGAGATATTCATATAACCTTGGGCGTGAAATATCCGTTGATTCAGCCAACCTGGAGATGTTTGGCTCAAAAGGAACACTTGTGGCCAGAAGATAGAGCAGTTTTTTCAGTTTGGATATCTGGCGTGCTTCTATACGGCTCACAAGCGTCAGATCAACCTCGAGAATATGATTGATGATCTCACGCACTTTTATCGTATAAAATTGAGTGCCTTCCAGAAAAAACGGAAAGTAGCCACCTTTCATATAATCCCTGAAAACACGGCGAACCTTGATATCAGCGCAGATGCGTTCTGCTATAGACACATGTTCAGCAAGAATTTCTTCCAGCGAATACACTGGGTAATCAACTTCAGAGCGAAACCCGATATACTCGCGGAGGGAAAGACCATGCAGATTGAAAATTATCGCCCTTCGGCTCAAATCACCCTTTTGCCGTGATATCTGTAAAAGACTTGATCCTGAAAAAATGACTTTGAGTTCCGGGAACGAATCATAAATGGCCTTGATATGTGTCGACCATTCAGGATACTTGTGAATTTCATCGATAAGCAATACCTCTCCACCCAACTGAAGGAAATCGCGCGCGAATTCGAAAAGATCATGCGCCTGAAAGTAGGGACTGTCCACGGCGATATACAACGCTTTTTCCGTGTCTCCGAAACGCTCCCTGATATGCTGCAGCATCAAGGTTGTCTTGCCTGTCCCGCGGGCACCTAGAATACCTATACAACGCTCATTCCATTCGATCCGGTCATAGAGGTAGCGCTTTGTTCTACTCAGCGACGCAAGCAGTTTCCGCTGTTCTCTGAAAAAGTTTTCCATGAAAGCACTCTCTTTTTTGCAAAATGCATTTTACAAAAAACTTGTCAAAATGCAAAAAGCGCTTTCCAGATAAAAGATGAAGATGGAAATAGTAATTCTTTATGCTCACTGAAAATGCTCGGCCAGTACATCGTTAACCTCGCCGAGATCAAAGAACTCGGGATCGATGTTCCCGCCCAACCATTCAATCATTGCCTGATGCTCAGGATGGGATACATCGCCCAGGATTTCTATAAGCTCCTGGTATCCCCATATGCCTCCGCAATCTTCAGGCGGACAAGCTTTTTTTCCTTTGATGCATTTCGGCAGCTTTACAGAACCGTCAAAAGGAAGAATCTTTTCAAGGAGAATCTTATGCTCCCAGCCGTCTCCAAAATCGTATTCGTAGCTCAGAAAATCCTTTTCACGCCTTAAGAACTCCGACAAACGGTGTTTGTTTTCATCTTTCACCTGAAAACCGAACAAACCGCCCTCTTCATCATCGGGAACGCCAAAGATTTCCGGACCGAAGACGAATTGATGCAAATGGCTGTCAGTCCACCCCATCACAATCTGTAACACTTCGTGCAGTTGCCCGAGAGTGATATCCGGCTGAACAAGTATACGTCTCCAGATAGGCGGTTTGGAGCCGTTAAGGGTGATTTTCAACTGGTACATAGACGCTTTTTTCACTCTAAAACCTTATGCTCTGTTAATACCGTGATGTTTGTGAATGGATTATTTTCGACCTTGACAAGATCGGCAAACAAGGTCTAACGCCCCTTTTTCAAGCTTATCAAACACTACATTCCCCTCAACGGCCTTAAAGCTCATCCCCCCGTCCTTTCTCCAGATGACTCTCGGTTCTCCAGGGCTGGATCGCGAAAACAAACGAAACAAGGAAGGTCAGAGCGACCCAACTCCAGCCTATGCCGATCAGGCTTTCCCAGGAATAGCCTCCATAAGCGCTTGTCACCTCTTTGACCAGCTGGTTGCCGATAATGGCCGCCAGGAACAACGGCAACCCAAGCTTGATAATCCAGTTCCACCAGGTCCCGAGCTGTATACGCGACACGCTGTTCATATGCCTGCGGACCATGTCCAGACGAAAGAACCAGCCGACAACCACACATTCGAGCAGCGCGGCGACAACGATACCGTAAAAATTGATAAAGTGGTCGACAATATCGAGCCAGTAGAGCCCGCCGTTTGTCGTAAAAATGATACCGCCGGCAAAACCGATAAGGCAAATTACCGTAGTGGCTATTTTCCGGTCGAAGCCGAACTTGTCCTGTACCCCGGAAACAAACGCTTCAACGAGCGAAATTGCTGACGAGATGCCGGCAACGGTCAGACTGAGGAAAAAGAGCACACCGAACAGGGGACCGATGTCACCGAGAAGCGACATGGCCTGGGGATACGCGACAAACGCAAGGCCTATGCTCTGCTTGACCACCTCTTCAATCGGAAGGTTCTGGGAATGGGCCATGAATCCGAGAATGGAAAAAACACCGAAACCGGAGAGAAGGGAAAAGCCGCTGTTGGTCAATGCGGTTACCAGGGCGCTTCCGGTCATATCGGACTCGTACGGCATGTAGCTTGCATAGGCGATCATGATACCGAACCCGAGACTCAGGGTAAAAAATATCTGTCCGTACGCGCTCACCCAGACAAGGGGATCGGTCAGCTTCGAAAAATCAGGATTCAGGTAGGCTGAAACACCGATCATAGCTCCGTCAAGGTTGAGAGACCAGATAACGAGAATAACCGTCAGAAGAAGAAGAAGAGGCATGAAAATCTTGTTTGCCAGCTCGACACCATGACTGACACCCCGCGCGATGATTATCCATGTAATAAGCCAGACAACAACGAGTCCGCCCAGAATCGGCATCCTCACTGAACCGATTTCGGCAGGGGAAGAGCTTATACCGAGAAAGGTCTTGAAAAAAAAGTCATTTGGATCATCCCCCCACGCAAGTGTGAGAGAATAAAAGATGAAATCGAAACACCAGGCGATCACGACGGAATAGTAGAGAACCACGCCGAACATGGTGAACATCAGAGGCCACCACCCGAGCCACTCCCATTGTTTCCCTATTTTGCGGAATGCAAGCGGTGCGCTGCCGATTCGTTCATGACCGATACCGAACTCGAGAATCAGAAGAGGAATACCTGCAGTCAGGAGAGCGACAAGATAGGGAACAAGAAACGCCCCGCCTCCGTTATCGTAAGCCAGGTAGGAAAACCTCCATATATTGCCGAGACCTACGGCCGATCCGATAGCGGCCAGTATAAAGCCTGATCTCGATTTCCAGGAGCTTCTGCCGGAGCTTTCTGATGCCATGACGGAAGAATTTGAGGGTTTTCAAATATCGTTAAATTACGAAAACCTGACGGATATACCCTTACCTGTCACAGATCAACTAACCCAGGGAACAAAGGTTCTGGCCTATTTCCACCGTGTCTGGAATTTGATCTTCTATCTCTTCTTTCGTTCCTATGCTGTAGTCCCATACCGGCCATCCCAGCGCCTGTCTTTTTCTGTCGAGCATCCGCAAAATATCTTCCGCAGTCCGGTAAGGATCGGGATCCCAGTTCATTGCCGCACCCACCATGGTGCGCATTCGGTTACCGACATAATTCATGAAACGATCGGAAGCGATCGTGTTGTCCTGAACACAGGAATAGGTTTCGATACCCTGCAATATGAACGAATAGCGTGCACCCATTGTCTTTTCCGCCGCCGGATCGGCGGCGACCATTGCCAGCGGCATGGACGAATTCGGGACACCGGCTGCGTTTGCCGAATAGACCATGATCTGACTTGCCCTTGTACTGTCCGTACATGCACCGACATGAAGCACCGGCGGGATATCTTTTGCTTCTACCACCTCACGCAGCCTTTCCCCGCAGAGTTTCGAAGCATCAGGGTGCGCGAGACCGGCAAAAAGCAGCCCCATTCCGGAACAGCCGTGGCAGGTAACCAGAACGTCGTTTTTTATAAGCTGCTTGGCTATGATAATCTGATTGCGCTCGAACACGGCCCCCCGAATATTGCCGCAGGAACCGAAGTTCACAATGCCCCTTATCTTTCCGGATTTGACCAGTCCGGCAAGTCCATGTATTTTTTTATCAGGCATGGAGCCGTCGAAAAGCTTCATAACCTCTTCAACCCCGAATCCCATTTCGACTTTTGCCCTGACTTTCGGAACATAAACCCTTTCAGGATTCCGGTTTTTGTAATTGTCAATGGCGACATCGAGAATTTCTTCCGCAAGGTCATAAAGCTTGTCCAGATTTTTCAGGTAGTAATCAAGTTCGATGACTATCGCCCCTTCTTTTCTGCCCGAAGGAGATGTTGTAATTACCCTGGTATGGAACTGCCTGGCAACAGCCATCATTCCGGGCAGCACATCCTGCTGGTCGACAACGATCGCTTCGAAAGCCCCCGTCGCAACAGCCATTTCCGCAGAGGATGCCATCGCCACAAGGGGGATACCGAGGTCGCGCTCTATGAACTCTCCGCCCGTACAGCACATGCCGTACAGCTTGATATCCTTCGCCCCGGCTTTCTTTACTTTCTCCATAATTCGTGGAGTTCCCACGATATCGCAAATTGCAAAAGCAACCATGGGCGCATGGCCGTTGATCCCGATATTGATACAATCCTCGCTGACAATGCTGCCGAGGTTGACATTGATCTTCGAACGTTTCGGAAGACCGTAGACGATATCGGTTGCAAGGGAGGTCGACACCACCGTCGTGATCGAATAGGCAAGAACTGTCCTCAGAAAGGCCTGCATGTGGCTCTCAAAATCCGAATCCGTTCCGTGGCTTGTGAGGTTATTGACCTCAAAGCACTCATGATAGGCACTGATCGGGATAATATCGAGGTTCTCCCATGTCTGCACACGTTCTTTCGGGGCAAGAGCCATGAGTGTTCTGTGCTCAACGGGAAGAGCGCGCTGAAGGTCATCGATAAACCTGTCTGCAATCTCACCGCAAATTTCTTCTATGGCTCTCCCTTCAGTTTCGATACCGAGAGTTCTGGCTACCGCCAGGCCTTTTTCCTTGCCTTTTATGGGAATCGGGGCAGAACCTTCTGCAGCAGCCTTGAGAGAAATAAAAACCTCACGGGCGTGTGCACCATGCGCTGACAATCCCGCTGCAAGACGCCGTAACGCATTTCCTGCCACAACAAGGTCGACGTCCTTACCGCAAACGGTAAGGGGAGTTTTCTCCGTCGCCTTGCATGGACCATAGGAACAGAAGGCGCAACATGCGCCCGTGAGACCGTAACCGCATTGAGGATGCTGCTGGGCAAACCTGTCAAAGGTATTGCAAATATCATGTTTGCCCATAAAATCGACCATTTCGGCAACCGCCTTGTTTGCGGTATGCCGGATCATCTCCTCCTTGCTGTAATTGAGACGATGCACCAGCCTGATACGGTCTTTCAGTGGCATGCCAGGCTTGTATTCAGGTGCCTTTCGCGAACCGGTCAGTTCATCCTCATAGATATAGTCTTTCTTGTCAGCCATACATCGCACTCCTTTGCTGATTTATTCCGCCGGAACTCATTCTCCGAACGTTCTTATATAGTCAATCACGTCGATGATCTCCTTTTCGGTAAGCGTATTGCCCCATGCCGGCATGTAACTGCGCACACCTGTCGAGTCTTGAGGGAAGCCCTGCTCGACGACATTGAACAGTCCCGCAGCACTGTACTCTCCGAGCGTTTCTGCCGATAGAGGGCGGACGTTCAGATTCATCATTTTCGACACACGTCCGTCACCCTTGCCCGATACACCGTGACACATAACACAGGAGTTTCGATAGATATCCTCACCGCTGTATCCATGATCCTCGGCGGCATCGATCCTTCCGTCCCTGTTCACCAGACGGATATAGGCGATGGCACTCTGAATCTGTTGAGGCGTCATCTGGAAGCCGAACGGCTTCATGTGCATTGACTTTCCGTGTGCAAGACCACCCTTGCTTATAAAATCATAGAGCTCTACGTCTGTCTTGCCGCGAAAATAGGTGCTGTCGGTAAAATCGGCCGGAGGTGAGGATAACTTCTCCGCGTAAGGCCCTTTGCCGTCTCCATTCTGCCCATGACAGACAAAACAATAGCCGAGATACAGCTTCAATCCCTGCAGTTCATCCGGCTCTGAGGATGCCGATGACGATGCCGCAGCGCCCTTTGCTGACAGCGCCCCCGGGTCTGCGCCTCTTTCACACGAAATGATCAGGGGAAACATGGCTATAAACAGTAATGCCTTGAGAGAGGTCTGTCCCTTCATGATGATAGCAGTTAAGAATTTCGTATTGCCTAGATAATGAGGTCGAGCTCCTCGTCTTTCAACGACGAATAGAGAGCGATGATCTCATCGCGCATATCGTTGAACTCCTTGTCGGTCCGGCTCATACACTCGTGGCGAGGTCTTGGAAGATGGTTGTCCAGTATCTTCTTGACCCTTCCCGGATTGATATCCATAACGCAGATACGGTCTGAAAGAAATATCGCTTCATCCACATCGTGAGTCACGAACATGATGGTGGTCCCGGTTTTCTCCCATACCTTGAGAATCTGAATCTGCATTTCCTCCTTTGTCAGCGCATCGAGGGCCTCGAAAGGCTCGTCCATGAGAAGAATTTTCGGTTTGTTGGCCAGGGCTCTGGCTATGGCGACCCTCTGACGCATACCCACGGAGATCTCGTGCACTTCCTGGTTTTCTGTTCCCGCAAGACCAACAGTTGCCAGCTGCTCCAAAGCAATGGCACGACGCTCCTTTCTGTCAATTCCCTTCAGTTCGAGACCTATCTCGACATTTTCAACGACACTTCTCCAAGGCAGGAGCGCATACTCCTGAAAAACCATCCCTTTATGGGGACCGGGCCCATGCTCCTCCCTGCCATCCAGAATCACAGAGCCTCTGGTCTGCTCGAGAAGTCCGGCCACAATCTGCAGCGTCACAGATTTTCCGCAACCTGTCGGACCCAGAACACAGATAAATTCTCCCTCATCGACCATCAGGTCGACATCCCTGAGAACAAGAACATCGTCACCATCCTTTTTGAAAACCTTCGACACGTTCTGCAACTCGAGAAGCGCTTTTTGTTTCCTGCCGTTACTCTCCATAAAGACTACTCCCGGTTTTTAATTTTTCAGGTTTTCAGATGATTCACTGACCGTAGTCACAAACCGCCTTACCGGCCCCGGCTTTCACCTCGTTCATCACCATCTCTCTCAGCTCGATGAAACGGTGATGAAATTCAGGCTCAAGCGCAGCTTTGCCGAATCTTGGCCTTGGCAGATCGTTTGTAAAGATTTTCGATATCCTGCCTTCACTGTTCATGACAGCAATCCGGTCACTCAGCTTGACCGCCTCATCGAGTTCCGAGGTCACAAAGATGATCGTATTATGTTCGTGCTCCCATATCCTGGTGATCTCGGTGTGCATGGTCAGCTTCGTTTTCGAATCAAGCGCATTGAACGGACCATCCATCAGGAGAATCTTCGGTTTTATCACAAGGATCATCGCAAGCGAAGCCCTTCGTTTCATACCGCCGGACATTTCAACAGGAAATTTTCCGGTTGCATAGGAAAGGCCGACCATATCGATATACTCCATGGCGAGTTCCCTGTTTTCCTTACGTTTACCGTACTGAAACTCCAATCCAAGCTCGACGTTCTGCAGAACGGTCCTCCATGGAAGCAATGCATATTCCTGGAAAATCATCCCCCTGTCGGAACCCGGCCCCTCGATCGGCTCACCATCGAGCAGCACCTCACCCTTATCAGGTTGCTCAAAACCTGCGACAAGTTTGAGCAGGGTCGACTTTCCGCTGCCGGTCGGACCGACGATGACCAGAAACTCGTTTTTGGCAATCTCCAGGTTGCAGTTGCTGACCGCTTCTATCCACTTGCCGTTTTTCTGATACTCCTTCGTGACCCCTTTGAGCGAAATAAGCGCTTTTGACGTTCGTCCCGTGCTTCTGCCATTGTCAGCCATATAACTCTCCCGTTGTTTCAGATTTTCCAGGCAAACTTGCTGATCAGCCAGCGATTGGCCGAGTCCAGCAGATACCCGATCAGACCGATAATGAATATTGTTGCCATCAACTGATCATAACGGAAACGGTCCCTTGTATCGAGGATGAAGTAACCGAGCCCGTCGGGAACACCAAGCATTTCAGCCGGCACAAGAATGATCCAGCTTACACCAACAGCGAGCCGCAATCCTGTCAGCATGTCGGGAATGGCTGCAGGAATGATGATTTTGGTCAATATCCCCTTGTCACCGGCACCCATGGTTTTGGCCATGTTCAGCCAGAGAGGGCTGACCCTTCCTGCACCGTGAACGGTATTAAGAATGAGGGGCCAGATAGCCACAAGCCAGAGCAGGAATGTAACCGAAACATCCCCCACGCCGAACATGATGATTGCGATCGGCATCCATGCAAGAGGAGATATCATGCGCATGAACTGAAAGGGAACGTAGGTCAATTGCTCCAGCCGTCTGAAATACCCGACCAGTACGCCGACAGGAAGCGCAAAGATGATCGCCATGAAAAGGCTGACCAGCACTCTTCTCAGGCTCGGAATCGTGTGATGAACGATATCCCCGTTTTTTGCCATCTCGATCAGCGCCAGAAAAGCCGACAGGGGCGAGAAGGCCTCGCTGAAATCATTTCCGAAAAGCTTCAGCATGCTTGCCGCCTGCCAGATAACCAGAAACAGGAACACACCAAGCACATAGAAACTCCTGTCGGCCAGAAATGCCTGAGTGCTGCCGTTTCGTGACTGTTGTTTATTCACCATGATGAATTACAGGTTTAAACTTACTCGCCTCATGTCCGTCCACGGACGTACTCCGCCCGACGGCCTGCCCGGAAAGGACAGACCGCAGATATACCAGTTTTGTTGTTCAAGAGAAACCCGCCATTATCCATGGAATACATATCGGACGGCGGGCAGTCAAAGACGGTTATACTGCAATAACCTCTTCCCTTACAAACGGATTTTCCGGGTCGACGCCGGCAAACTGTACGAGGCCTCCCAGCTCTGCAGAAGCCTCCTTGACCCCTTCCGTGTACATAAGCTCTTTCTGGACCACCGCCGGGTCGAGATTTTTCATGAAGTTGAGATCTCCTTCCATCTTTGTCTGCTTCATCATTTCGACCATCTTGTGCGTCGCGGACTCAAACTGGTAAGGATTGTACGACAGTCGTTCAGCGTCCCATTCCGGATGCTTGATAGCCCCTGTTCCTCCACTGACACCATAGGTGTCGAGATCGTATTTGAGCATCGCTCTCTTGACGACTTTTTCCGGAAGAGGAAGGTACTTCGCCCCGTCCTTCGACAGAATATGTGCCGCTTCCTCGACATTGTTCAATGCCCACAATTCAGCCTTGACAAGTGCCTTGATGACATTATGAGACCATGCCCTGTCCTCGAGTTCCTTTTCGTTCATGACTGCAACGCAGCATGGATGGTTTTTCCAGACATCACCTGTGAAGCGTACAATTTTTCCTCCGGCCAGTATTTCTCCTGCCGCATTGAACGGCTCTGCCACGATGTAGCCATCGATGGCTTTCGATGCGATCGCTGTCGGCATGTCAGGAGGAGCCATGACAAAAAGGTTCATCTGGTTTTCTGCCAGAGGCTCGTTCTTGCTTTGAATGACCGTTTCGATTCCCATCTCTCTGGCTATCATCTGTATGATGATATTGTGCATGGAATACCAGTAGGGAACCGCGATCTGCTTCCCGCCAAGGTCAGCATATGACTCAATACCGCTTTCCTTGCCAACGGTAAGTGCTGAACCGTTGATATGATCCCATGCGACAACTTTGACTGGAAATCCTTTGCTGTAACGCATATAGATCGGGATCGGAGCAAGAAGGTGCGTCAGGTTGAACCGTCCTGCCATGAACGCTTCTGCCATGGGAGCCCAACCCCTTATAAGCACCGGTCTTTCCGATGCAATACCCATCTCTTTGTAAAAACCAAGCTCATGAGCAAGAATGACTGGTGTAGCATCGGTGATAGGCAGATAACAGCTCTTGATTGTTTTTCCCGAAACAGCACCCCCTCCGGCACCGGCACCTGATTCCTGTTCGCTTGAGCAGCCCTGCAGCAGAGGATAACCCGCCGCAAGAGCGCCGATACCCAATGCGCTGTTTCTGATAAAATTCCTGCGCGTCATTCCTGAATCATTCTCTTTCATAACAACCTCCGGATTTTATTCTTGTCGATACGTACATTATGAGCATCCTGGCCCGTCCATGCATAGAGCCGTTCAGCCGCTCTTTTGTGAAAAATCTCACCAATTAGTAACAATTGTTAACCACGCAATCCCAAACATTGCCGGATTATACACGTCACCCTGCTATGAAGCGTGCGTCATTATGTGACCATCAGAAACGATCAGCGGAAATGCGCTTGCCGGGAGGCAAATAACAAGCCAATATCGAACACTTACAATAAATATAACAATCGTTAACAACATACTCAAAGGAAAATACATTAATAAGGCGGCAGCCAGCTCTGGCCGAAAAACCCCTTGCTGAAGTATCGCAGGCCGACATAGACCGCCAGCAGGACAAACAGTCTTTTCAGCCATACTTCCGGGATATATTTCTGTGTCCTTGGCCCGATCATTGCACCGATACATACTCCAGCCATTTCCACTCCGACAAGGTCCCAGCTTATAAAGGTTTCCTTGAGAACGACAAAAGAGAAAATGCTTGTGACCATACCCAGCAAAACCGCCAATGCAGAAGTCCCGGCAACAATCAACATGGGTAATCCAACGACCATCGTCAAAAACGGTACGTAGAGAAATCCACCGCCAATACCGATAAACGAGGATAATGCAGCTATCAGAAGACCGCCGGCAAAGGCAAGGAGCGGATTGAAACGGTATTCAGTACCGTAAAAGGAAAAGCTTGCAGCAGTGAGCCCGAACGACACACCCTCTACTCCCGAAGACAAGAGACGTTTTTCTTCGAGCATTCGTTTAAACGATTCTGTCGCCTCGCCGGCCTTTTTTTTCGATTCCAGTCCTTTACGGGTCGTACTGTAAAAAATAAATCCTCCTATGACAAGAACCGTCAGTCCGAAATATCCCAGATACTCTCCAAGCTGAATGTTGCCTGCCGTAAGAAGAGGGATCAGGATTCCGCCGGCAACGCTGCCGGCCCCCAATGCCAGGCCGAGCGGCAGCACAATCCTTTTTGCCCTGTAAAAATTCACCGTTGAAATAAAAGCGGCAAGCCCGACGAGGTACTGATTGCTTGCACGGATAGTATCGGTCAGAAAGGCATTCAATTCAGGGTTGGTTATCCTGAAACTGCCTGCATATGCACCGAGTCCCAGAATAGTAAGATGACCAACGCCGGCCATGATCCCGCCAAAGGCACCCACAGTCGAAAAAATCCAGCCGATCCAGAGAGCCCAGATAAATGCGATGAAATAGTTGATCCGGGGTGCCCCGGGTATCCCCGCAAACCCTTTTTCGGCATCGGGATCGATCATTCCCGTTTCAACTCCTCTCGGTGTTTTATCAACAATTTTTCCAAGCCTGCCCGGCAAGGCACTCAATTCATCACCATTGACTGCAAGCAGTACGAACCCCGCTCTCTCTCCGTAAACCCCGACACTGCCGGAACATGGAACAGCAATGAAAAAGATCAGTGACAGCAAAAGACCTGCGATACCTTTCACACGAGGATATGTCATTGATCGGCTATACATCACCAAGAGTTCTCTCAAGTTCATCCTTGTCGACAGCAGTTCCCTCGCAAACAACTGTCCCGTCGACAAGTATTGCAGGAAATGACGGCAGAAAGATGTCATCGGGATCATCACCTGTTTTTTTGACTATCGCAATATCAAAAACATATCTCTCTTTGAGCGACATCACAGCAGCCATATTTTCTCTGCATCGCTGTCCCATGGGATCGTTTACCAATACCTGTACCAGCATTTCGGATCTCCTCATTATAGCTTGTTACGTATCTGCGATATTTTTGAAAACACTGACGATTGATTCGGCTGAATCCATGCCGCCATTAACGATTGTTAACCGTACATCACAAAAAAAATCACACCTTCTGTTCCAGCTTTTCAACAAGCACACGGACCGTATCGCGCATACCATCACATGTTTCAAACGGCGAGGCTCCTGAAATATCTGCTCTCACCGCATTCATGTCAAACGGTATAACCGCCCAGACATTTTCTGCGCCAAAAACGTCTGTCATCACCCTGCTCTGGTCATCGTCATGAACCTTGTTGAAAATGTAACCGATCCTCTTGATATGGAGCTGACGGGCAAGAGACGAGATTTTTTCCGCTGTTTTCATGGCCCTCTGCCCGGGCTCTACAACAACCAGAAGCACACTTACCGATTCTGCCGTCCCCCGTGTAAGATGCTCAAAGCCCGCTTCCATATCGAGCAGCACGCATTCGTCTCGCTCAACGATCAAGTGACGAAGAAAGGAACGCAATAAAGCATTTTCCGGACAATAGCACCCTCCCAGAGCTTCCTTGAGCTCTCCTGTCACCATAAGTCTCAGCCCGTTTATCTCGACCGAAAACCTGTGAACAAGATCATCGACTTTTGGATTCAGCACAAAGTACCCGCCCATGCTGCCGGGCTTTGCTCCGGTACGCTCTTCGACAAGCGCTTTTTTTTCAATGAGCGGCTCAATCCTGCCCGCTTCAGATTCATTATATCCCAGAGCACCGGCAAGATTACCATTAGGATCCGCATCGATTGCAAGAACTGTGCGTCCCTGCCGGGCCATTTCTCTTGCAAGCAATGAGCAAAGCGTGGTCTTTCCCACTCCGCCTTTGCCGGATATTGCGATTTTCATACACACCTCCTTCTCACCGCTCCAGCCATAATCAACCATCTTCCCGGTCAACAACCGGAAAGCGGCATTTGACAACCATCAGAAATATCAGATAAAGAGCTGTATATCTGCATCAGCCGCAAACTCGAGGAACATTGCCGCTCCCCCGAAATCGACACCTTCGATAAAATCATCCTTCGAAAAACCGAACACGTCCATCGTCATCTGGCAGGCGATAAACTTAACCCCGCAATCGATGCACAGCTCCCGCAGTTCCTCGATAGTCGCAACCCCTTTGTTCTTGAAGGTCTCCTTCATCAGGTTCGTTGCAAGCGAGTCAAAACCCGGGACATTACCTGTCAGGAACCTGGGGATCTGCCAGTTGATGTTCTGGAACTGATCGCTGCCGAACGGCATCTTCATCGGCATGGCAGGATTGCTGTGAGGTGATATCTTCGCATCGATTTTCTTGTTGAGAAGCGGCAGGCCGTAAAAGGTAAAGAAAATTACAACCTCCATGTCCATAGCGGCAGCTGCCGAGCCGAGAATAAAAGGAGGATATGCCCAGTCCAGTGTTCCCTGGGAGGCTATCAGCGCCACTTTTTTTGGTTGTTCACTCATTGCTCAAGATTTGAGATTATCAACTATATTCCTATTTAGCAATACAGTAATATAAAAAACTCCGCAATAGAAACAAACCAGCCACAGCTGCTCTCTTGGGATATTCCGGTCGATTTGCTTATTGTATTCGTAATGACCTGCTTGTACGTACAGGTCATCAAATACCGACAAATTCAACATTAGAGACCCAAATCACATGAGTACTTCTCACGTTTACAAAAAAATCGAGCTGGTTGGCTCATCAACAATCAGTATCGAAGATGCCGTCAACAACGCTGTTGAACGCGCTGCGGAAACCATTCGCCATATCCGCTGGGTGGAAGTCGTCGAAACTCGCTGTCATGTAGAGGAAAACAGGATTGCCTACTGGCAGGTAACCGTTAGAATAGGTTTTACCCTCGAGAGTGAATAACGAAAAGGAGTCTGTTTTTTTTACAGCCTCTTTTCGTATGCCTCTATAAATTTCTTTACGCTTCTGTCCCAGCTCCGTTCTGCATCGTCAGGAAACAGACATGCGGGAAGCTGCCCCTTGTTTTTGTGGTAGGCGATACACTCACAGCAGCTCCCTTTGCGCGGGCAGGGCTCGTAAGAGCAGTTACACCTCTCGAGATTAATTTCCTTCTTGCACTCCATGCCTCGATTGCTGCCGATGCAGCCGCAAAACGTATTTGCGGCTGCATGGATGTAGCTTTTTTCAGGCTGAGAACCCTTCAGTGATTATTGTCTCCGTACTGTTCCGGGGCGAGTTCCCAATGCTCAGGTGAAAGCCAGAAAGTGGAGAGCAACAACTCTCTGATATGAGAAAACTCCTTGGGCATCTTGTCGTAGAGTTTCTCGAACAGTTCCTCATGGGAAAGCAGCTCTTTTTTCCAGTCCTCACGCTCCACAGCCATAAGCTTTGAAAACTTTTCAGGCGTGAACTCTTCAAGACCGGACCATTCCATCGATTCGTATTTGGGCATCCAGCCGAGCGGACTTTCTACCGAACAGGTACGACCGTGAACCCTGTCGACAACCCATTTCAGTACACGCATGTTTTCACCAAAGCCCGGCCAGAGGAACTTGCCGTTTTCGTCCTTTCGGAACCAGTTCACACCGAAAATTCTCGGTGGCTCCTGAAGCAGGCGGCCAACGTGCAGCCAATGGTTGAAATAGTCACCCATATGATAGCCGCAGAACGGAAGCATAGCGAATGGATCACGGCGGACATCACCGATCTTTCCTGCTGCGGCAGCAGTTTTTTCCGAACCCATGGTGGCGGCAAGATACACCCCGAAGTACCAGTTCGGCGACTGATAGACAAGAGGAACAAGGTCGCTTCTGCGACCGCCGAAAATAAAGGCATCGATCGGCACCCCAGCCGGATTTTCCCAGTCCGGATCGATCGATGGACACTGTGAGGCGGGAGAGGTGAATCGCGCATTGGGATGAGAAGACGGTTTTCCGGAATCCGGAGACCATGGGTTGCCCTGCCAGTCTGTAAGCCCATCGGGAGGAGTGTCGGTCATCCCTTCCCACCAGACATCACCGTCAGGCGTCATGGCAACATTGGTGAAAATACAGTTCTCCTTCAGGGTCGCCATGGCGTTCGGATTTGTTTTTTCGGATGTACCGGGAGCGACACCGAAAAATCCGTATTCAGGATTGATTGCATGGAGACGTCCGTCTTCACCCGGCTTGATCCAGGCGATATCGTCACCTATTGTCGTTACTTTCCACCCCTCGAACGCATCGGGAGGAATGAGCATGGCAAAGTTGGTTTTTCCGCATGCGCTGGGAAACGCCGCAGCGACATAGGTCTTTTCGCCGTCGGGTGACTCCACGCAGAGAATCAGCATGTGCTCGGCAAGCCATCCTTCGTCGCGAGCCATTGCAGATGCGATACGAAGGGCAAAACATTTTTTACCGAGCAGCGCATTACCTCCGTATCCGCTTCCGAACGACATGATCGAACGTTCTTCAGGAAAATGGACGATATACTTCGTGTTGTTGCAGGGCCATGGAACGTCCTCTTGACCGGCTTCAAGCGGAGCTCCGACAGAGTGAAGACAATGCACGAAATCGCCATGTTCACCAAGAACGTCTATCACCTTTCTGCCCATGCGGGTCATGATCCGCATGTTTACAACGACATACGGCGAATCGCTTATCTCGACGCCGATATGGGAAATATGCGAACCAAGCGGCCCCATGCTGAAAGGAATGACATACATGGTGCGGCCTTTCATGCAGCCTTCATAGAGACCATTGAGCGTGGCCTTCATCTCCTTCGGCGGCACCCAGTTATTGGTCGGACCGGCATCCTGCTTGCGAAGACTGCATATGAATGTCCTGTCTTCCACCCTGGCGACATCGCTCGGATCGGACCTGCACAGGAAACTGTTAGGGCGTTTCTCTTCAGAAAGGCGAATGAACGTTCCCCCATCGACCATTTCCTGGCAAAGCGCGTCATACTCCTCTTGAGTACCGTCACACCAATGAACGGACTCGGGCTGACAAAGATCTGCGGTCTCCTGGACCCAGTCAATGAGTTTCTGGTTTGTTACGTAATCGGGCGGATTGATCTGCAATAGGCTCATGGTTTTCCTGGTTTACTATCGTTTATAAAGGAAATGTTGTAACGCTCACTGCTCTTTTATTTCGAGTGCATCTTGTATTAACGCTTCAAAAACCGCTTTGTTCCGGGCGCCGAGGAAAAACGTCATGATCCTGCCTTTTTTATCGATCACAAACGATGTCGGGATGGAACGAAGTCCGTCCTGGAGAAGCTGACTGTATGCGTCAAGGATCTCCTGGTTTGCAACAAGAACAGGGTAATTGATTCCTGAGGAGTTCACAAAAGCCTTTGCCTTTGAAAGATCTTCATCTACAGTTATACCGATAAACGTAAAGCCATATTGTTCATATTCCTCCTGAAGTTCGATCATATCCGGAACTTCGTATCGGCACGGAGGACACCATGACGCGAAAAAATTGACAATGAAGGCTTTCCCCTCAAGTTCCTTGCTCGAAAAGAAACCTCCATTCAGCAGATCGCCTGCAAAGGCCGGAGCATCGATCGCGAGCTTCCCGCTCCCGTTTTCAGAGGGCTGTTTTGCTGTCTCGGCCTTCTCTGGCTGACATGCGAACATCAGCAGGGAGAAAAACAACATCGCGGCAGTCTTGATAATAGGCATAGATGTCGAGGTGTTTTATATTTATTTCTTTGTTTACTATCTCTGAATCAGCAGGATTTCGTTTGAAAATATACAAATCTTCCTTTTTATTTATAGTCCTTCATACAGAGACCCGAGCTCTTGTGAATAAAGAATAATTAAACTATATTTAAAACCATATTTTTTTTTAGGTGCCATGCCACCTTAGCTCAGCTGGTAGAGCAACTGTTTCGTAAACAGTAGGTCGTGGGTTCAAGTCCCGCAGGTGGCTCCAGCCTGAAAAAGCTTTATCCGCAACACAACAAACAATCCTTTCAACATTGTGAATATGCAAGAAGGCAAGATTTCTCAAATCATCGGACCTGTCGTTGATGTTGATTTCCCGGAAGGAGACCTGCCGGCGATTCTTGACGCGCTGACAGTCACCCGCCCGGACGGCTCGAAACTGGTTCTTGAAACCCAGCAGCATCTTGGGGATGAGCGCGTACGCACTATTTCCATGGATGGAACCGACGGACTGGTCAGAGGAGCCGCTGTCGTAAACACCGGACATCCAATCCAGGCCCCGGTCGGCGAAAAGGTTCTCGGCAGAATGCTCAACGTTGTCGGTGATCCCATCGACGGCCTTGGTGCTGTCCAGAGCGACAAAACCTACTCGATCCACCGGCCGACACCGAAGTTCGAAGAACTGTCCACCAAATCCGAGATGTTCGAAACGGGCATCAAGGTCATCGACCTTCTTGAACCATACTCACGAGGCGGAAAAACCGGTCTGTTCGGTGGCGCCGGTGTCGGCAAGACCGTTCTGATCATGGAGCTGATCAACAATATCGCCAAACAGCAGTCAGGCTACAGCGTTTTCGCCGGAGTAGGAGAACGCACCAGGGAAGGAAACGACCTCTGGGAAGAAATGAAAGAGTCCGGTGTTATTGACAAGACAGCTCTTGTTTTCGGTCAGATGAACGAGCCTCCGGGCGCACGTGCACGCGTGGCGCTTACCGGCCTCAGTATCGCCGAGTATTTCCGCGACGAGGAAAACCGGGACGTTCTGCTTTTTATTGACAATATTTTCCGTTTTACACAGGCAGGCTCCGAAGTATCCGCCCTTCTCGGTCGTATGCCGAGTGCTGTGGGCTACCAGCCGACGCTCGGCACGGAAATGGGTGAACTTCAGGACAGGATCGTCTCGACCAGGAAAGGTTCGGTAACCTCCGTACAGGCAATCTATGTCCCGGCTGATGACCTTACCGATCCGGCACCGGCGACAGCGTTTACCCATCTTGACGCAACAACAGTGCTTTCCAGGTCGATCTCCGAGCTCGGCATCTATCCTGCTGTCGATCCGCTCGATTCGACATCCCGTATTCTCGATCCAAACATTGTAGGAGACGAGCATTACAACACTGCACAGGCAGTCAAGGCACTCCTGCAGCGTTATAAAGATCTTCAGGACATTATCGCGATCCTCGGTATGGATGAACTCAGTGACGAAGACAAACTGACGGTTGCCCGTGCAAGGAAAATTCAGCGATTCCTTTCTCAGCCGTTCTTCGTGGCAGAAGCGTTCACCGGACTTGAAGGGAAGTATGTCAAGCTCGAAGATACCATCAAGGGCTTCAACGAAATCATTGAAGGGCTTCATGACGATCTTCCTGAAAACGCCTTCTACCTTGTCGGTACCATCGAGGAGGCTGTAGAAAAAGCAAAAACCTTATAATTGCTGATACATCATGGCCGGATCCGATAAATCCTTTACCATCGAAATCGTCACCCCTCAAAAACAGTTTTTTGCAGGGGAGGCGACCAGCATCCTGGCTCCGGGCAGGGATGGCCTGTTTCAGGTTCTCAAAAACCATGCACCGCTTGTCGCGGCACTCAAAGGCGGCACGGTGAAGCTCGAACTTCCTGAAAACGGGGAGAAAAAATTCACCATTGCCGATGGTTTTTTTGAGATCAGTGACAACAAGGCCATTCTACTCACAGAGGAGATTTCCTGAAGCTGACTCCCGGGAGAAAAATCCTGCTTTCGTTAAAACATCAGTGGCCTGAACGATCAACGCCACTGATGTTTTTTTATCCTAAACTGAGCGTTTCAACAAATGCACCACAATAGTAAGCATATTAAAAACAATCTGTTATACTGTGTTTGCATAGAGATTATCCGGCACCTGTCAGGTGAGTGTAAAAACTGATAAAGAGCCGCATTTTTTGAAATCCCGACAAGTCGGGAAATGCCGACCCCGTGAAATCAGACCGAATATTTCACAGGGCCGGATCTGCTTCGTTACAGGAAACTTGCAGTAGATCACTACAGCGGCATTCCCTGTGCCTTGCATCTCCGGCATGCTCGGCAATCGCTCAATTCAGGTTTATATCATCGCATGAAGATATTGACGCCAAAAGCACTCTGCAAGGGTGACACCATCGGGCTTATCTCCCCTTCTTCGCCTTCTCCCGATCAGGAAAAGATCGATCGGGCAGTCACCTATCTTGAAAAACTGGGCTACCACGTCAAACCTGCAGGGCATTTCAACTGCCAGGGCGAACCACGCATGGAACTCGACCGCCGCAAGCTCGAGGACCTGCACGATATGTTTGCCGACAGCAGGGTCAAGGCGATATTCTGCCTCAGAGGAGGTTCTGGAGCGACACGGCTCCTGGAAAATCTCGACTATGACCTGATCGCCGGAAACCCCAAGATCCTTGCGGGCTATTCAGACATAACGGCCCTCTCTATAGCACTTTTCACCCGGACCGGGCTGATAACCTTTTCAGGCCCTATGCTTGCTACCGAACTTCATAATCCAAGCTCTTATACAGAAGAGAATTTCTGGAATGTTCTGGAATCAACATCTTCGGTCCGCCAGATACTGAACCACCCCGGACACCCTGTCCATATATACCGTGACGGCACTGCCGAAGGCACATTACTTGCCGGCAACCTGACCGTTTTTTCCTGTCTTGTCGGCACACCGTACCTTCCTCTTTTTCGCAACACGATTCCGCTTTTTGAAGACGTCAACGAAGAACCGTACCGGATTGACAGACTCCTTTCTCATATCTATAACGCAGGCATTCTGAACCAATGCAAAGGACTTCTTTTCGGCCAGTTCAGCCGTGACATCATGGATTTCAACCGTCCTTCCCCCCTGCTCGATATTCTGCGCTACTATACGGAAAAAACCGCTATCCATATTCCTGTTGCCGCCGGTCTTTCCTACGGTCATATCGACGACCTGCTCACCATTCCTGTGGGAACGGCATGCTCTTTTGCTGCCCGAAACGGCGAACTTTCCCTGACCATGCCCCCAGCGGTATCCTGATGCGCCCGAATGGGTTAGCCATGAATGCATGCCGTAGCCGGAACGGATCCAACGGCAAGGGAACCGGGATTCTCTTTACGATCTTGGCTGTTTTTATTACATTTTTCCAAAGCCCAATCATATCGTCCATGTACAGCTCTTATGGTCATGCATAGTCACTGGCAGGCATCCGGCAGCGGGGAACAAACCCAGGCCGCTCAACAGGAAATCCAGATCGATACACTCGATGCATACAGGGTTGTTCTTTTCAATGACGATGTTCACACATTCGACGAAGTCATCTTTCAGATCATCAAGGCAATCCAGTGCACACGCTCCAAAGCTGAAAAACATACCTGGGAAGTCCACACAAAAGGACTTTCCATAATCTACTCAGGAACATTGTCGACATGCCTCAAGGTCAGCTCCATCCTCGAGGAAATTGACCTCAGAACGGAAATCCAGACCGGATAACCACCCGAATGTGATTGTTCCTCCCGCCTCCCGCCATAAAGACAACCCGGAATCACAGAAAGAAGTGCTCACGCCTTCTCGCTCTTTCCAATACATCCAATCCCGGGCAGGGAAATGTCTTGTAATGAAGGCTGCGTCAGAAAAAAAGCGTCCCTGTATAACCTGAATTGGGCGATTGTTAGAAACGCTCAGTTCAGGTATCAGATCGTTGTTGCGGTGATGGTATACTGACCGCCTGTGTGGCTTCCGGAGCGGGTGGTGTTCGAGAAATCGAGGTCCATTTCGATGTTGCCGGTCGTTGCGTTCCGTTTGGAGATGCCGTTCAGCCTGGTGGTGATGCTTTTGCCGCTCTTTGTGTCGTCGCTGACCTTGACGTTCGACATCGTGATTTCGGAAGAACCGTTCTGCAGTTTGTCGGAAGGAACCGTAACGGTGACCGTTGCATTGCCGCTGTTCGAAAAGCCCCTGACTGCCCAGACGTTGTTCAGTTTGACGTTTGTCGTTGTACCGTCGAGTTCGAGTGAAGCGTTCATCAGGCTGTTGGCATCGAGTCCGTTTCCGCTGGCTGAACCTTTCCAGTCAGCGTCAATGCTGTTGTTGCCTTCGTCGATCGCTTCTGCTGTCGGGGTATCGAAGTTCAGGGTGATGTTCGAGTAGTAGTGAAGAACGATGAATTCGGGAACTCTGACTGAAACGTTGGTGACGCCGCTTGTGCTTGCTGCCAGTGCCTGGGAGGAGAGTCCTGTAAGGAGTGTGATGGCGATGATGATGTTTTTGATCTGTGTCATGATGACTCTCCATTTGTTATCGTTCTACATCAGGAGGGTCAATTGTCGTGCCAGGGGCACAACAAGAAAATCACACGACCATTAAAGCGTTATATTATATGCAGATAATTGCGATCCGACTTGAGGCCGGCACCGTACTGACCGAGGAGTGGCCGGACGAACTGTTGCGCGCTTACGGAACAGAATGCTCGAAATCGAAACAGATGCCCCGCGCCTTAAATCATCGCGAAAGGCGCTATCCAATAAAACCGGCAAGGTGTTTCAACCCCTCCGGTTTGTTATACCTAAACTGAGCGTCCCGACTTGTCGGGATACAGCGGCATTCCCTGTGCCTTGCATCTCCGATATGCTCGACAATCGCCCAAATTAGGTTATATTCATTTCTTTATCCCGGCCCTTTTCGGCAAAAAACTGCAGGCAGGAACATAATCTACAACCATCAACATGAGCAATTCGGATACAACTCGGGTCCAGAGCGTGGCGCAGTCACCTGAAAAAGTGATGAACAAGCTGGTATCGCTGGCCAAAAGACGAGGATTCATATATCCTTCGTCAGAAATTTACGGAGGCCTCTCCTCCTGCTTCGATTACGGACCGCTTGGGAGCGAGATGAAAAAAAACATCAAGGATCTCTGGTGGACAACCATGACCCGAGGCCACAGCAACATCGTCGGTATCGACGCCTCGATCATGATGAATCCGACGGTCTGGGAAGCATCCGGTCATGTATCGAGCTTCAACGACCCGATGATCGACGACAAGACCACAAAGCGCCGTTACCGTGCAGACCACCTGATAGAAAATCATATAGAGAAGCTGCGCCGGGACGGTCGAGATGATGACGCCCACAGGGTCAGCACCTACTATGAACGCGCTTCCGATTCGGAGAATCAGAACAAGGCGTTTTATGACATCATTATCGCTGAAGAAATCAAGGCCCCGGACACCGGCTCTTCTGACTGGACCGAGGTCCGCCAGTTCAATCTCATGTTCCAGTGCAACATGGGTGCGCTGGCCGATTCTTCGGGCACCGTTTACCTCAGGCCCGAAACCGCCCAGGGAATTTTTGTCAATTTCCACAATGTCCGCGAATCCAACCGGATGAAAGTTCCTTTCGGTATCGCACAGATCGGCAAGGCCTTCCGCAATGAAATCGTCAAAGGCAACTTCATTTTCCGGATGGTCGAGTTCGAACAGATGGAAATGCAGTATTTCGTCAAACCCGGAACCCAGGAAGAAGCCTTTGAAACATGGCGTCAAAAACGTTTTGACTGGTATACCGAAAGCCTCGGCATTTCCCGAGACAAGCTGCACTGGTACCGTCACGACAAACTGGCTCATTACGCGGATCTTGCCTACGACATCAAGTTTGCCTTTCCTTTCGGCGTAGAGGAAATCGAAGGAATTCACTCCCGTACGGATTTCGACCTGAAACAGCATCAGGAGTTCTCCGGTAAAAACATGGAGTATATCGACCAGGTGACAAACGAACGCTACATCCCCTATGTTGTCGAAACATCGGCAGGATGCGACCGGCTTTTCCTCGCCCTCCTTTGCGATGCATACACCGAAGATGTCATTGACGGAGAAGAGCGGGTCATGATGCGCTTTTCATCGGCCATAGCGCCGGTCAAAGCTGCCGTTTTGCCGCTGATGAAAAAAGGGGAGATGGGCGAAAAAGCATCACAACTCCACAACGATCTGGCAAAAAAACACCTTGTACAATACGATGCTGCCGGCTCGATCGGCAAGCGTTACAGGCGGCAGGATGAGATCGGCACACCGTTCTGCTTCACTGTCGATCACGAAACCCTGGATACCGATACCGTCACGGTACGCTACCGTGACTCGGCAAAACAGGAGAGGCTTGCAATTGACAGGGTTCAGGACTTTCTTCAAGGGAACATCGTGTAATCAACAATCCATACCATGCGTTACGATGTAGCTGTCATAGGCGGCGGTCCTTCAGGAGCCGTTGCCGCTGGCGAACTGGCAAATGCCGGGATATCGACGGTTCTTATCGAGAGGAACCTTGAAAACGTCAAGCCCTGTGGAGGAGCTATTCCTCTCGGCCTGATAGAAGAATTCAACATTCCCGGCCATCTTGTGGAAAAAAAGCTCTCGAAAATGAGCGTCCGATCCCCGGGAGGCAGACTGATTTCCATGGAAATGCCCAACGGCTACGTGGGTATGGTCCGCAGGGAACGATTTGACAGCTATCTTCGAGAAGAGGCAAAGCATCACGGAGCAACCGTCATCGAAGCTCTCGTCAGGAACATCAAGCCGAACGGTAACAGCTACACCCTGCACCTTTCAAAGGATCTTCCTCCCCTTGAAGCGAAGCATGTCATCGGTGCGGACGGAGCCAATTCGAAAACTGCGGGCGACCTGGGCTTTCCACCCAATGAACTGCAGGTAATCGCCATGCAGCAGCGCTTTCACTACTGTGAACGCCTCAAACCCTACGAGGAACTTGTCGAAATATGGTTCGACGGAGACGTTTCACCGGATTTTTATGGCTGGATTTTCCCGAAAACAGACCATATCGCCATCGGAACAGGTACAGAATTCAGGAAACACAATCTCAAGCAGCTTCAGCATCGTTTTATCGAGAAGCTCGGCATCCCTGAAAAGTCCTATCTTGACGAAGCGGCTAAAATACCCATGAAACCAAGGAAGTCATTTACACAGGAGACCGCAATCCTTGTTGGCGATGCCGCAGGGCTGGTAACCCCGGCAAACGGTGAAGGCATATTCTTTGCCATGCGGTCCGGAAAACTTGGCGGAGAAGCAATGATAGAGAAAATTCGCAACGGGAAACCACTGGCAACTTATGAAAAAACGTTCCGGAAACTCTATGCCCCGATCTTTTTCGGCCTCCAGGCGCTGCAATCGGTCTATTACCGCAATGACCGGCTTCGGGAAAGTTTTGTCGCCATCTGCGAGGATGCCGATGTCCAGCGGATCACATTCGACTCATACCTTTACAAAAAAATGGTACCTGCCCCCTGGAGCGTTCAGATGAAAATATTCCTGAAAAATATCTATCACCTTGCAAAAGGCTCCTGAATGCTTCTCTCTCTGCCCAACTGGCTTATCCATATTTCTTCCTCTCTGGAATGGGGGATCGCCGCCTGGCTCATGTTCCGTTACGGAAACATTATCGGACGGAAAGATGTAAGCCGGCTGGGACTCTTCATGATTCCTCACTGGATTGGAAGCTGGTTTGTACTCGCCTATCATGTCAGCGGCGACTCGATACCGGTCCTTCTCGATCTCTCAGAAACCGTCAACCTTTTCGGGAGCATAGCACTCCTGTATGCGTCTCTCGGCATACTGCGCGTTATCAACTCCCGTCAAAGCAAGGGAATTTTTGCCGCCGCAGGACTTCTCCTCGTTTCCGGCAGACCGCAATCCTATATGGGTGAAGACATCTTCGATCTGATCCTCCAGATATCCAGTGTGGTCTATCTGGCCTTTCTCGTCACCCTGCTTCTCATTCGCAAAAAAGAGCCCGGACTGCTGTCAGGGCTTACCGTTGCAGGCTTCTGGTTCTTACTGGTCTTTATCAGCGTCACGGTTTTCTTTATGTACATCTCTGCCGAAATCCGCTCGTTTCCAACGCTCTCGCACGACGACCTCCTGCATGGCAGTGCCGAAAGCCTTCTGACCATCAGTAACCTGATGATTGTCCTTGGGGTACACAAACAGATTCGGCGGGCAGAAGCGCAAATGAGAAGTGCCGGGAAAGATGAAACGTCAGGGACGTAGGATTTTTCTATACGCTTTGGAATCTTCGAGAAGAGATCGTGCTTTTTTCACCACCGGATCACGCTCTATACGACTCCGGCGTGCTGCATTCTCGTCATAGTGGCGCAGAACCTCTTCTTCGAGCGCGACGGCAATTGTCCCGGTTTCACTTGATTGTTGTTGAACGGCAAGCTGCTCCAGTTGTTTTTCAAGCGAGACGATCAGGGTATCGATATCTGTGGCAACCGTATCAGTTTTTGCTTCGAGCACGTTTTTCATATCCTCAAGAAGGCGCTCGGATTCGGTCCTGTAGCTGAAGCCCTCCTCTTTCAAAAAACGGCTGAAATCCTGCATCATTACATTTCTGTCAATTCCGGCCGATGGAAGCTGTTCGTTCGATGCCTTGTAGTGGTTGGCATAACGGAACAGCATCCCTTTTCTCCGCAGCGCAGATTCATAATCGCCGATATCAGGCGCTTCGATCCGGATATCAGGGAGAATGCCGCCACCGCCATAAACCTTGCGACGGCTTCTTGTATAATATACCGGCTCACTTTTCTCTGTATCTTCTTCGGGGAGGATCTCCCGCGACTGCTCTATCAGGTTATGCGGCTTCTGAATAAGGCGCCCGGACGGGGTGTAATACTTTGCTGTTGTCATCTTCAGCGTGCAATCATACGGAAGGCTGATAACCGACTGAACCAGCCCCTTGCCGAATGAACGGTCACCGACCACGACGCCGCGATCAAGTTCCTGAATTGCCCCGGCGACAATCTCAGATGCCGAAGCGCTGTTGCGGTTTATCAGAACGACGAGAGGCATTCTGTCCAGAAGAGGCTCCCTTGTCGTCCGATACACATTAAGGCTTTCCGGATCACGCCCTTTTGTCGAAACAACCATGCTGCCCTTCGGAACAAACAGACCGGTCACGTCAACGGCGACATCAAGCAATCCTCCCGGATTATTGCGGAGATCGAGAATCACCGCTTTCATGGGTGTATTCTGAATGCTTGCCGTTGTTCGCAGTTCCCGGATGGCTTTGCCAAGCTCGTCGGCACTCCTGTTCCCAAACGAGTGCATCTCGAGGTAGCCTGTCGAACCGTAAAGCCCGGCAAAACGGATACTGTTCACCCTGACTTCCTGACGTACCATCCTCACCATTTTCCGGCCTTTCTCTCCATACCGTGCAACCGTCAGCCGAATCCCTGTTCCTGCAGGGCCCTTGATCAGATCTCTTACCTCATCGAGATCATATCCCTTGACCTTCCTGCCGTCAACCTTCTCAATCAGGTCTCCCACCTGCAGCCCGGCAGCCGATGCCGGAGTCTCGTCAAAAACTGAAACGATATAAATATTTTCTGCTATATCGGCGATCCTGACACCGATACCAGCATATTGACCGCTGGTGATTTCTCCGAGTTCAAGCGATTCATCTTCGTCAAGAAATACCGTATAAGGATCGAGCGTATCGAGCATCCCGTCAATGCCGGCATACATGAACTCAGCTACATCCAGGCTGTCGACATAGTTCCCTGAAACCTTCGTATAGACATCACCGAGCAGTTCGATGCTTTTCGATATGGCAAAATATTCTTTTTCGGCATCATCTGCCGGTTTCATTCCCGTTCCCGTCATAAGGAGCAGGGAGACGAGTACAGGAAGTGCGATCCTGATAAATATTCCTGAATGAAGGGTATTCATTTCTGAACAGCGTGAGTCTCTAGGCTTTCAGCTTATGGAAGTTATCGCAGGGCACTTTCAAGAGCCGTTGCACCATCGGTTTTTTCATCCCTGTATTTGATTATCATCGGAGTATAGACAGAAAGGCCATGTGCTTCGGCAAAATCTCCCTTCATGTTCCTGGCACCGGCAACAACAACGGCTCCTTCAGGAATTGTGAGTGGAGCATCATCCGACTTTCTGATGATACATTCATGAACAAGATCATAGACCGGAGTCGAACCGTTAAGAATAACACCGGTTCCGAGAACAGCCCGTCGGCAGACAACGGTCCCTTCATAGACACCGCAGTTTCCTCCGATCATCACGTCATCTTCAATAACGACAGGAACGGCCCCGATCGGTTCGAGAACACCGCCTATCTGCGACGCGGCCGAGAGGTGAACATTGCGCCCGATCTGAGCACAACTGCCGACAAGCGCATGAGAGTCTATCATGCTGCCGGCATCAACATATGCTCCGACATTGACATAGGCCGGGGGCATCATCACGACAGACGAAGCCAGATATGCGCCATCCCTGACAGATGATCCGCCCGGAACAATACGCACACGGTCCTCTTTCTGAAACCGTTTGACTGGATAGGTATCCTTGTCGACGAAGGTCCAGTCGTTACCGTCGGGAAACGGAATGGTATGTTCCTCCAGCCGGCCAAGCTTCATGCCAAGCAGGATCCCCTGTTTTACCCACGGATTTGCTTCCCAGCGTTCGTCTTTTTTTTCCGCTGCACGAACCGTCCCGTTGTTGAGCAGGACAAGGAAATCGTCAAAAAGCTCGCGCGCTTCACTCCTGTCCTGCAACTGCGAGGCTGTCAACCCGGCCAGTTCCTCGATACTTTTCCGGACGTCTTCTGTCTGCATTGATCGTCATCTTCTGATATTGTGAAAATACTGACTGTCCTCCGAAACCGCACCCTTCTTACAGGTCGCTGTACTCGGCGGTAATATCCTTACCGTTTTTCCTCAGAGAAAAACGGAAATCGTCACTCCTGAGGCTTTCATCAGGCTTGATCTGAATAAAAAGCATATGCTGAAGAAACCATTTCAGCTCGATGTTCCGATCGACGTTTCGAATCGGTTCGGCAACTGTGGGACTGACGTGCAGGTCAAGCTGCTGAAATATCAGTTTCTGGGAAAGAGCATATTTTCTCAGCCATCGTTCTATCTGGTTGATGGTCGTGCACCTGGCCTGAACAACGCCGCTTCCGCCGCATGCAGGACACTGGTCGCCCATTCGCTGCATGAGACTGGGGCGGATTCTTTCACGAGTGATCTGCATCAGGCCAAAATCAGACATAGGCAGAATATTCGACTTTGCCCGATCATGGCGCAGTTCGTTCTTCATCGAGTCATAGACCTTTTTGGAGTTTTTCGGGTCGAGCATATCAATGAAATCCACAACAATAATACCGCCGATATCCCGGAGTCGAAGCTGTCTGACGATTTCACGGGCTGCTTCGAGGTTGGTTTTCAGAGAATTTTCCTCCTGTTCCCTTTTGGCGGCATACCGTCCGCTGTTGACGTCGACAACCACCATAGCCTCGGTGTGCTCGATAATGATATATCCGCCGGATTTGAGCCAGACCTTCCTGGAAAAAATGGATTCGACATCCTTTGCAATGCCATAACCTTCGAACAGCGGAAGATTGCCCTCATACAGCGTCACGTTCTTTTCCATCTCGGGAGCCGCCCACTGGATATAATTCAAGGTTTCCTTGTGTATGACCGGTGAATTTGCAACAACCTCCGTAACGTCCGTCGTCAGGGAATCCCGAAGCACACTGGATATGATCGTATCCTCCTTGAAAATGAGCTGTGGCGGTTTGGCGTCCTTGAGCTTCTCCTCGATCTGCTCCCATTTGACAAGCAGCTTTTCAAGATCTTTTTTCAGCAGCTCTTCTTCCTGAAGTTCCGCCACCGTTCTGATAATCGCCCCGAATCCTTCCGGAAGCATGGAGCGAACAAGTTTTTTCAGCCTGGCGCGTTCTTTTCTGGAAACCACACGTCGGGACACGGCAATCTGGCCGCCGCCGAAGGGAAGCAGTACCATAAATCGTCCTGCAATAGTGATATCGGAAGTAAGCCGGGCTCCCTTGTTGCTGATCGGCTCTTTGATGACCTGCACGAGAATGGAATCATCGGCTTTCAGCCTGCCTGCTATCATCTGCGTATAGGACTGCCGTCGGCGATCATCCCCTTTTGCTTTACCGTTCCCGTCTTTTTGTCCGTTTCCCGAAACCGCCCCTTTTTCATCTCCCGGCCTGGAAGGCCTCCGATTCGCCATTTTTCCATTGACGTCATCATCACCTTCGCCGTTTTCGCCATCACCGTTTTCATCATCGTCATCATCATCCTCGATCAAGGCACGATAATCCTCTGTCGTTGTCCCGACATCGGAAAAATGCAGAAAACCGTCTGACTTCTGTCCGATATCGACAAACGCCGCCTTGAGACCCTCGACAACCTTGTGCACCCTGCCGAGATAAATATCGCCGATGCTTCTCAGGCTGTCAGGACGTTCTATAACAAGTTCGGCAAGACGCCCTTCCTCAACCAGGGCAACCTGGATCTCGTCGCCGGATTTGTTCATCAGCAACTGTTTTTTCACCGTCTTCTTCATTACGACACTCTGAAATCTTGAATAGTAACGCGCTCTTCTCCTGCGTAAATCGCCTTTCCAACGCACGTACCTTACCTTATAAAGCCTCAGCACCGCATGCATGCAGATGCTGCCTATGAAATGTACGTTCTATTATTGAACATTTTTGTTAAAAGCACAAATTTTCACCACTTTTCGTGACAGAGATACCTGCACGAAGCCCTTTTCAGCCAAGGCATCAATGGTCCGATCCGCACAGCACGAACCGCTTACGACGCAATACGAAGACAGATACTGGACAGATACTCCAGGGATTTGCGGAATTGACGAGGCAGGCAGAGGCCCTCTGGCTGGACCGGTCGTCGCCGCTGCTGTTGTCTTCCCGCGCTTCTACCGGCCCGAGGGTATCCTCCGGCAACTGAACGATTCAAAAATCCTTGCACCGTCGCTGAGGGCATCTCTTGCAGATGCCGTAAAGGAAGCCTCTCTTGATTTTGGCATCTCGGTCATCGACAACCTGACTATTGACCGGATGAATATTTTGCAGGCGACCATGCTTGCAATGAACAAGGCCGTGCTTTGCCTCGACAAACGTCCCGACTACCTGATGGTCGACGGCAACCGCTTCAGGCCCGACCTGCCGATTCCTTTCGAGACATTCGTAAAGGGCGATTCCAGAGTCTTTTCCATTGCGGCCGCTTCGGTACTGGCAAAAACCGAGCGTGACAGGATCATGAAAACATATGCTGAAGAGTATCCCCTTTACGGATTCGACAAGCATTTCGGTTATCCTACCAAAGCGCATGTTGCCGCAATTGAAAAGTACGGGCGCTGTCCGCTGCATCGTAAAAGCTTCCGCCTGAAAGCTCTGGGAGAATAATCAGAACACAGCCATGTCATATGAACCGCATGACCTCGGTCGGCAGGGCGAAACAACCGCCGTTTCATACCTGGCAAAGAAAGGGTATCGTGTCGTCAGCAGAAACTACCGGTACAGGCGCAACGAGATCGACATCATTGCAAGGGACCGGAATACCCTCTGTTTCATCGAGGTCAAAACACGATTGTCCAGAGATAAAGGCCATCCTCTCGAAGCCGTCACTCCCGCAAAGCAGAAAGAGATCATCAGGGCGGCATCGGCCTACCTCGCCTCCCTTCCTGATACCGAAACCGACTGCCGTTTCGACGTAATCGCAATCGTCGTGCACTCTTTTGCCAAAGGGGTAATACGGCACTGTGATATCGAGCATATTGCCAACGCGTTCATGGTAGAACACAACTAGTCAGACATGGCATATGAGGCGATTATTTCGTACATTGCACGATCACAAAATCTATTGATCCTAACGTATCCGCACCTCGTAAAAACACTATGTCTGACTCCCGGAACACGACGGCCTCATCATCCTACGCAGCAACGAACATACAGATCCTGGACGGGATAGAACATGTTCGCAAACGCCCCGCAATGTATATCGGTGACGTTCATGTCAGGGGCCTGCATCACCTTATTTATGAAATTGTCGATAACTCGATTGACGAAACGCTTGCAGGTTATAACGACACCATCAAACTGAGGCTCAATACAGACGGTTCGGTCACCGTTTCTGACAACGGAAGAGGAATCCCTGTCGATATTCACCCCCAGAAAAAAAAATCAGCGCTTGAACTGGTCATGACCGTCATCGGCGCAGGCGGTAAATTCGATAAAGGCGCATACAAAGTTTCAGGCGGACTGCACGGGGTCGGCGCATCTGTTGTCAATGCTCTTTCCGAATGGTGCGAAGTCGAGGTCTACCGGGAAGGAAAAGTCTGGTATCAGCGATATCATAAAGGCGTGCCGCAATGCGAAGTACAGGTCATCGGTGAAACCGATAAAACAGGCACCAAAACCACGTTCAAACCCGACGCTGATATTTTCAAAACCACGGAGTTCCGTATGGATGTCGTCATCGACCGCATGCGTGAACTTGCGTTTCTGAACAATGTCCTTAAAATCATCGTTCATGACATTGACGGAAACGAGGAAACATTTCATTACGAAGGGGGAATACGGGAGTTTGTCAAGTATACCGATCATAACCGTGTCAGCCTGATAAAAGAGCCGATCTATATCAGCGGAGAAAAAGAATCGACTGTCGTTGAAATCTCATTGCAGTACAACGATTCCTATCAGGAAAATGTTTTCAGCTATGTCAATAACATCAACACTCATGAAGGCGGAACGCACGTAACGGGTTTTCGCAAGGCTTTGACCAGAACCCTCAATGCCTATGCGCAGAAAAACGACCTGCTTAAAAACCTCAAGCTGTCTCTGACGGGAGACGACTTCAGGGAAGGTCTGACCGCGGTCATCTCGGTCAAAGTGCCTGAACCGCAATTCGAAGGTCAGACAAAAACAAAACTTGGAAACTCCGAGACGCAGAGTATCGTCGAAAGCATCGTCAACGATCAACTTGCCGAGTATGCAGAAAGCAATCCCGGAGTACTCAAGACGATCATTGAAAAAGTAAAAAGTGCTGCGCTTTCCAGAGATGCCGCACGGAAAGCCAAAGAACTCACCCGGAGAAAATCCGCACTTGAAAGTTCAGGTCTGCCCGGCAAACTCGCAGATTGCTCCATCAACGATCCGGAGCATTGCGAACTCTACATCGTTGAGGGTGATTCTGCAGGCGGCAGCGCCAAGCAGGGAAGGGACAGAAGTTTTCAGGCCATCCTGCCGCTGAAAGGCAAAATTCTCAATGTCGAAAAAGCCAGGTTGCACAAAATGCTCGAGAACGATGAGATAAAAACCATTATTCTCGCCCTCGGGACAAGCATAGGAGACGAGGAATTCGCGGCCGATAAACTGCGCTACGGAAAGATCATCATCATGACCGACGCGGATGTGGACGGCGCCCACATACGAACGCTTCTGCTGACCTTTTTCTTTCGCCACATGCGTGCACTCATCGAGGCCGGCCGCGTTTTTATCGCCCAACCTCCGCTCTATCTGATAAAGTCGGGAAAGGAACAGAAATATGCGTGGGATGATGATGAACGAAACAGTGTTGCCGAGGCAATGAAGAAAAAACAGAAAAGCAAGGCAAACATCTCAACCCAGCGCTACAAAGGTCTTGGTGAAATGAATCCCGAACAGCTCTGGAATACGACCATGGATCCTGAACACCGCTCACTTCTTCAGGTCACCGTGGAAAATGCCATGGAAGCCGACCAGACTTTTTCCACGCTGATGGGCGACAAGGTAGAACCTCGTCGCGAATTCATCGAAAAAAACGCCCGATACGTCAGAAGACTAGATGTCTGATATCCGAACATAGACCTCTTTCCTGAGCTCACTTATCCATTCACTGAAGAGCGTATCCTTTTTCTGTTCTATTGCAAGCCTCTCGATCCGGGAATAATCCTTTTGCAGATCCAGCTGGTGTGCCGGCTCTCTTTTGTTCAGCCGGAAAAGAGCAAAGAAAGGGATTCCTTTTTCAGGAGCCACACGAATAACCTTGCTCACCTGCCCGCTGGATTTCAATGAACGAACCACGGATTTCAGCGGTTCTTTGAGCGATGTCACAGCAAACATAGCCTCACCTGTTTCAGGATTATTGATCAAGCCGCCGATTTTAGCCGATACAGGATCATCGGAATATTGCCTTGCCATTTCAGCAAAATCCGCCTTTCCATCAAGGACATCCTTCCTGATTTTTTCGAGCTTGGCCTTTGCAGCCGATGCATCAAGGTTCTCCCTGTCGAAGACGATCAATATATGGCGAACATGAAAATCTTCTTTTTCCTTGTCAAGCAACTGAATAAGATGATACCCGAAACGCGTCTCGACAATATCGGAGACTTCACCCTCTTCCAGAGCCAGGGCGACGTCTTCAAATTTTTTCACAAAATCACCCTTTGCTGAATAGCCAAGGTCTCCGCCAAGCGAAGCTGAACCGGGATCCTGAGAATACTGCCGTGCAAGCTGGGTAAAATCTTCTCCCTCTTCGATCTTCAACTGAATATCCTCGATTTCCTTCCTGGCTTTCGCTTTCGCCTCTTCGGTTACCTGGGGATAAACGAGCACCTGTGCAAGTTCGACCATCTCGGGAACATCGGGAAGCCGCAGACTATTCCTCTCGAAATAGTCCGTTACCTCATCATAGGTTACCGAAATCCCTGAGAGCTTCTGCCTTCGAAGCGTCCCTATCATCTGCTGATCCTTCAGATCATCCCTGATCTCCTTCTCGATAACCACATATGATTTCGAGAAGGTGGCTTCCATTTCCTCTATTGACCTGAACCTGCTCCTCAAAAAGGCCATCCTTTGATCAACCTGTTTCTGAAGTTCAGCTTCATTGATCTGGATACTGTCAAGCCGTGCTTTTGTGAGCACTATTTTTTTAATGACAAGCGATTCGAGAATACTTGACTTCAGCAACGGATCTTCTTTGGATTCCGGATACTGCAGGTTGGCCATCATGGCCTGCTCATCGACTTCCGACTGGAGAATCATTTCATTACCGACAACAGCAACAATCCTGTCTGCAGTGCTTGCTGCAGCATTGAGGGCAACGAAAGGCAACATAAAAACGAGAAGTGATACGATCCTTATAACAACCTTTTTCATAATAAGTTAGCTTTACCTGAAATTGAGAGAACAATGTTCTCGGCCGATTCTTGCAGGAAATTGATCAATGTGATTACATACCAGACCGGTTTCAGCACCATCTTTTGATGTCAGAATCCGAACGCCCGGCGACAACGCATTCCGATGAATACGATACAATACCATGTATTTATAACAATACAAAAAAAGCCACTTCTCCGAATCGCATTATCGCCGCTCAGTTCCTGAATGATCACCCCCCTCCTCTCAGCTTTATCGGCCGGCGGGATTTCATCTGCCAGTCAAGCACAACCGGAGCGGCAATAAAAAGAGAGGAATAGGTTCCAATGATGATTCCAAGGAGAATGGCAAAAGTAAACCCTCTTATTGCAGGACCGGCAAAGAAAAAGAGAACCAGGACAACAAGCATTGTCGTCCCCGAAGTGATGATCGTCCTGTTGAGCGTCTGGTTGAGGCTCGTATTGAAAATTGCAGGATAATCTGAAGGTTTTCCCGTGCGAATATTCTCACGGATCCTGTCATAGACAACGACCGTATCATTTATGGAGTAACCGGCTATGGTGAGAAAAGCGGCTATGATACTCTGATTGATATCAAGGGGCATATAATCGAACAAACCCCCGAAAATACTGAACACTCCAAGAACAATAAAGACATCATGAAAGATAGCGACAACACTGGCCGCAGCGAAACGGAACTCGAACCGTATCCCGACATAAAGGAGTATGGCGAACACCGCGCCAAAAAGAGCTTTCAGAGCCGCCCATTTCAGATCAGCAGCAATACTGGGACCGACAGAATCGATCCGGAGCACTTCATGCGGATTATCCGCGAGTCTCTCGTCAAGCGCATTTGAAACAAGAGATCGCAACTCGCTGAGTTCGCCTTCAAATGATGTCTGGACAAGAATAGAACGATCTGCGCCATAGCTTTTTATGGCACCTTCAACACCGGCTTCATTGAGGACCGCCCTGATATCCCTGATTTTATAGTCGTTTTCGAACTTCAGGACGATCTCGGTTCCTCCCCTGAAATCAATCCCGAAGTTGAGCCCTCTGAAAACGAGCGAAATGATCCCGGCCACCATAAGGGTGAGCGAGATGATGTAGGCCACTTTCCTGTATTTGAGAAAATCTATTTTTGAGTTTTTAATTAGGTGCATACTGCAGGTCCTTTAGTATTATCCGAAACTTTTGGCAGTCATCAGGTTTCTGCCGATAAGCAGATTGAAAATGGTCTTTGTGATGACCAGCGCGGTAAACAGGCTGGCTGCCGTCCCGATCATCAGTGTCAGGGCAAATCCCTGTATCGGCCCGATACCATAGATATAGAGCAGGAATCCCGCGCCAAGAGTTGTTATCTGTGCGTCCACAATTGCAGAAAATGCTTTGCTGTATCCCGTATCGACAGCCGACCGGAGATTCTTTCCTTCGTCGATTTCCTCCCGGATCCTTTCAAAAATCAATACATTGGCATCGACCGCCATACCGATCGTCAAAACAATACCGGCAATTCCCGGGAGCGTCAGTGCTGCACTGAAACCGGCAAGAACGGAAAGAACGAAAAGGATATTGAGAACAAGAGCAATATCAGCGGAAATGCCTGCCTTCCGGTAGTAAACAACCATGAAAATCGCAACAATAAACAATCCCCAGCTTGCAGACATAAGACCGGACCGGATATAGTCAGCACCGAGAGAGGGGCCAACGGTTCGCTCCTCGATGATTCTGACCGGTGCCGGTAACGCTCCTGCCTTGAGAACAATTTCCAGATCCTGAGCCTCTTCGATACTATCGATCCCGTTAATGACAGAGCTGCCGCCCGGGATTTTGGATTCTACAACCGGCGCCGAATAAACGGCTCCGTCGAGAACTATCGCAATACGCCGCCCAATGTTGGCCCCCGTGATCCTGGCCCATTTAGCCGTTCCATCGGAATTCATCCTCATCGACACTTCCGGCTGCAGAGCAGAAGCCCCGAATGTAGCTTTGGCCTCAGTAATAACCCCTCCTGTCAGTTCCGGTGTTTTTTTCAGGAGATACATTTCATAGAACGTCTGTCCATCCTGCCCCTCGATCGAACGGGCCGAAAGCTTTATTTCGGTGTCCTTCGGCAACAATTGCCGGATATCCTCACGGGCGAAGAGTTCGCCCAGATACTCCCTGGAATATTCAGGGGCATAGGCCATACCGTTTTGCATAACGGAAATATTCTCATACAGGGGATCCTTGGCGGTTGACGTCGTGTCGGTACCCGCCTCCTGTTCAGCAAGGTAGTCGTTGATCCGCTCAAAGGCTTCAAGCATGTTCTGATTATCCCGAACCAGCTTGAACTCCAGCTTCGCGGTGCCTTTGAGCAGCTTTCGAACACGCTCCTCATCGGACACGCCGGGAAGAGCGACAATAACTCGCCGCAACCCCTGTGACTGTATGACCGGCTCGGCTACACCATACTGATCGACCCTGTTGCGAATGATCTCTTTTGCCCTCACAACAGCATCCTCAGCCTCTTTTTTCAGCTTGCGGATTATCTCTTCATCACTATCCCGTACATCGTAGAAATAACGGCTGAGCCGGATGTTCCTTTTCCCGAATTCAGCAACCAGTAGGTCAATAACCCTGGCATTACCACCTTTTTTCACCGCTGTCTGCACTTCCGACATGATATCGTCGAAAGTTCCGTCCCTGTTCCAGGCCCGCTCCTTTACCAGATCGACAAGATCCACTTCGAGAACGAGATACATGCCTCCCTCCAGATCCAGACCAAGTTTCAGACTTTTTTGCGCAGCGGTTTCGATTGCCTCACGATGCTCGCGCACAAAAGCGAGGCTGTCTTCCGAAGCACTGAATGCTGAAAGCTTACGGGAATAGGAATAGTCCTGATAGGTCGGCCACAGTGACCAGACAGCAAGAACTGTCAAGGCAACGATGAGTATACTTTTAAAACGGATATTTTTCATGGACGCGGTAGATAAACAAAAAAACGCAGTCAAGAGAATAAGTTCAGCCAATATATGAAACCCCACCCTGATTAACAATCAGCCAGCAATGGCTGACGAAAGCGATGCAGAAAGGAAAAAAAAAGAGGCTGTCTCAGAACGAAATCTGAGGCCGCCTTTTGTTTTGCGTTCCATGTTCCCCCGACCAGCGGCAATTTTCGACAAGCATGAAAAAAGCGGG
>JANQHB010000067.1 GCA_028277225.1 Chlorobium sp.
TTTTTGAGTTATTTCCTGCCTGTCGGGTGAACATGAAAATTAAGAAAGAGCCGCATTTGTTTAAATCCCGACAAGTCGGGAAATGCCGACCCCGTGAAATCAGAGCTGATATTTCACAGGGCCGCATCTGCTTCGTTACAGGGAAGTTGCGTCCCGACGTGTCGGGATACAGCGGCATTCCCTGTGCCTTGCATCTCCCCCGTGAAATCAGACCAGATATTTCACAGGGCTCGACAATCGCTCAATTCAGGTCTTATTCCATCAGTATATCGTTTGTGTATGCAGGATTTGTATGGTTCCCATCCGGTCTGTTTGCCGATTTCTCAGCCTCTTTCCGGTAGTTCCGGTGTTTCACTAACCAAAACGAGAGAGTAACAATACCATAATGTCAAACAATTCAGTTTCCAAAGGTCTGGACATTAACATGCTCCAGAAAAAAAAGGTCCATGAGCTTAACGCTCTCGCCAAAGAGATTGGTGTCACAACAGCCGGGTTACGGAAAGAAGAGCTTATCTATAAAATTATCGAGGCGCAGTCACAGAAGGGGAGCAGTGCTGAAAACGGACAGGTCATGGTCAATACCGGAGTGCTTCAGGTTATTCCTGAAGGGTACGGCTTCCTTCGCTCCTCCAACTACAACTATCTGTCATCGCCTGACGATATCTATGTTTCTCCATCCCAGATAAAGCGCTTCAATATGCGCACAGGAGACACGGTCTCGGGACAGGTTCGTGCGCCAAAAGAAGGAGAGCGTTTTTTTGCGCTGTTGAAGATCAGTACGATCGATGGAAAGGAGCCTGAAATAACAAGGGAACGTCCGTTCTTCGACAACCTGACGCCACTGTTTCCCCGGGAGCGTCTGCTGCTTGAAACCACACAGAGTGAGTACTGCGGCCGGATCATGGATATTTTCACTCCGATAGGCAAAGGTCAGCGGGGATTGATTGTCGCGCAGCCGAAGACAGGAAAGACAATGCTTCTGCAGACAGTTGCAAATGCAATCATCAAGAATCACCCGGAAGTCTATCTTATCGTTCTCCTTATTGACGAGCGTCCTGAAGAGGTGACCGACATGCAAAGAAGCGTTCCGGCGGAAGTGGTCAGCTCAACGTTCGACGAAGATCCTGAACGTCACGTCCAGGTCGCAGACATGGTGCTCGAAAAAGCCAAGCGCCTTGTCGAGGTCGGATCCGATGTCGTTATCCTGCTCGACTCGATAACACGACTGGCCAGGGCTCATAATACCATCATTCCGCATTCAGGCAAAATCCTTTCCGGTGGTATTGATGCCAATGCACTCACCAAGCCCAAAAGGTTTTTCGGGGCTGCGAGAAATATCGAGGAAGGAGGCAGCCTGACCATCATCGCTACTGCGCTTGTCGATACCGGTTCGAGGATGGACGATGTTATCTTTGAAGAATTCAAGGGGACCGGTAACATGGAACTGGTTCTTGATCGCCGTCTTTCTGAACGCCGCATATTTCCTGCCATCGATATTCTTCGTTCCGGGACCAGAAAAGAGGAGTTGCTTTTCAGTCAGGAAGAGCTGTCGAGAACCTGGCTTTTGCGCAAGTACCTGGCGGACAAAAACCCGATCGAGTGCATGGAATTCATGCGTGAAAAGATTGTGGAAACGAAGGACAATAAGGAATTTTTCAAGTATATGAACGCCTGAGGGGGAAGTTGGCAGTCTCCAGTAGGCAGTCGGCAGTCTCCAGTAGGCAGTTGGCAGTTTTCAGTCTCCAGTAAGCAGTAGGCAGTTTTCAGTAGTCGGCCGTATGGGGAATGCGGGGCAGTGAAGTAGTGCCTGGCCGGTGATTTTTAACTGAAGACCTAAAGTTGTAAATTTATTATACTGTTTTCCCTGCGGCATTTTCTGCTGGCCCATAATTTATATTTGTGTTTTAGCCTGAATTGCCGTATATTTTTGGCCTTTAAAACAAGAGTTAAGAACATTCGTTTATGCCTTGCGGAAAAAAAAGAAAACGGCACAAGATGGCGGTTCACAAGCGTAAAAAGATGCGCCGTAAAAACCGGCATAAAAAGCGCTTGAGATATCAGAACAAGTAATGGACCTTTTTTGGTCTGCAGCTTGACAGGTTTGGTTGAGAATATAGCTCAGTTGGTAGAGCAACTGCCTTTTAAGCAGTGGGTCGAAGGTTCGAGTCCTTCTATTCTCACGATAATGGTACTGTAGCGATACATACCGTTCCGGCAAGGCCCGAGTGGTGGAATTGGTAGACACACTATCTTGAGGGGGTAGCGCCGAAAGGTGTAGGAGTTCGAATCTCCTCTCGGGCACTTGGTGTTTTTTCACCGGCCGCTTCGAGCGGCTTTTTTTTGTGATACTCATCTATTCTGCATCTCGAAAGTGCGGTTTCTGAAAGCATATGTCCGGGCGATCGACGCCCTTACCGAACGTTCCGGCCGGGCGGTCAGCTGGCTTGCGCTTCTTCTGGTGCTGGTGGTTGTCTATGATGTGTTTACCCGCTATTTTCTTTCCTCAAGCAGCGTCGCAGTCCAGGAACTTGAATGGCATATTTTTTCCCTGCTGTTTCTGCTCGCTGCAGCCTACACGCTCAAATACAACAAACATGTGCGGGTTGACGTGCTGTATGTCCGCCTGACGGAAAGGAAAAGGACTATCGTGAATATACTGGGCGGCGTGCTGTTCCTTATCCCGTTTACACTGGTTGTCGTGTTTTCATCATGGTCTTTTGTCAGCAATTCTTTTTTTATCCTCGAATCCTCTCCTGATCCGGGAGGGCTTCCCTACCGTTATCTTCTCAAGGCAGCCATACCCCTGGCGTTTATACTGTTTCTGCTGCAGGGTATTGCCGAAACGTTTCGCTCGATACTTGTTGTAACGGCAAAACCGGATAAAACCGGAAAAGTGTAGCTATGGCGGAAATGCTTCCTTTTATCATGTTCGCCGCAGTGTTTGTTCTGCTGCTGCTCGGATATCCGGTCGCGTTGACCCTTGGAGGGGTATCGGTGCTGTTCGGTGTCATGGTTTTCGGTATGGAGTTCTTTGCGCTTCTGCCGCTCAGAATATGGGGAACAATGACCAACTACGTGCTTCTGGCGGTCCCCCTGTTTATTTTTATGGGTGTGATGCTTGAAAAGTCGGGCATTGCCGAAAAACTTCTGGAGACGATGGGAATGCTTTTCGGCCGTTTCCGGGGAGGGCTTGCAGTGTCGGTCGTTATTGTCGGGGCTTTGCTTGCCGCATCAACAGGTATTGTCGGGGCGACCGTGGTTACCATGGGACTGATGAGTCTGCCTGCCATGCTGAAAAGGGGCTATGATCCGGAACTGGCTACGGGTGTGATAGCGGCTTCAGGGACACTCGGCCAGATAATTCCTCCGAGTATCGTGCTGGTTTTGCTGGGCAGTATATTGAATGTTTCGGTAGGAGATATGTTTATCGGGGCTTTGCTGCCGGGATTGTTTCTTGTCGCTCTTTATCTGCTGTATATAATAGGGCTTGGTATCTTCAGGCCGGACATGATGCCCTCAATCCCGGTTTCCGAGGTAGATGCTTTCAGGGATGAGTGGCCCTGGAGAACCGTTATCGAGGCTTTTGTCATACCCTTCATGCTTGTCATAGCGGTACTGGGGTCCATTTTTGCGGGAATCGCATCGCCAACCGAAGCAGCAGCGATCGGTGCATTCGGGG
>JANQHB010000027.1 GCA_028277225.1 Chlorobium sp.
GCAGGTGACGGTGGACGCGGATGTATGTCCGGGAGAGGGATTCGAGTCGAAGGAGCCGTTGCTCGAAGACGTGTACTTCCGGATTCTTTCCCGGCATGAAGAGCCTCAAAAAGCCGCGATGGCAGCAACAGCGTAACAGGAGTAACAGATATGATGAAAACAATATTGCCTTTTGAACTTCGCACCCGCTTCGCAAGTTCCCTGACCTGGCTCATGCTTGCAATGATGTGTTTCCAGGGTATCTGGTACTCTCTTGCGGTATACGATTTCTATGTACACGACCAGGCCCTGATCAACGGGGCTGGAATCTTCTACGTCTGTCTGTCGGGCGGCGGGATCATTCTCATGATCATCATCGCCATGATAACCGGCATGTCGCTTTACCGGGATATCGAAGAGCGCACTGCGCTGTTTCTCTACGCGTTCCCGATACATGAAAAACGATTTTTCCTGGGCCGGTTTTTCGCGGCGTATGCCGTCAATCTCTTGCTGGTTGTCGCCTATGTGCTTGGCATGGCCATGATGCCGTACCTCGGTGTCGGTCCGGCCGACAAGTTTGGTCCGGTGCCATGGCTGCAGCTCATGCATGGCTATGCGCTTTTCGGGCTGACCAATATTTTCCTGCTGACGGCGGTCAGTTACTTCTGTGTCGTTCAGTTCCGCAACATGGCGGCCTCCTACATAGGGATTTTCCTGTTCGTGCTGATCTTTCTTGTCGCCGAGGGGGTGAGCGGCAATTCGCCCTACATTGCCGCTATCATGATCCTCGATCCTTTCGGCTTTGTCTATACCAAGGAAATCGTCGACGGTATGTCGGTTGCCGAGAAGAACAGCGCGTTTCTTCCCATTGACGGGAACCTGCTTTTCAATCGTCTGCTGTGGATGGGAACAGGACTTCTTGCGTTTACCTACAGCTATTTTCGGTTCAGCTTCCGGGATTTTATCCAGGCTGCGTTCGGATCGAAGAAGATGGCTAAGACAGAGTTCGTGCAGGCATCGCATGACACATCGTTCCGTCATGTCGAGGTGCCGCATGCCGAAAGGCTCTTTTCCATCGGAGAGCATTTCCGGAAGCTGGGCCGCTTTGCGCTGGTCGAGTTTTTCAATGTCGTGCGTCCCGCATCGTTCAAGGTCGTGCTCATGGTAGTCGCCATCATGTTTTTCCTCTATATGATTCTGTGGAATCCGGTCTACTATGTGGGTGCACAGGTGCCGCTGACCTCCGGTATGACCTCGACCCGTCTGCATACCGGTTTTCTGATGGTCATACTGCTCATGATCTGGTCGGGTGAGCTGTTTTTCAAGGACAGAACAACCGGATTGTGGCAGGTTTCCGACGCTGCGCCGATGCCCTCCTGGGTAGTCCTGCTTTCGCGATACATCGCCATGTGCGGCGTTGCGTTGATTATTTCACTGACAATGTTCCTTTCCGGGGTCGTTGCCCAGGTCGGCCAGGGCTTTTTCGCAATCGACTGGCAGGTCTACGCCAACGACCTTCTGGGGTTCAGGTTCGGCTGGCTGACCTATGTGCTGTACATCGGACTGGTGTTCTTCGTCGCAGGATTGACGGGAAACCGCTTCTTTACGCACGTCGTATGCGTCGGATATTTCATCTTTATCGCGATTTCATTCGATACCGGCATCATCGAGCAGTTGCGTTACGGCTATGGGCTGGCCCCGGGACTTGATGACTTCTCGGAGATGAACCGTTACGGAGTCTTTATGATCTCTTCTTTCTGGTATTTCCTGCTCTGGCTTTGTCTTGCCATACCGTTTCTTCTGGCCGGTATCCGTTTCTGGAACAGGGGTCTGGAAAAAGGGGTATTCAGCAGGGTATTTTCGCTTCGTGGTGAGCTTGGCTGGGGTGGTGTAGCGCTCTCTCTGGCGAGTCTCGCAATGTTTTTTTTCCTCCAGTCGTTTCTCGTTGCCGAGGTCAATACGGTCCGTAACTATGTTCCCGGCGACCAGAAGGACATCGAAGCCGCCATGTATGAGAAAAACTTCGGTGAGGCGAAGTCATATCCCTCTCCCCGTATAACGGCCGTGGATCTTCGGCTTGACCTCTATCCAGAAGAACAGGCGGCTGACTACAGGGCCGAACTGAAGCTCGTCAACCCTGAGGACAAACAGGTTGAAAAGCTTTATGTCAATGCCGATTATTTCACGGAAATACGGTCGATAACCATGGAGGGTACGGAACTCGAAAGGCTGGAAGCCGACAAGGTGCTCGGCATGGAGGTCTATGCGCTTCCCGACGCGATGGCGCCAGGTGACAATCGTACGCTCGTTATCGATTCCAGAAGGGCCTATAAAGGGCTCTCCCAGGGCGAACCGCATGCCGATCTGGCATACAACGGGCTGTTCATGGAGCGGCTGGTACCGGTGATCGGGTACGATCCGGGCAAGGAACTGATGGAAAACAACGAGCGGAAGGCAAACGGCCTCGACATGCTCGACTCGCGGATGGATCCGGTCGATGATCCGGTTTCGCTCGAAAAGCACTATCTGGCAACCGACGCCGGTCTGGTGAAGGGGGCGATAACAGTAAGCACACCCGCTCTTCAGACGGCATTTGCTCCGGGTGTTCTGGTGAAGCGTTGGGAGGAGAACGGTCGCAGCTACTTCCATTACGAGCTTGAAAAACCTTCGCCCCTACACTGGTTTGTCGGTTCGGCCGACTATGCCCGCGAGGTGCTGAAGATCGGGGATACCGATGTCACTCTGCTCTACAAAGAAGATCACAACTACAATCTTGATCTTTATCGCGAGGCTCTCGAAGAAGGAGTGAGCTATCTGGAAAGCAATCTCGGCGCCTATCCCTATACAGAGCTTCGGGTAGCGGAGATCCCCTTCTATCAGGATCCATTCTACGCATTTGCGAATACAATTGCCGTTTCGGAAAAAGAGGGGTGGTTCGGAGACCGGAACAACGCCGACGTTGTCAGTTTCATCCGGTTTTCCGTCACGAGGGAGCTGTTCCGCCAGTGGGTGCTTGAAAACGGTTCCCTGGCCGACGTCCAGGGGGCCGAAATGCTCTGGACGGCACTTCCCGAAGCATTGGCGCTCGGTTTTCTCGAACAGAGGGACGGAGAGGAGCGCGTTGCCGTTATTCTCGATAAAAAGAGACGCAAGTACGGCAAGGACAAGGGGGCAGAGCCGAATCAGGAGCCGCCGCTTCTCTATGCCGACGGTATAGCGTATCTGGAAGAAAACAAGGGGGCTATGGTTCTTTACCACCTGTCGAGAACAATCGGACATCAGAGGCTGCTCCGGATAGTTCGGGAGTGGTTTGGATCGCGGCGGGGCGAGGCTTTGGTGTTCAGGGATTTTTACGAGTATCTCGATGACCGGGTTGCACTCGATGAAACCATGAAAGCGCACGTTGAGACCGTCGAGGAGGAACTGCGTTTATGAGCATTCCGACAAGCCGGGACGCTCAGTTCAGTTAACACAAACAACAGGATCATGTTGAAAATAGAAGTGATAAACAGACGGTTTCGTTCTTTCGGGGAACAGGTTCTCAGATTCCGGTGGCTGAACATTGTGTTGTTTCTTGTCATTCTCGGCGGATCATTTTTAGGGCTCAGGCAGCTTCAGACCGATGTGGATGCGGACAACTGGTTTCTGGAGGATGACGAGTTGCGTGTTGCCAAGGAGCGGTTTGAGGAGATTTTCGGCAGCGACCAGTATTGTGCTGTTCTGGTTCAGGCCGATGACGTTTTTGCGCCCGGGGTGCTGGCAGGTATCCGTGAAATGGGCAGGGAGCTTCTCGACCGGGTGCCGTATGCCGACGATGTGGTTTCATTGACCGATTTCGAGTTCAGCCGGGGAACGGAAGAGGGATTGGAAATCGGTGAACTGATCCCTGAGGATATCCCCGAAGATCCGGAGGCTCTCGACCGGATTCGCCGGCAGGCGCTTGCCAAACCCCTGATGAAGAATCGTATCGTCTCGGACGACTCGAAGCAGACCTGGGTAATGTTGAGAATGAAGCCGATTCCGGATGACTGGAAGGATCATTATGCTGAAAATCCCGAGGTGGCTGTCGGGCGCACGGTCAACGAGATTGCAGGGCAGGAGAAATATCGTTCGCTCAATCCGTTGACAAGCGGTCTGCCGGTGATCAATGTCGACAAGATGGATTTTCTGGGTGGAGAGATCGTGCGTCTGTTCGGACTGTTGCTGCTGTTTGCGGTGCTGATCCTCGGTTTTTCCCTGCGAAGTGTCCGGGGGGTGGTGTTTCCGCTGGTGAGCGCGCTTTCGGGTATCGTGATCGTGCTTGGTGTGCAAGGGCATCTGGGCGTGGTGTTCGATCCTTCCATGATCTTTATGCCGATTTTTCTGGGTCTGGCGGTTTCCGTGGGTTATGCCATCCATCTGTTCAATCATTTCAGGCGGTCGTTTTTCCGTACCGGCAACCGCCGGGATGCAGTTCTCTACGCGGTAGAGGAAACCGGCTGGCCGCTGCTTTTCAGCGCCCTGACTACAATGATCGCGCTGGTATCGTTTCTCTTCATTCCGCTGCACCCTATCCGTTTTGTCGGTATGAACTCGGCCGCCCTGGTCGGTGTGACCTATGTGCTGACAGTTGTTTTGCTGCCTGCGCTTCTGAGCTTTGGAAAAGATCGTCAGCCCGCAGCCGTCGAGAACGGGAAGAGGGGTTCGATCATCGAGCGTCTCATGGTATGGCTGGGCGATCACGTGCTTGCGCGTCCGGCGCTGACCATGAGCGTTTTCGGGATTCTTGTCGTCATCTGTGCTGCAGGGATCTCCCGCTTCGAGGTGTCTTTCGACGTGCGGCGTACTTTCGGGCTCAAGGTTCCCTATATCAACAGGGTCCACGAGGTCGGGCAGAGCAAAGTCGGGTCGCTGTATTCCTATGATGCGGCAATCGAGTTCGAAAATCCGGGTGATGTGCTCGAACCGGAAAATCTGAGGAAAATCGACAAGCTTGTCGGGGAGATCAAGACCTTTCCCCTGACCAAGAAAGTAGCTTCCATTGTCGATATCATCAAAGACATGAATCAGTCGCTCAACGCCGGGAAGGCTGAATTCCACCGTATTCCCGACAGCCGGGAGATGGTTGCGCAGCTTCTTTTGCTTTACGAGAATGCGGGCGGTGTCGAGGCTGAAAAATGGGCGGACTATGATTATCAGAGGATACGGTTAATGGTGGAACTGGGTGATTACAATTCCGGAGAAGCGATGAGGGAACTGCGGGTTATCCAGAAGCGGGGGAAAGAGATGTTTCCCGGCGCCAAAGTGCTGCTTGTCGGGTCGATCTCTCAATTCACGGTCATGCAGGACTATTTGACATGGGGCCAGATCACCTCGTTTTTTCTCGCGATGGGTGCGATTGCCGTGCTGATGTCGCTGGTGTTCGGCAGCCTGAAAACCGGCATGATCGCCATGGTTCCCAATGTTTCCCCCGCCCTGGTCACGGGCGGCATCATGGGATATGCAGGTATCCCGCTCGACATGATGACCGTGACGATCATGCCTATGCTGCTCGGGCTCGCGGTTGACGATACCATTCATTTCATCAATCACGGTCAGCTCGAGTTCATGCGTACGAAAAATTATCGTGAAAGCATCCGCCGGGTATTCACCGCTGTCGGTCCGGCTCTTTTCCTGACTTCTCTGGTGCTGATTCTCGGCTTTTCCGCATATCTCATTTCCGTTGCCAAAGTGTTTGTCAACATGGGAATCCTGATCGGTGCCGGTATTTTAACCGCGCTGGTTGTCGATTATTTCGTTACTCCCATCCTGTTGGCCCGGTTCAAGCCGTTCGGTGAAGAGGCTGTTTCCGGCAAACGGAATGACCGGGAGAATCCATGACGGGTTTTGTCTTGTGTTGTAACCGTAAACGATAACGTTAAAAAAGGAGTGAAAAATGGAAGCAAATGCATTTGACCGGTTACGTATTTCGGCATTGTTCATTATAAGCTTTGCGGGTATGATGCTTCATATGTCGTCCGCAACGCTGGGAGAAGTGGCTGGGCTGCTCGGCTGGGGCGGAGAGCTGATGAATGCCATGAAGGTCGAGGGGGCGACACTTGCCTCGGCAGCCGGGGCCGCGGAATTTCCCGAACATGCAGCGATGAGCACCGGGTTGTTTTATATGGTCGCACTATGGTTTTTCCTCATGCTGGTTCCTGCGGTTTTGCCGCTGCTTTCCGACAGGAAGGTTCTGCGCTGGGTAACGTTCGGGTTCGGGGTACTGATGACCCTCGGCGGTCTGTTCGACAACGCCTCGCATATGGGTGTTGCGGAAGAGGCTCCTTTCGGTCTTGCGGGTCTGCTCGCGAGCACGGTACCTGGTGTGCTTGGGGTGATCTATGCCTTCAACTGGGCAAAGGGCAAGTCCGGAGAGGCATAGAGCAGGGGCTCCCATGGCAGGTTTATAGTACGAGCAGTTCCGGGCGCCGTCTGGGGCTGCTCGTGCTGTTATTAACTGAATGGAAGATTGGGATGTAAGAGGCTGTTGCCAGGGTATCCCAAGGTGTTGTGCTGGGAAATCCGTTCTATCTTGACTCTAATAAGACTAATTAAATTTAAAATTTTCTGTTATTTTATTCACGTTTCAAGCAGCGTGATGCCGCAATAACCTAAGAGCGATAAGCGGTGGTCACAATTTTTCTATCCTAACGTTTGGAAAATGGAGTACGTATGTTCCAATCAGTAATACTCAAAGGGTGTGCATGCGGTTTGTTGATGCTGGCGGCAGTATCAGGAAATGCATGGGCGGCGGAGGACGCAGCCGCCGATACCACGGCGCAGAGCGTTGCCGTGAACGACAGCGAGACGGTGACGGATGCGAGCACATTGCGCTATCTGATGCCCGGCATGGAAGTTGTCGGCGACAAGGTGGGGCGTGATATTCAGGATCTTCCGACAAGCACCTCGGTGGTGGGTCAGGAGAGGATGGAGAATGAGCCTATCTCCACTATGAATGATGTGCTTAACAGGGTTGCCAATGTGAGGGGCGAAGGTCCGCCGCAGCTGGGAGGCACTATCAGTATACGCGGTATCAACAATGCAGCGTTAAGTGCGTTTTACGGAGCAGCGAGTCTTACCTCCTCCCTGAATCTCAATCAGGTTCCCCTGTCGCCAGTGCTGACCCAGTGGTTAGTGCCCATGACCTGGGATGTGAATTCTGTCGAGGCGCTTCGGGGCCCGCAGTCCACCCTGCAGGGGGCGAATTCACTTGCGGGCGCAATCTTTTTCAATTACAACAGGCCGGATTTTTCCTGGGACGGCGGATTCAGGGCTGAGTACGGTCAGCTCGATACCTGGAACCTTGCGTTCTATCAGAATATACCGATCAAAGAGGATGTACTGGCTGGACGGGTAACGCTCGAGACCCGCAACAGCGATGGTGGGATTACCAATCCGTTAACCGGTGCAGACGACATTGCAGCGATCGATGAAAAAACAGCTCGCCTGCAGTTCCTCTACCAGCCGCTCGGCAATGATGATATCACGTTCAATCTCACCGGTATTTATCTGGATTCAGAAACCCGCACAAGTACATGGGCCGTTGAATATGATGGAACGTTAGCCAATGACGGATTCGGAACTCCATATGGTGATTTTAATATTGAAAATCTGTCAGATCGGTTCAATGTCGATGGCTCGCCCAATCCTAGTCCGGCAGAGGCCTGGCTGATAGCTCTTGAGTCGGATTTCCGTCTCGATGAGAACTGGAGGATCGCGGCCGTGACCGGTTATAGTGACCTTCGTGTAGATTATATCTTCGATGGTGATTATGGGCCTCTTTTTCTTACCGAGGGCGACGTCGATTTAGAAGAATATATGTTCAGTCAGGATCTTCGACTGCATTATGAAAGTGACAGATTCCGCGGACTTATCGGAGGATTTTACTCGGAAAGCAAATCTCTTCAGATAATTGATGCTTACGGGAACTTTTTTGGAGGATTTGAATCCCTGTTTGATATTGCCGACAGGTCTGAGGTTGCTGCTCTCTACGCAAACATTAATTTCGATATCAGTGATCATCTCACCCTGAACGCGGGTTTACGCTACAATACCGAAACCTGGAAAAATAACAGCTATTTTAGAATAGTTAATATAATAGAAGATAAAGAGGCAGCACCCGAAGGAGAGGAAGACTTTGAGCAATTCCTGCCTTCTGCAAGTCTGACAGTAAAGCTCAGCGAAGATGTAAATGCGGGTGTGAAATATGCAAAGGGATACCGCTCCGGCGGCATAGCCAATGCTCCGTTTGCTTTACAGACAGAGTCATACGATGAAGAGATCGCGCATACCTATGAGCTGTTTTTCCGCTCCGTTCTCCTGGATGACCGCCTGACGCTTAACGGCAATGTCTTTTTCATCGACTGGAGGGATCAGCAGGTTCCTTATGTGGTTCCGGGTGGTGACAGTCAGTTCGATCAATTGATTGCCAATGCCGGAAAGACCGAAATCAAGGGATTCGAGGTTGAGGTAAGGGCTGAAATGACCGATGCCCTCGAAACCTTTCTTGCGCTAGGCCTTAGCCGGACCGAGTTCAAGGAGTTCGATTTTTTTGGCCGGGATCTCGCCGGTGAGCCTCTTCCATATGCTCCCGAATGGACCGTTGCCGTTGGTGCGAACTACAATCACAGCAGCGGATTCTTCGCCGGCGGTACATACCGGTGGGTTGACGAGACATACAGTAACCTCGGACAGGAGGTGGCCACCAGCATGTCTGCCAGAAATATACTCGATGCCAAGGTGGGTTACCGTAAAGGCAACTGGGCCGTCTATGCATGGGGTACCAATCTGTTCGATGATTTCTATGAAACGGGTGGTGTATACGATCTGTCTCCATTCCTCGATCCTTTTATGACTGTTCCAGAGGGCGTTCCCGGGCGGTCTGCATGGGTCAATACCCCGCGTCGTCTCGGTGTCGGTTTTGAAGCGAATTGGTAAGGTTTGTTGCCTGTGCCGATGATCGTGAAATGCCCCCCGCTTTGTGAGTTATCGAAGCGGGGAGAACGTTTTAAATGTATAAATAAGTGAACCAATGAAACTGGAGATACAGAATCTCTCGAAAACCTATCCGAACGGCGTCAAGGCGATGCAGGACGTGAGCCTCTCGATCGGCAAGGGCATGTTCGGTCTTCTGGGAGAAAACGGGGCGGGGAAGTCCACGCTGATGCGCACGATCGCGACCCTTCAGGACGCCGACGA
>JANQHB010000004.1 GCA_028277225.1 Chlorobium sp.
ATTTCAAACGATTCCGATTACGAGGGCTGCCGAAAGTTGATGTTGAAATAGGACTTGCGGCAATGGCTCACAACATAGCCAAGATGGCGGGATAAGATCCCGCTTTTTTCATGCTTGTCGAAAATTGCCGCTGGTCGGGGGAACATGGAACGCAAAACAAAAGGCGGCCTCAGATTTCGTTCTGAGACAGCCTCACTCCGCTTCCTGTGCTCCGCTCGCCTTGTATCCCGATGCAATCAGGACTCGCGACAATTTATAGAGCTGCCCTGAATAGAGTTGCATTGGCTTGGGCGGTGTTTGTAGATTTTTATCCTATTTTTATTTGAAAACCGGATAAAACTTCTGAACTACAGGCTTCCCGATTATGGAAAAACGACGCTTCGGCAGTACCGGCATGGAAATCACGCCCATCGGGTTCGGCTCATGGGCGATCGGCGGTGAAAACTGGTCTCACGGCTGGGGTCCGCAGGACGACAACAAGGCCGTAGAAGCGATCGAGCGTGCCCTCGAGCGCGGGATCAACTGGATCGATACAGCCGCCGTCTATGGCCTCGGGCATTCAGAGGAGCTTGTCGCAAAAGCGCTGCAAGGCACGGCAGAAAAACCTTACATTTTCACCAAATGCGCCCTTGTGTGGGACAGCAGCCGCCAGATCACCAACAGCCTTAAACGGGACTCCCTCTGGCGGGAGTGCGAGACAAGCCTGATGCGCCTCAAAACAGACGTCATAGATCTTTACCAGATTCACTGGCCGAGCCCTGAGGAAGATATCGAGACGGGTTGGCGAACAATGGCCGAGCTAAAGGAGGAAGGACTGGTAAAGCACATCGGAGTATCGAACTTCGATGTCGAACAGATGAAAAGAGCGCAGGCCATCGCACCTGTCGAATCCCTCCAGCCGCCTTACTCAATGCTTCGGCGCGGTATTGAACAGGAGATACTACCTTTCTGCATGGAACAGAATATCGGCGTTATCGTCTACTCTCCCATGCTTTCGGGAATGCTTTCCGGAAACATGACCCGCGAACGCGCGCTGAACCTTCCGAAAAACGACTGGCGCCGCAATAACAAGGAGTTCCAGGAACCCAGGCTCGGACACAATCTCGAACTTGTAGAGCTGTTGCGGCAGATTGGAAAAGAGCATGATGCGTCCCCCGGCGAAGTGGCCATAGCATGGACACTCCGCAACCCGGTCGTGACAGGAGCGATCGTCGGCGGCCGCAGTGCCGGACAGGTGGAAGGAACCGTCGGAGCCGCTTCACTGCAGCTCACACAGAAAGAACAGAACCGCATCGAATCCTTTGTCTCAACCATGCCCATGTAAAACATGATCATCCATGCCGCTCTCCCTGTATGAAAAAAAACTCAGAAACCTGCTCGAATCGGCAGAAATCAGCGTTGGCGGGCCGAACCCCTGGGATATACAGGTAAAGGATAACCGTTTTTACAAACGTGTTCTTCTCGAATCTCATCTCGGTATCGGCGAATCCTACATGGACGGCTGGTGGGAATGTGACGCACTCGACGAGTTTTTCTTCAGGGTACTCAGGGCGAAACTCGACAAAAAGGTATCACAGTTCACCCGTACCCTGAGCAACCTTGCCGGAATACTCATCAATCTGCAGCACCCGTCGAGAGCTTTTCACGTCGGGGAAACCCATTACAACGCCGGCAACGACCTCTACGAAGCCATGCTTGACAGGCATATGCTTTACAGTTGCGCGTACTGGAAAGGAGCGAGCAATCTTGATGAAGCTCAGGAAAACAAGCTGCGCCTCATCTTCAACAAGCTCGGCCTCGAACCGGGCATGAAGGTGTTAGACATAGGATGCGGCTGGGGCGGAGCGGCCCGTTTTGCTGCACAACATTACGGTGTCGAAGTAACAGGTGTGACCGTATCGAGCGAACAGGCAAAAAAAGCCGAGGCAATGAACGCTGAACTTCCGGTCGAAATCAGCCTGATGGATTACCGGGACATTCGCGGCAGCTATGACCGCGTCTACTCAATCGGCATGTTCGAGCATGTGGGGGTAAAAAACTACCGCCGTTTTTTCGAGATCACTTCAGGATGCCTCAAAGAAAACGGCCTCTTTCTTTTGCACACCATCGGCAGCCGGCGCTCCTCGGCAAACACGGACAAATGGACCCACAAGTACATTTTTCCGAACTCCATGCTCCCGTCGGCTAAGCAGATCGCCGAGGCAAGCGAGGGCCTGCATGTCATGGAGGACTGGCATGCCTTCGGCAACTACTACTATCGCACGCTCAAAGCCTGGCACGAAAACTTCGAACACCACTGGCCCGAGCTGAAGCATGCTTACGATGAACGATTTTACAGAATGTGGCGCTACTATCTCCTCAGCGCCGCCGGCTCGTTCCGCGCCCGCAACGTCCAGCTCTGGCAGATTCTTTTCTCGAACGAGGGCATAACCGGGGAGTACTCTGTCACCCGTGAAGCAGGCACTCTCATGCGAACCGGGTGAAACATCCGGAGAGAGACATCTCTCCGGACAGCGTGCGCATCTCAGTCGAAGATAACCGTCCTTTTCCCGTTGACCAGAATCCTGTGTTCACTATGCAGCCTGACAGCCCTGGCAAGCACAAGCCGCTCGAGATCCCGCCCTTTCCGGACCAGGTCCCGAAGTGTATCCTTGTGACTGATCCTGATAATATCCTGCTCGATTATCGGTCCCTGATCGAGCTCTTCAGTCACGTAATGGCTCGTAGCCCCGATGATCTTGACCCCACGCTCAAAAGCCTGACGATAGGGATTGCCGCCGATGAATGCCGGCAGGAAGGAATGGTGAATATTGATGATCCTCGACGGGAAATGCTCGACAAACCGGGGAGTAAGCACCTGCATATAGCGCGCCAGGACGACCGTGTCAATATCATGTTTTTCGAGCAGATCGAGCTGCTCTTGTTCTGCCCGTTTTTTCGTTTCCGGGTTTACAGGAACATAATGGTATGGAATACCGTATCGTTCTGCAAGGGCCTCCAGATCCGGATGGTTGGAGACAATGAGTGGTATATCTACAGCCAACTCCCCTATACTCTGCCGCCAGAGAATATCCTGCAGGCAATGATCATAGCGTGACACAAAAAGGGCGGCACGCATCTTGCCGTTTCCGATCATGATTTTCCAGGTTGCATCAAACTCTTTGGCAAGCGACATGAATGCCTCGGATAGCTCTGAAGTGGGTATGGAAAAGCTGCCGATACTCCATGAAACCCTGATAAAAAACATGTTCTCCTCTGTATCGACATGTTCGTCAAGGTCAAGGATATTGCCCCCTCGCTCGAAGATGAAATGTGAAATCCGGGAAACAAGGCCGGGACGGTCAGTGCAGGAAAGGAGGAGAACGGCTATAGGCTCGGATAAAGTCATAGGTCAGTTCATTTCGTCTAAATCGGCTATATCGCTGATATCGGGAATATCGTCGTAGAGTGCCGCATTGACCCTCTGGTAGGGTCCCTCTTCCTTTTTCTTTCGGGTCACGGACTCATCATCCGGCTCAGGTTTCGGATCGGAAGCTTCAGAGAGCTCCTGTTCCGACTCCTGTTTGTCTTCATCTGTAATGACCGGTTCAGGAACTGAGGGAAAGGACTCTCTTGCCTGAATTTCGAAAAGCGACATCTGTTTCTCACTCTTCTTTTCCGTACTTTCGCGGTTTGATACCTGTTCGGAGCGTTCCGGCTCCCCGGAAACTTTCGGGGGTTCAGGCTTGGCTTCCTGCTGGCTGCTGAACGTGGCCTGAGGAAAACGGCCCCTCCGAACGAGGTCGGCCATTTCGCGCTCAAGAGTTTCCTCAACGGCATCTTCGATACCTGTCCGTATGGACTGCATAAAGCGCAGGGATTCAACACGTTGTTCTGCAAGCTCCCTGCGGAGACTGCTTATTGCACTTTCAATTTCGGCTTTATGACGTCCGGGCCATCCTGTTGCCATCATGAAAATGATCAAAGCCAGTAAAATGACAACAAGCAAGAGCAGAAATATTGTCATCGACAACTCTCCATTTTTCGATCGCCTACGGCACACATGAGTGTCTGCCTATCCGTGGGGGGCCCTTACGGGGGACCGTTCGAACAGGATGAGAAGGCATTCTATGGAATTTATACTTTTTACCTGCACCGAGCAATTGCTGAAGCAGTATCACTGAAGGTTATCGGACAACAGAATGAGAAAAGCGGTTGCGAAACCTGCCGCAACCGCTCCGAGTCGGGGTGGCGGGACTCGAACCCACGACCTCTGCGTCCCGAACGCAGCACTCTACCAGCTGAGCCACACCCCGATGTTTCTGTATCTACGCGCCCTTGGACAGACTCGAACTGCCGGCCTTTAGTTCCGGAAACTACTGCTCTATCCACTGAGCTACAAGGGCGACACGTACATTGCCGGTCCCTTTTGACCGCTTTGCCCTACCCGATTTCAGGACAGGAGAGTGAAACCTAAACTGAGCGTTTCAACAAATGCTCTATAATAGTAAGCATTATAAAAACAATCTTTTATACTGTTTTTTATAGAGTTTACCCATCACTTTTCAGGTGAGTGTGAAAACTGATAAAAAGCCGCATTTTTTGAAACCCTTTGGGATTGCCGATCATACCGAATCTGCGTCGTTACAGGGAACTTGCGGTAGATCACTACAGCGGCATTCCCTGTGCCTTGCATCTCCGGCATGATCGACAATCGCTCAATTTAGGTGAAGGTAACAAATTCGACTGTAAAAACATCACCTTGTACGTGTTTTCCCCGAAAGGACTATGCCCCTGCAGCACTGGCGATTTCATCCGATGCAAGGTTCGCGCTCATCACGGCTCCTCCCATGGAGTCGTAGTAGAGCTGCTGCGTATAGCCTCCTGCAAAAAAAAGATTGGGCACCGGAGTTTTCTGTGTCGGCCGAAACCGCTCCATATCCGGAAGCGGTGCATAGACCGATTGCGGTATTTTCACGATCGTCGATTTCAGAACACGTGCCCCCTTCGATGTTTCGGGAAAACAGCTTCGTATGTCGCCGTCAACCTTGTCAATAGTCTCCTGCTTTGAAAGTCCCATGAGATCGTCAGCAGGAGCGACGCAGAACTCGAAACGTGATTTGCCGTCATGGGGTTCTCCCCTGAGCGTACGGTATTCCGGCGTTGTGTTGGCAAGGTCCGCATACACAGGTATAACGCCGTCGGGACTGAACAGAACGTTGTTCTCAGGGGTTATCTGCCTGTCGTACCATATCTGCACTGAAATCACCGGAACACCCTCCAGTTTTTCAAGGTCTCCGAAAAATGATCGCTCCCGCTTCATCGTTTCCGGCAGCACCCGGTTGAGATTATGAACCGGCAAAGCACAAAGGTAGTAGTCGGCGTCCAGTACCTCACCGTTCGAAAGACGCACTCCACTGATTTCCCCTTTATCGTACTGCAGTGTTTCAGCTGCAACTCCGCTTGTAAATTCCGCTCCGCGCGTTTCGGAATAGTGCTTCAGGGGAGCGATCAGATGCTCTTCGGGAGCTCCCTTGAGAAATCCCATGCACGAAGCATTGGGGATCCGGTAAAATACCTCCGTAACATCGAGAATGATCTTTGCCGATATCTTTTCGGGTGGAATGAATTTGAGGGCCAGAGCCATAGGCCTGAACATCTTTTCAAGCAGCCTTGTGCCGAACCGGTGCCGCTTTGCCCACTCGGAAAACGTCAGGTGATCCTGTGTAGGCGGATATTTGTCCTTTTTGAGTGCAAGGGGAACAAGAGATTTGGCAAACGCCAGCATCTCGCCAAACGAGAAATATCCGTTTTTCACAATAGCAGGAACGAGATGCAACGGGCTTGGAAGGTCCCATGTATTGAACGTAAAACTTCCGCCTCCGGCAAGCGTATAGGTGAGTTTGTGGTCTTTCCACAACACAGAATCATAGACGCCGATCTCACGCATAAGATCATAAAGCACGTCATAGGCGCCGAAAAAACAATGGGTGCCGGATTCAATCCAGTCTCCCTCTTCGTCTTTCCAGGACGACACCTTTCCGCCATAGAGAGAACGTTTCTCGATCAGCCTGACAGAAAAACCCCTGTCGGTCAATCTCTTTGCGGCCGTCAGGCCTGCGAGCCCTCCGCCAAGTATAAGAACCGTCTTGTTATTACGCTGCATACATTATCTGTCTTGGTCCGCTTCTGCCTGTTTAAGTTCAGAGAACAGATCGCCCTTCGAGAGCTCTTGAAAGCGTTGCCTCATCGATAAATTCCAGTTCCGCACCGACAGGAATACCCCGTGCGATCTTGGTCACTTCCACCCCGAGCGGTTTGAGGAGACGGCTTATGTAGAGCACGGTTGTCTCCCCCTCGACTGTCGGACTCAAAGCCATGATTATTTCTTTCACACTGCCGGAGCCATCGGGCGAAAGCCGTGAAAGGAGCTGCCTGATCCGGATATCATCAGGACCGATGCCGTCCAGAGGTGAAATGACACCATGAAGAACATGATACATTCCCCGATACTGGGCGGTTTTTTCGAAGGCAAGGACATCTGTCGGAGACTCGACAACACATATCACAGACCTGTCCCGATTTGCAGAACTGCAGATGTGACAGGGATCCTGACCCAGATCGGTGACATTCTGGCATTCCGAACAGTGAATGACACGCTCCTTGACCTCCAGGAGAGCTCTTGAAAGCTTCTCGACTTCTCCGGAATGTTCCTGAAGGATATGCATGGCAAGACGCTGTGCGGTCTTGCGGCCGATCCCGGGCAATTTCGCAAACTCATCGATCAGTGTCTCGATTGCCGACGAAGTATATCGCATGAAAGATTCCTACCTAAACTGAGCGTCCCGACTTATCGGGATGCTCCATAGCAGTAAGCTTATTAAAAAAATCTGTTGTACTGTGTTTGTAGAGAGATAATCCATCACCTGTCAGATGAGTGCAAAAACTGATAAAGAGCCGCATTTTTTGAAATCCCGACAAGTCGGGAAATGCCGACCCCGTGAAATCGGACTGGATATTTCACAGGGCTCGACAATCGCTCAATTCAGGTCCTACTGACCGAAATTGAAGTTTTTCAGCATATCCTCACCACCAAGCATACTGCCTGCCGCTTTTGAGAGTTCCTGTCGTGACTTTTCGGCAGCGTTTTCCAATGCGGTGTTGACAGCGGCAACAACAAGATCCTCGACCATCTCGATATCATCGAGAATCTCGGGATCGATCGTAATCGAAAGCACTTTCTGCTTGCCGCTTGCCTTTGCCTTGACCATGCCGCCGCCGGCATCACCCTCGGCAGTAATTTTTTCAAGCTGCTTCTGTACGTCCTGCATCTTCGCTCCTGCCTGCTGGAGCTGCTTCATCATGTCATTAAAATTAGGCATTGCCATAATCTCGCTCTCCTTGTACTGGTCACTTGTTCCCGGATTCATTGATAATCTTTTCTGCTGTCCGGTACAGCATATTCAACAGAAAAGACGGTTACTCTGTTTCCCTTTATTTACAATGGCTGCATCTGAATATTCTTACCGGTTACACCCCTCTTTTTCACCGGAACTGATCCGCAACGTCCGAAATGAGCTTTCCGGTAAAAAGATCGTTCAGATATCATAGTTTCCTGCGCAGGGCCAGGTAAATTTTCTCGAGAATATCCTCTGTCGTCAACTTGTATTTTTTCAACAGTTCATCCGGTTTGCCCGATTCCCCGAAAGTATCTTCAACACCGACCATCTCGATCGGGACAGGAATATTTTCAGCACAGACATGAGCGACAGCATCCCCGAGTCCGTTATGAACCTGGTGTTCCTCTGCCGTTACGATGGCACCGGTATCGTTTGCGGCACGAACAATCGCAAGTTTGTCCAGAGGTTTGATCGTATGCATGTTAATAACCCTGACGGTCACACCTTCAGGCTCGAGAATACGCGCTGCTTCCAGCGCTTTCCAGACCATGATGCCACATGCAATGACCGTGACATCCCTTCCGGAACGCAGTTCGATGGATTTTCCGATCTCAAAACCGTCCTCATCGAGTGAAAAATCAGGAACCGAAGGTCTCCCGAAACGCAGGTATGCAGGCCCATCGTGTGCATGAAGGGCCCTGACCGCACGCTTTGTCTCGCTGTAATCGGCAGGAACGATAACGGTCATTCCAGGCAAAGCACGCATCAGGCCGATGTCTTCAAGCATCTGGTGGGTTGCGCCGTCCTCGCCGAGAGTCAATCCGGCATGTGACGCGCAGATCTTGACATTCAGACGGGAATAACAGACTGACTGACGGATCTGGTCGTATACCCTCCCGGATGCAAACGCCGCAAATGTTCCCGCATAAGGTTTTTTCCCGGTTGCAGCCAGGCCGGCAGCCATGGATATCATGTTCGCTTCGGCGATCCCGGACTGGAAAAACCTCGACGGAAATTCTTTTGCAAAATGATGCATATGCAGGGAACCGGTAAGGTCGGCGCAGAGCGCAACGACGGAATCGTCTTTCCGGCCTGTCTCAAGCAGGGCCTCGCCAAACCCTTTCCGGGTAGCAAGAGAACTGCGGGATATATATTGCTCTTTTTCTATAAGGGTATTTTGTTCCGCCATCATACACCAAGAATAACGTAAACCTGAATTGAGCGTCCCGACTTGTCGAGATGCCCAATAAAAGTACGTTTATAAAATATAGTCTTTTATACTGCCCAAAAGACATGACTGTTCGTCACCTTTCCGGTTCTGGATAAAACCGTCAAAAAATCGCCTGTATTGAATTTCCCTATCCAGACAAATCGGGAACTGCCGACCCCGTGAAATCAGACCGGATATTTCACAGGGCCGCATCTGCTTCGTTACAGGGAACTTGCGTCCCGACGTGTCGGGATACGGCGGCATTCCCTGAGCCTTGCATCTGCTGCATGCTCGACAATCGCTCAATTTAGGTTACATTAAAAAAAGTGATTATCTCCTGCTGTCATCATGACGAAGGGCCGCTGAAATGACAAAAGTCGAATATAAGCATACTGAAATAGCGGCAAAAAAAAAACTCGGTCAGAACTTCCTGACAGACCGCAACATCTGCAGAAAAATTGCCCTTTCGGCAGGCATCGGTCCTGGAAAGAACGTTGTTGAGATCGGTCCCGGATTCGGCGCACTGACCGCTGCAATACTTCTTGCTGAACCGGGATCTTTCTCAGCAATTGAAAAAGATCCGGCACTTGCATCGTTCATTCGCAGGGAATACCCGTCGGTTGAGGTGATCGAAGATGATTTCCTGAAAGTCGACCTCGCTCTTCCCGCTCGTCATACTCCGCTCACGATCATGGGAAACATTCCCTACTCGATCACCTCCCCGATCCTTTTCAAACTGCTCGACAACAGACGGCACATCGCTTCCGAAACACTCATGATGCAGTACGAAGTGGCACAACGCCTCGTTGCGACACCCGGAACGAAAGAATACGGGATACTGGCCGTGCAGCTGCAGACGTTTTGCAGAGTCTCCATCCTGTTCAAGGTAAGCAGAAAGGTTTTCAGACCTCAACCCGAGGTCGACAGCGCCGTGGTGCAGATCATCCCGAAAAAAACTCCGCTGGATAACGACGAAACAGGTTACCGGCACTTTGTCCGGACTGCTTTCTCGCAAAGAAGGAAAACACTCCTGAACAACCTCAAAAAACATTACGATCTGTCGTCGGTAAACATGTTTGACCTGACACGGCGTGCAGAATCCCTCTCAATCGATGAATTCGAAACGCTTTTCAGGGAAATCGGACCTGAAAAACAATAATAGAACCATTCGAAATACAGACACCTGTAGAGGCCTTTTTTCCTGCAGGATCAGGAATGCGAGACTTTTTATTACGGTTTACGGCAGGGATTTCGTAAAATATTTTTTCACTCGGCCCGTTGAGAAGATATCAGTATCAGTTCTTTCCAACAGTACCGGGCAAGCAGGCACACCTTTTTCCGGCAGAAAACAGTAGCTGCCTTTTAACGCTAAACGTTACCGCACTATGCAACACTCCTATGATACCTTTTACAGGGAATCGATAGAAAACCCCGACAAGTTCTGGGCGGAAGCCGCCGAAAAGCTGCATTGGTACACGAAATGGCACCATGTACTCGACGATGCCAACCCCCCTTTCTACCGATGGTTTGCCGGAGGCATCACCAACACCTGTTATAACGCACTTGACCGGCATGTTGACGAGGGCCGGGGAAACGATACGGCCGTCATATACGACAGTCCGGTAACAGGCGCCAAAGAACGGTATACGTATCGCGATTTCCGTGACAAAGTAGCTCTTTTTGCCGGAGCCCTGCAATCGCGGGGCGTCAGAAAAGGCGACCGGGTCATCATCTACATGCCGATGATCCCGGAAGCTGTTGTCGCAATGCTCGCCTGCGCCAGAATAGGAGCGATCCATTCAGTCGTTTTCGGAGGATTCGCATCCCACGAGCTTGCCGTAAGGATTGACGACTGCAAGCCCAAGGTGATCATCTCGGCTTCCTGCGGCATCGAACGGGACAAGGTCATCGATTACAAACGTCTGCTGGATATTGCTGTCGAACTTGCCCATTTCAAGCCTGAAATCTGCATCATCCATCAGAGAGAACGCCTGAAAGCCCAACTGAACGAAGATCGTGACCTCACTTGGAAACAGGCCCTGCTCGGCGCGGAACCCGCCCCCTGCGTCCCTGTCGAGTCGTCCGATCCGCTCTATATCCTCTATACATCCGGAACGACCGGCAAGCCGAAAGGCGTTGTGCGGGATAACGGCGGACACATGGTTGCGCTCAAATGGAGCATGGAACACGTCTACGGGATCAAACCCGGTGAAACCTACTGGGCCGCAAGCGATATCGGCTGGGTTGTAGGACACTCCTATATCGTTTACGGACCGCTTCTTAACGGCAACGCAACGATCATTTTCGAAGGCAAACCGGTTGGAACTCCCGATCCCGGTGTTTTCTGGAGGATTATCGAGGAATACAACGTTTCGGTCTTCTTCACCGCTCCGACAGCGTTCAGGGCGATCAAAAAAGAAGACCCGAAAGGAACCTATATCAAAAAGCATGATCTCTCCGGGTTCAGAACCCTGTTCCTTGCCGGTGAACGTGCCGATCCCGATACGGTCAAATGGGCTGAAGAACGTCTGAAAGTACCGGTTATCGACCACTGGTGGCAAACTGAAACCGGCTGGGCAATCGCGGCAAACTGTCAGGGTATAGAGCCGGGAGAAATCAAACACGGCTCAGCTTCTAAAGCCGTTCCCGGCTACAATGTCAAAGTGGTCAACCAGGACGGAGAAACCCTGGAAGCAGGACAAATGGGCGATATTGTCATCGAGCATCCGCTTCCGCCGGGTACGATGCTGACGCTCTGGAAAGCCGACAACCAGTTCATCGACAGCTACATGTCGAAATATCCGGGCAACTACCTCACCAGCGATGCAGGCTACATCGATGAAGACGGTTACCTGTTCATCATGTCCCGTACCGACGACATTATCAACGTTGCCGGTCACCGTCTCTCCACAGGTGCCATCGAGGCCGAACTCTGTGCACATCCGGACGTGGCGGAAAGCGCCGTCATCGGTGCCGCCGATGACCTCAAAGGTGAAGTCCCTGTAGGCTTCCTTGTCCTCAAAGCAGGGGTAGACACCTCCCATTCCCAGATCATCAAACACGTCATCGAGTATGTCAGGGAAAATATCGGACCGGTCGCATCCTTTAAAAAAGCGATCATCGTCGAAAGACTGCCGAAAACACGATCCGGTAAAATTCTGAGGGGAACCATGCGAAAAATCGCAAACGGCCAGGAATATTCCATGCCGGCAACGATCGACGATCCTGCAATTCTTGACGAGATCAAGGTTGCACTGCAGTCGATAGGGTACGCCCAGAAATAGTCGGCAGTGGGCAGTTCACAGTCGACAGCAGGCAGTCATCAGCCGGGGCAAGCACTTTGCATGAAAAAAAATATTGAAATGCTTGTAATACTCAACAGTTAAACGACTCAACAAATCAACAGCTGCTGATGATCTCGAACATTGACCATATTGCCATTGCGGTAAAAAACCTCGAGGAATCGCTCGAACGATTCAGGACGCTGACCGGTGCCGCCGATGATCAGATCAGGATCGAGAAGGTATTGTCGGAAAAGGTCCGGGTTGCGTTCATTCAGATCGGCGGTTCGAAAATCGAACTTCTTGAACCGCTCGACGCGACGAGCCCGATTGCACGGTTCCTTGAAAAACGTGGAGAGGGCCTCCACCATATCTCGCTGGAGACCGATGATCTCGACGCTGAAATCGGGAGAACCGCCAAAGAGAACCTGCTTCCGCTTTCCCCCCCTTCCGAGGGCGCGGGAAAGAAAAAAATCGTATTTTTCAACCCCAAAGACACAGGAAAGGTTCTTGTGGAGTTTGTCCAGAAGATTCATGATTGAATTACAGTGAAGCATTTTTTTCTCCCCTTCGAAAAACATGAGGATTTCAGCTATACGCCTGAGACAATCCGACATCTGAGCGCATTTGAGAGGTATAAGCTTTCATTTCACCCTGAACGCCCCAAATATCTCGATTATCTTGACATTTTCGACAATGTCGAAACATGCTTTGATAGTGACGACCACGGTGCCTGTCTGATCCAGACGCACAGGGCTATGCTCGAAACCCCTAAAGGCGCCCTGAAAGTCATGCTGATCGGTCAGCAGTCAGCGCCCACATCCTGTTTTGAAGAACTTACCGGGCTGATGCAGGATTACGGACTGGCAATGAAATGGAATCAGGGAATGCCGACCCCTGCGTCATATCAGCGTGCCCTTCAGGCGATCGAACTGGCAGAAAAAGAGAACAGGCTCATCATTACCATGATCGACACTCCGGGCGCAGATCCTACTGAAGATGCGGAAGCAGGAGGCATAGCCTGGAAAATCGGCAAATGCATGCAGGCGCTGGCCGAAACCCCCGTTCCGACAATATCGGTCATCCTCAACCGCGGATGCAGCGGAGGAGCAATCGCTCTGTCCGGTTGTGACAGGGTTCTTGCCATGGAGCATGCCACCTACCTTGTGATTTCGCCGGAAGCATGCTCTTCGATCCTGTTCAGAACGAGAGCCAAAGCCGACCATGCTGCAGAAATATCAAGAATATCTGCGGCAGATGCCCAGAAGCAAGGCATCGTCGATACTCTTGTCAGCGAACCTGAAGGTCCTGCACACCGTTTTCCGGCTGCTGCCAAACAATCCCTGAAAACAGCGCTGGCAGATCACGCCATGTCACTCAACTCGATCCCATCGGACGAAATATTCTCTGTAAGAACTGAACGCTGGAGCACAATCGGCCAATGGGATGAAATAGAAGAAAAAGATTTCGCCCGTTTTGAAAAAAACGTCTCCCGCTGTCTCGAAAAACCATCCGGTTACCAATTCATACAACGGCACAAAGGCTGCAGGAATCCGGTTGACGGAAAAAGAATATACGATCCGGTCTATTTCCCTCTTCTTGCAGATAACAACAATGTCTGTCCGGATTGCGGATTCCGCTATACCCGTCTGTCGGCCAGAGACTATATCCATCTGGTCCTCGACCGCCACTCGTTCCGCGAACATAACAATACCCGGTATCTGGTCGACCGGGACATACTCAACTTCCCTGACTATCAGGCAAAGCTGGAAAAAGCCCGTCTTGCAACAGGCATGGCATCGGCGTTCATCACTGGTGACGGTACTGTCTGTGGACATGACGTGGTATTCTGTGCAACCGATTTCGGTTTCCTCGGAGGCTCGTTCTGCATGGCAACTGGAGAAAAGGTCTGGCGTGCCGCCGAAACCGCACTGGACCGTCAATGCCCTCTTATTCTGCAGGCTGCCGGGGGTGGCGCACGCATGCACGAAGGATGCTCTTCGATGGTCAGCATACCCAAGATACACGTAGCCTTGTCCAGGGTGGAAAGAGCCTCCCTCCCGGTAATCACCATAATAACTGATCCGACACTTGGAGGAGTAGCAATAGGCTTCGGCTCCCGCGGCATCCAGTTGTTCGAGTATAAAGCGGGAAACATCGGGTTCTCCGGGAAACGGGTGATCGAACAGTATACAGGAAAAACCACCTCCCCTGACTTTCAGACAACAAACTGGCTGAAAGAGCTGGGGCACGCAAAGCATATCGTAAGACCCGAAAATCTTCAGAAAACAATTGCCGGAATTATCGAAAACGGCCATCAGCATCTCCTGCTGTAACAGGACTTTCTGCGGCCTTTGCACAATTTATCATGAATACACAGGCACCCATGTTTGAAGAATTCAGCCCGGTAACCAGAGAAGAGTGGAAAGAGCAGGTCAAAAGAGAGCTCAAGAGTGTCGATTATGACTCGATCGTCTGGGAAACACCGGACGGTTTCAGGCAGGAAGCATGGTACAGCCCCTCGAATCCATTGCCAGACGATTTTGCGTCTTATCGGCCTCACAACAATAATTCATGGAATATCGGGATTGAAGTTGAGGCACGGGATCCGGATGAAGCTTCTGCAAACGCTCATCGTCACCTGATGAACGGCGCTGACTCCATCATTTTCAACCTCTCTTCACAAAAGGAACCTGATCCCCTTTTTCTCGAAGCTCTTTTGCGTGATATCGACTGTAACGCTGCCCGAGTCTCGTTTTCAGGCGCCGGTTCTGCAGAAAACCTGCTCTCCAATGCCGCTGCAATCGAGACTTTTCCGGCAAACCGGGGAGGGCTGACAGACAATCTCCTGGTATCGGACCATCTGCTGGACCTGTCCGAACAGTTCCCGCGGTTTCATGTGCTGGGAATAGATGTTTTGCAGGCTGTCGGTGCAAACCTTACACCGGCTGAGCAAATAGCCCGCTCAATTGCAGCATATGAAACGCTTGCAGAAAATCCCGCCGTCACCCGAAAAAACGCTCCGGTTTCCGGAACAACAATGGTGACCCTGACGTCAGGCAGGTCGTTCTTCATGGAAATAGCAAAAATCCGGGCGTTCCGCCATCTCTGGAAACTCGCTGTTTCCACTCTTGAAAACGAAAAAATGGCGGCTCTCGATCCCGAACTTGTCGTTCGCCTCGATCCGGGAGAACCATACCGTGACGACCCTGAAAGCTCCCTTGTCATTCTTGCCACACAGGCCGTCTCTGCCGTCCTTGGAGGATGCGATACGCTCCTGATCCCCTCCTACAGCAAAGGCACCGCGTATGACCTGCAAACCGCCGAACGTCTTTGCCTCAACATACACCATATTCTCCGGTACGAAAGCATGCTGGACAGTGTCATCGATCCGGCTGCAGGCTCTGCCTACATTGAGAACCTCACTCATGAACTGGTTTCGAAAGCATGCGCTATTCTCGGTAAAAACTATTCCCCGGAGCAGACAAGCAGGATCAGAAGAGCTCCAATACGTTCTGCCGGTCAGGCCAGGACTCCTTCAGACGATCCTCAGGAGAAACAGCAAGAGAAATTGACTCCTGAAGGAATCTCCGTTCAGAACCGTTACAGCAGCGACGATACCGCACATCTGGAACAACTCGGTTTCGCACCGGGCTTTCCGCCCTTCAACGCCGGGCCATATACAACCATGTATACCCGGAGACCCTGGACCATACGTCAGTATGCCGGATTTTCAACCGCCGAACAATCAAACGAGTTTTACCGGCAGAACCTTGCCGCAGGCCAGAAAGGGCTTTCGGTCGCCTTCGATCTGCCGACACACAGAGGGTACGACTCCGATCACCCGAGAGTCGTCGGGGATGTCGGCAAAGCGGGAGTCGCCATTGACAGCGTTGAAGACATGAAAGTTCTCTTTGACGGCATACCGCTCGACAGCATGTCTGTCTCGATGACCATGAACGGAGCGGTGCTTCCTGTTATGGCATTTTATATCGTTGCCGCAGAGGAACAGGGTGTGGCGCCGGAGAAGCTCAGCGGAACAATACAGAACGACATCCTCAAGGAGTTCATGGTCCGCAACACCTTTATCTATCCTCCGGCATCATCAATGAGGATCATTGCCGATATTTTCCGCTACACTTCAGCCAACATGCCCAGGTTCAATTCTATCAGCATCTCGGGCTATCACATGCAGGAAGCAGGAGCGACAGCGGACCTCGAACTCGCCTTTACATTAGCCGACGGGCTCGAATATATACGTACCGGTCTCGACGCAGGACTGAAGATCGATGATTTCGCCCCGCGTCTTTCCTTCTTCTGGGGGATCGGCATGAATTTTTTCACCGAAATCGCCAAACTGAGGGCTGCACGGATGCTCTGGGCCAAAATTGTACGAAGCTTCAATCCAGGCAATATCAAATCCCTCATGCTGCGGTCGCATTGCCAGACTTCCGGCTGGAGCCTCACCGAACAGGATCCGTTCAATAACGTGACACGTACCTGTGTCGAAGCTCTCGCGGCTGTCCAGGGACATACACAGTCACTGCACACCAATGCACTCGATGAAGCCATTGCACTGCCGTCTGTTTTCTCGGCAGGGATCGCCCGAAACACGCAGCTCTATCTCCAGGAAAAAACCGATATCGTTCGCGCAATCGATCCCTGGGGAGGCTCATACTATGTCGAATCCCTGACAAACGAGCTTGCAGCCAAAGCCTGGAAGATCATCGAAGAGATTGAAGCAATGGGGGGTATGGTGCAAGCGATCGAACAGGGGCTTCCCAAGCTCCGGATAGAAAAAGCTGCAACAGAAAAACAGGCCCGTATAGACAATCATGACGATATCATCGTCGGCATCAACCGCTTCAGGCAGGAATGTCCGTCAACGCTCGATACCCTGGAGGTTGACAACACGGAAGTACTCCGCCGGCAGATCGAAAAACTTGACCGGGTGAGGCAAAAACGAAGCGAGAATAAAACCCGCGAGGTGCTCCTGAACCTGAAAAACTCGGCGCGAACAGGAACAGGCAACCTGCTGGAACTGGCCATTACTGCAGCCAGGGAACGTGCCACACTCGGCGAAATTTCCGACGCTCTCGAAGAATCTTTCGGTCGGTATTGCTCAAGTGTCCAGCTCAACACCAACGTCTATCTTTCACACATGCACGATAACCGGAAATTCAGGGAGGCACAGCTTCTTGCCGATTCATATGCTGAACAGGAGGGCAGACGGCCCAGGATTCTGGTTGCCAAAATTGGCCAGGACGGTCATGATCGCGGCGCCAAAGTCATTGCTGCCGCTTTTGCAGATATCGGTTTCGATGTCGATATCAGTCCGCTTTTTCAGACACCCGACGAAATCGTCAGGCAGGCACTCGACAACGATGTCCATCTTGTCGGCGTATCGAGCCTTGCCGGAGGACACAAAACGCTTGTTCCTGCCGTGATAGAAGGGTTGCAGAAGGCCGGCAGAAACGATATACTCGTCATCGCCGGAGGAGTCATCCCTGAAAAAGACTACACATTCCTTCTCGACGCAGGCGTAACGAAAGTCTTCGGTCCCGGAACGGTCATTGCCGAAGCCGCCGTATCCATCCTGAACATCCTTGTCGGCAACAGCACATCTGCCGGCAGTTCCTGACAATTAAATCGCACAGCATGTCCGGTTCCGGAAAACAAATACAGATCGAAGAAGCGGTCGGGCTTATCAAAAAGGGCAACAGAGCTGCCCTCGGCCGTGCCTTCACGCTCGTTGAATCATTGAGGCCCGACCATCAGGAAACAGCCCATAAGATCCTGGACAGCTGTCTCCCTGTCCCGGACCGGTCTTTGCGCATCGGTATAACAGGCCCTCCCGGAACAGGTAAAAGCACCCTGATCGAGTCACTCGGTCTTGAAATTCTCAAAAATCCTGAAAACCGTATCGCGATCCTGGCCATCGACCCGAGCAGCGAACGGTCGGGCGGGAGTATCCTCGGCGACAAAGCCCGTATGGAAAAACTGGCGTGCCGCGAAGAGGTCTTTATTCGCCCTTCACCATCATCGGGATACCTTGGGGGAACATCGCCAAAGACCCATGAAGCAATTCTGCTCTGCGAAGCTGCCGGTTACAACGTCATCATTGTCGAAACGGTCGGCGTCGGCCAATCGGAAATCGGCATTGCATCGATGGTCGATTATATTCTCCTCCTGGCCCTTCCGGGTTCCGGCGACGAGCTGCAGGGAATTAAGCGCGGCATCATGGAAATTGCAGACGGAATCGCAGTGACAAAAATTGACGACGCCGGACAAAAAAGTGTGCACCTGGCATGCGCTGCTTGCGAGTCGTCACTGAAACTCCTGCAGAAAAAATATCCGGGATGGGAACCCCGGGTTATGCTGACCTCTGCGATCACCAATGAAGGCGTTGATGAGTTGTGGGAAAACATCCGGTTTTTCAAAGAGACAATGGAAAGAAATGGTGACTTTGAAAAAAACCGTCAGGCACAACTCATCCGGCTTCTGCGTGCAGAAACAGACCGGCAGCTTGTACAGGCCTTCTATTCCAGAGAAACGGTCAACTCATCCTATGCGGTCATTGCATCTGCCGTAAAAAAAGGAAGCATCAGTCCGTTTTCCGGCGCGAAACAACTGGTCGATACCGTCATTCCGAATCCTCGATAAACTCTTTTTCTTCAGCCTTGACGATCAGCACGGGGCATGTAGCCTTGCGCACTACCGACTCGGCGACACTCCCCATCAGGAGCCTGCTCAATCCGGCCTTGCCATGTGATCCGAGAATAATGAGATTGACATCGAGTTCTTCAGCCATTTCCAGGATCAGCTCTGATGGTGTGCCGATCCTCACTTCTGCCTGTACCTCCACGCCTTTTTCCTTTTCCATCCGAATGATCTCTTCGAGATCTTCTCGGGCAGCTTTCTCGAGGTCTTCTTCAAGCGGAACATAGGAAAGTGACATATCGACAGCCATAGGCCTTGGCTCGACAATATTGAGCAGTACCAGTTCCGCACCCATTCCTTTGGCAAACTCGTGGGCGTAACGCACGGCGTTACGAGAGGCTTCAGAAAAATCAACCGGACACAGAATCTTGCGGATTATTATCATCTTCGGAATATCTCGTTAAAAAATTCTGGAAAACATCATTTGCTGCCGTTTTTCTCCATGAACGGTCTGAGAAGATCGATCGGGATCGGGAATATGGTCGTCGAGTTATTTTCAGCTGCAATATCCTGCAGGGTCTGCAGATAGCGCAGTTGAAGTGCTCCCGGATTTTGAGAAATGATCGATGCCGCTTCGTTAAGACGTTCAGCTGCCTGGAACTCACCCTCGGCATTGATAACCTTGGAGCGCCTTTCCCTTTCAGCCTCTGCCTGTTTGGCCATCGCCCGCTGCATTTCAATCGGAAGATCGATCTCCTTTATCTCGACCTTGCTTACTTTTACTCCCCATGGTTCGGTATCCTTGTCGAGAATCGACTGGATCTGTTCGTTGATCTCGTCTCTCTCTGAAAGCAGATGATCGAGTTCACCCTGGCCGCAAGTGCTTCGCAAGGTAGTCTGGGCAAGCTGTGAGGTTGCAAAATAGAAGTCCTCGACATCGACAATTGCCTTTACCGGGTCGATAACCCTGAAATAGACGACAGCACTGACCTTGACGGTCACGTTGTCCTTGGTGATCACATCCTGGGGCGGAACATCGAGCGTTACCGTCCTCAGATCGATTTTCACCATCTTGTCGATTATGGGTATCAGAATGATGATCCCGGGACCCTTGGCTCCGATAATTCGACCGAGACGGAAGATGACCGCACGGTCATACTCCCTGAGAACCTTGACTGCGGAAGCAAGAAACGCAACCGCAAGGAAAATGATAGGAATCAGATTGAGGCTGAACATTATGCTTTCTCCTGTTTTTTGATTACCTGCAAGACAAGACCTTTCAAACCACTGACCGTTACCATTTCTTTATCCCCTATTGCCTCCCGGGAGACGGCATCCCATAGCTCTCCGTGAACAAATACTTTCCCGGTCTCACCCGGTTCAAATCCGTGAACTGCCTGCCCCTGGTCACCAAGAAGCTGTTCAGGACCCGAAGCCGGCTTTCTTCCGGCAGATTTTGCCACAAGCCATACAATGACAAGCATGACAACCGATACCGTAATATAGACAGGAAGAAAAACTGCAAGGGATATCGATATTCCGGTTTCTGCAGGATTGAACAGCATAAGCGATCCGACAAAAAGGGCGACAAGCCCTGCGATTGCGAGTATGCCGCCGCTTGCGACAAACAGTTCGAATCCGAAAAAGACCACCGCAAGTACGATAAGCAGGAGGCCAACCACATTGACCGGCAGCGCCTGGAGAGCAAAAAGAGCCAGGAGCAGACAAATCGCACCCAGCACACCGGGAAAGATCGAGCCGGGATTCGCAAGCTCGAAATACAGCCCTGCAAGACCCGCCATGATGAATATATAGGCAAGATTGGGATCGGCAAGCTTGATAAGTATCTGTTCCTGGAGTGTCGGCTTCACTTCTCTCAAAACAGCATCCTTGAGCCGAAGAGTCACTTCGCCGTCAAGAGTTTTTACTTTTTTTCCATCCAGCTTCTCAAAAAGCTCGTCGCGATCGGCCGCCACAAGATCGATAACGCCTTCTTTCAGTGCTTCACTTGCTGTCGAAGCAATGCTCTCTCGCACCGCCTTTTCCGCCCAGGAAGCATTCCTGCCTCGTTCCTCAGCTATACTCCGTGCAAACGCTGCAAGGTCATTTTCGGCTTTTTTCTTCATGGTATCGTCCTCTTCGCCTCCCCCGCCACCTATACCGACAGGACTTGCTGCTCCTATTTCCGTACCGGGCGACATTGCTGCAACATGCGCCGACAAGGTGAGAAGAGCACCCGCCGAGGCCGACTGTGCTCCCTGCGGCGATACATAGACGATAACAGGTATCCGGGATGAAAGAACGCGCTGGATCATATCGCGCAGTGACGTCACAAGACCTCCGGGAGTATCGAGTTCGACAAGAACCGCATGAGCCCCCTGTTGTTCAGCTTCGTCAAGTGCACGCTCGAAAAAGTCCGCACTGCCGGGATTGACCGTTCCGTTCAGGACCAAACGATATACCTTTTGACGTCCTTCGTCAACTGCCCCGGAAAGGCTGAAAAGACTGGAAAGCATGCCTGTCAGGAGAACTGTCGTGAAAAACAGTATTTTCAGGGAAATCAATCGGTTCATCATAACAGAAAAAAGCTGTTGAGAACAGTGGTGCTCCACCTTCGCTGAGACTTGTTTATCTGAATATAATCAAACCTTTTGACGCATCATTCTGTTCCATCGATTCTTCTCGGCACCTTTCCGATATTTATTATCTTCAGGTGAATGGAATGCTGTAGTCTCAACCACGCCGGCAACAAGCCCGCCAAAACACAAGACTCGCCATGGAATACGTATTGATAACAGGAGCCTCATCGGGGATCGGAAAAACATTCGCCGAAGAATATGCCGCTTCAGGGAGCAATCTGGTTCTTGTCGCACGTTCACACGATAAACTCGGCACTCTTGCCGCAAGACTTCAAAACAACCATGGCGTCGATATACAGATTTTCAGTCAGGATCTATCGTTACCGGACAGCGCCGAAAAAATTTTCGCTTTCTGCAACTCACACCGGTTTCCTGTCCGCACCCTTATCAATAACGCGGGTTTCGGATGTGATTCGGCTTTCGATTCCATGCCTCTGGAAAAAATCGAGAGAATGATCGTTCTGCACACGCTTACCCTCGTCAAGCTGACACGGCTGTTCATATCGAGCATGAAAGAAAGAAAAAACGGGCAGATCGTCAACGTCTCTTCCATTCTTGCTTTTGCCGGCGTCCCCTACAATGCAGTATATGCCGCAACAAAATCATTCGTGCTCTCATTTTCCGAATCGATCCGCGAAGAGCTCAAAGGCTCGGGAATATCTGTCCTTGCATTGTGTCCCGGCCTGACAGAGACCGATATATACCACAACACAGGCATCGATCCGCATTCGACGTTCCTGCCGGTCGGTTCATCGAAGCAGGTCGTACAGGACGCGATACGTGCTTTGGAAAGTAAAAAACCCTATACGATCCCCGGCTTCCTCAACAAGCTCATTATCCATACCGGGCGACTGCTTCCGAGAAGTCTCCTGCTTAAAACAGGCATGGTACTTGGAAGGCGAACAAAATCGAAGATAAACCGGACATCCGAACGGCAGACGGAGTAACCCGTCAACCGCCGGAAATTATCTTTCACGTCGTCAAATTACATGGAGTGTATGCCGAAAGCAGCATCTCCTGTCATACATTTTAGTCAAGCACAACCATTGACAATACAAGACATCTGATCATATGTTTTACTTCGATCCATTATATTTTCTCTTTGCGCTGCCTCCTCTTCTCCTGGGCCTCTGGGCACAATTCAGGGTGAAATCCGCTTTTAAAAAATACTCGCAGATAACGCTCTCAAACAGGATCAATGGTGCCCAGACAGCCCGCATGATCCTCGACCGGAGCGGTCTCGGCAATGTCGATGTCGAAGAGACGCACGGCATGCTCTCCGATCATTACGACCCGAGAAGCAAGAAACTGCGCTTGAGCAAGCAGGTCTATGAGCTTCCCAGCATCGCTTCTGTCGGCGTCGCCGCCCACGAAGCCGGACACGCGCTGCAGGACAAAAAGGGCTATTTCCCGCTTCAGGTCCGTTCAGCCATGGTGCCCGTAGTTTCATTCGGGAGCAACCTTGGTCCGATCATTTTCATCGTAGGCATGTTCATGGCCGGCTCTCTCGGAACGACACTCGCATGGACAGGGATTCTGCTTTTTGCGGCAACAGCCCTTTTCGCACTGGTAACCCTGCCTGTTGAGTTTGATGCAAGCAGACGAGCCAAGCAGATCCTTGTTTCACAGGGAATCGTTTCGCGGCAGGAACTCAAAGGAGTCAACGCCGTTCTTGACGCGGCAGCATTAACCTACGTTGCAGCGGCAGCGCAAGCCATCATGCAGCTCCTCTACTTCATTACCATCATGAACAGAAGAAACTGATTCCTGAAATGAGCGACCCGGCTAGACGGGTTGCTCATTTCACTGGCAGCATTTCACAGAGAATTTGAATCCTTGATGCAGCGGACAGAAAAACCGCACGATTTGCTGTTGTTGTAACGACTGACAACACTGTTCGAAGAAAAAAGACTGCGGCTCAGCGCCGAAAGATTTCCAATCCCGGTAGATGTCCAGAAATATGCCTGGTACCACTCGTTGAGAAATGTACCGTAATGCTGCCGGTATCCTCCGGGTTGTGCCGAAAAACCGGATTCGTTACTCGCCCCTGCATTCGGGTAAGCCCAGTAGCGGCTTTCGGCATGCTTCAGCTTACCGCCTACATCGGCATCTTTCCCTCTGTATCCCCTTTCATAGGCCTCCATGACAGTCATGCCCAGATGCCTTTCAAGCATCGCCCACTCCATGTCTGACGGCACATGCCAGCCTTCCGGAGCAAGACCCCTGGGATCGTTGACTGCATACCAGTTGTACAGCTTGCCATAGACGCCGCCTCTCCGTTCGTCGTTCCTGTAATAACACCATGCCCCTTTTTTCTCCCTGTTGCATTGCTGCCACTCTTCCGCAGATCCTGCATGAACGATTTTGTCGCCATTCCTGTAACGGGTAACATCAAGATTTTCCTTCATCCACACCTGGGGTGCAGGACCGCTATCCCCTGATGCAATGACAATGGTCGCGTACCGGTTTCCGTCAATATCCCTGACCGTATCCGGCTCATCAGCCGCCAGCACGTCGGGGAGCTGTATAAGAACAAGACATGCGATAGCGAACAGGAGAATCCCGTTTGACTTAACGGCATGAAAAACATCTCCTTCGCCCGGACAAAGGACACTTTCCCGCTGTATCTTCATCGTTTCTCTAGAGTTTTGCAAGTGCTGCATTCAAAAAGTCCCAGAACCTGCCTACCGATGCAATATCGACCATCTCATTCGGTGAATGGGGATAACGGATCGTCGGCCCGAAAGAGATCATCTCCAGATCTGGATAGGTCGCGCCTATTATCCCGCACTCGAGCCCGGCATGAAGCGATTTGACCCCGGGGATTTTCCCGAAAGTCGCCGTGTAAATCTCCTTCATTCTTTCAAGCGTCGCTGAATCGGGATCCGGTCTCCAGCCGGGATAGCCTTCATCAAAAACACTATGAGCTCCTGCGAGATCGAAAACGCATGAGATCATCGTCCGAAGATCGTCCCTTGCCGAATCCACGGAACTTCTGAGCAGACAGTTTATGGTTACCTCGTTGTCACCGGAACTCACCCTGGCGAGGTTGTTGGAGGTTTCAACCTGTCCTTCGATCAGATCGCTCATTCGAATAAGACCATTCGGGCAGGCATAGAGCGCCTTGAGCAGCGCAAAAAAAACACCCTGTTCCATAACGCTCTCCGGCATCCCGGTCATTTCAGTGCGTATGACGAGACCGGGTTCTGCAAGGATCATTTCCCGGCATATCGTTTCGGCATGATCGGCTATGTCCCTGATCAGCTGCTCGGCATTGGAGGAATGTACAACGACCGTCGCTCTCGAATCGCGTGGTATGGCATTGAAAAGTCCGCCTCCATCAAGAGAGGCAAGCAGAATATCATGGCGAAGATATCCCTGATAGAGAATACGATTCATTATTTTGTTGGCATTGCCGCGGCCCAGATGTATATCCATACCGCTGTGACCACCCTGCAAACCACTGACAGCTATAGTGATTGCCTTGCATCCATCAGGAACCGGCTCTCTTTCAAACCTGAACGTCATCGTTGCACCGAGACCTCCTGCACAACCGATAAAAAGATCACCCTCTTGTTCAGAATCAAGGTTCAGAAGAATATCTCCCTGAAGAATACCTGGCTGCAGGCCGAGAGCGCCTGTCATGCCTGCCTCTTCATTTGCTGTGAACAGTACTTCAAGAGGACCGTGCGGAATGGTATCTGATTCGAGTACGGCCATGGCAGCCGCAACACCGATACCGTTGTCGGCGCCAAGGGTAGTTCCGTCCGCAGTTACAATGTCTCCCTGTACAAGAGCATGTATCGGATCGCTCAAAAAATCATGCGAACAGCCTGCAGAGGCCTCCGGAACCATGTCGAGATGCGCCTGCAGGATAACGCCTTTCCGGTTTTCCATACCCGCCGCCGCAGGTTTCCGGATCAGGATATTGCCAACCTTGTCCCGGATGGTCTCAAGTCCGAGATTCCGGCTGAAGTCAGTGACAAAAGCCCTTACACTCTCTTCATGACCTGACGGACGGGGAATCCGGGTCAGATTGTCAAAATGGTTCCATAGAAGAAGCGGCTCAAGCTTCACAATATCTTTACCCATGGACTGCTGTATTAGTATTCTCATTCATGCAACTCGACAGAAACAGGAAACCGGCAGAGGAATATCGCTCTCTTCGATCATTTGTGCTATATTCTTCATGATGTTCGAACCAAAATACCACAACCTTATAACATTCGTAACTATGGCAAACGGCAACAATGGCGTTTTTTCCGATCTGTTCAACGCGGTAGGCAATACAACCCAGAATGCCGCCGACACTGTTGTCGATGGCGCATCCAATGCTGCCTCGGCTGCTCAGACCTATGTCAATCTCTGTCTCAACATCGCAACAGGCGCAGTCTCCACCGGCCTGAAGATTGTCGAAGGCATCGCATCAGGTATTTCCTCAGCCTTCACACCGAAACAGTAACCTTTGCCCTGGACGAGAAAACCTCCCTGTGCGAACAAATGCAGGGAGGTTAATGGGGAGATCACGTCAGGAAAATGATTGGAAGAGCATGTTCACATATAAAAAACATGTTTACCTATCGTGGCGACTTCCTGTTTGTTGGATGCCCAGTATGGAGAGACATAATCGGCATGATAGTACATCACCCCTTCCAGTTTTTTAGCGAGAGGAAGATCAGGATTCATCATCACCTCGGCAGCAGCTGCTTTGGCTTTTCTCCATGCCCGTCGGTTTCTCACCTTGTCTGATTTTCCGTCCCAGAACCAGCTGAACTGTTTGTAGTCTTTGACCACTTCCTCGATTGAATCGGGATAATCAGGCGAATTAAGACGATTCAGCGTCACTATACCGACTGCCAGCATACCTTCCCATGATTCACCCCGAGCCTCATGGTAGATATTGCGGGCAAGCCATTCCATTTCTCTGCTTTTGAGCGTTTCGACATAACCCTCACACTCCTGTCCGGTTCTGTGACGCGGATAAGAGGATATCATGTTTTTAGCCATCAAACCCATCGAAAAAAGACCGACAATGGCAACTGCACTGCCAAGCGTTTTTGCCTTGTCAGCCGGTATGGCAGCAACCTGTTTCTTTATGTTTTCGATAAGATTCATACAATGAGATCTTTGTTAAAGAACCTCTGCTGCATTCATCTGTGATCATTACCTGCAAAAAACCAACTCCGCTGCAGGAGAAAGGCATAAGCTTTTCTTCGGCACGATAAACAGAACAGGATACAGAGAGGGTTGCAGAAAAAAAACCTGAAACGCCCTTGTTAGTTCACATTAATATACAAATTATTACTGTATACATTCCTCAACCGATCTATCAGCGCCCGGGCAAGCTCATCGGAAACGGCTCTCTTTGCAGAAGAGAAGGCCTCACCCTGGAATCGGTATCAGATAAATCGGCTTATTTTTTCAAGCAGCAGCCTGACATCGAAAGGCTTGATCAGGTAATCATTCATACCGGCGTCGATAGCCTGCCTGACGAGATGCTCGTCGGACTCTCCACTGAAACCGATGACCGGCATCGAGGCGACACGGGAAATATCCGATTGCCTTATGTGCCGGGTCGCCTTTATACCGTTGAGGACAGGCATCCCGATATCCATAAGCACCAGATCGAAGGCGCCTTTTTCAATTTTTTCGAGAGCCTCTTGACCGTTGACAGCTTCTTCGACCTTCATACTGTATTTCTGTAGCAGTATGGATACCGACATACGGTTGATGGAAGAATCGTCAGCGATAAGGATCTTTTTATCCTTCATCCTGTACCAGGCGATTTCCTGGTGATCCCTGAACACACTGGAAAGTTCACCGATCAGCTCTCTCTCCGTGCAGGGCTTTGTGATCAGACCCTGCATACCGGCTTTTTTCGCCCTGCCTCGGGCAACTGTAAACGGCTGCTCGGTATAGGCGACAATCGGCACCATGACGGAAACATCTCCGGCTTCGCCTTCCCTGATCTTTTCGGTGGCTGCATAACCATCCATGACAGGCATTGCGATGTTCATGAGGACGATATCATAGCGGTTCGAAGTGATTTTTTCGATAGCCTCCTTTCCATCAGCCGCCTCATCGATGATCGCGTCAAGAGCCGCAAGCGAATTTTTTGCCACCGCACGATCATCTTCCTTGTCGTCAACCACAAGAATGCGTTTCTGCTCGAAAAGAGCTTTGTTTTCCTCGACAAGTTTTTCATGACTTGCCTGTATTTCAGCATCGGTAACAGGCGGAAACGACAGAACAAACTCTGTGTATTCTCCCTCTACAGAATTACAGGTAATATCGCCATCGAAGGCAAGCATTACCCTTTTGCAATAAGAGAGCCCAAGGCCTGTCCCTCCTTTCTTAGTCGAGGTGAAATAAGGATCGAAAAGCTTGTCGAAGTTTTCAGGAGAGATTCCCGGACCGGTATCCTTTACCTTCACCTTGTTGGCTTTTTCTCCCTTTTCGAGCGTTATATAAATCCTTGCATCAGGACGCGATTCAAGAAAGTAAAGCGCATTTTTAATCAGGTTGAAAAGAACAAAGATGTACATTGTCTCATTGATCCGGAACATGAAATCACTCCGGCAGTCGATCCGTATCTTTTCCCGCTCAGCACTTGATTCGAAACCATACTCATCAACCGCCTTACCGGTCATCAACGCAGCTGGAGCATAGCCGAAACTGCTCTTGCTGACAGGCTTCTCCTTAACCTCGTCAAGGATCATGGTGATAATCTGGGAGCCCCGTTTGACGGCAATCTGACACCATGTAACATGCTGATACAGGCTGTCGAGCACATCCAGGAGGTTCCCTGTCTTCAAACCGGATGCCTCTTTCGGGCCGTTTTGCCTGTAGACAGGCAACTGCTCTTCAATGATCTCGAGATTGAGCTTGACCTGACTCAGGGGATTACGCATTTCGTGGGCAATGCTTCCGGCCAGAGCCTGCAATGCCTCGTTCTTTTCCATTGCTGCCTGACCCCGCCGGTTGCTGGCGCTGAAAAGATAACCGGCTACAACGGTGACGACCAGAACACTTGAATAAGCCGGAATATCGAATTCAGGATTCAAAACTGCGTTCGGAGTGGTCAGAAAAAAAACTGCAATACCGGCAAAAACACCGACACAGATATCAAAAAGAAGCATAAGCCAGTTCGGAACAAACAGGATAAGGACAAAGAACATGAAGATCTCCCAATACAGCCAAAGCTCATGGAAATCATTTTTAAGCAACAGAAACGTAAACAGGAACGGCAGAATAAAGATCAGGGAAAAATGCCAGAAAAGGGGAAAATACTTTTTGGCGAACGGTGATTCACTCCTGATGAAAACCATCAACAGCAAAGCAAGCACAGAACCTGTGAGACGTATCGTCAGGTTCTCATAAGGCATCTGAAAAACGTACTTGAGAAGAAGGTAGAAAAGTATGTTCCCGGGCGCAGCGATGAACACTCCCCAGATAATAACTGACCGGGAGATCTGCGTACCCTCTTTGATACTTTTTCTGATATAGCCTGAAAGACTCATATCGGCTCTGGTTGATACGTCAGTCGGCGTTCATGTACATGATCAGAACAGCAAACAGAAGCGTCACGGCCTCGTGATCAGTTCCAGAATACATCTATGAACACAATACAGAAATACCGGGGATCAGGACAGGTGCCAGTATGGGGCACTTGCGCTTAAAGTTATGGAAAATAACACAACATATGGAACGGTTGAAACAGGTTACTGCATGGGATGCAGGTTCGCATGAGCGATCCATCGCCAGCCTTCGCGGGTAAGATGAAAAACCGAAAGCCTCTGTGCAGGCATTTTCTCAAAGCGCTCATCATTGAAGCTTTCAGCGGCACTCACCGTATAGGTCACAACCATGACATGACCTTTCTTTGTTGCCCTGACATCATCGATCCCGAACGGGCCCAGTTCAAGCGTTCTCATCAGCACCACCTGCTCCGCCCTGTCACGTGCGCCATCCTTGTGTGCAGACTGAAATGCCGGTGACATTCTCTGTTCGACCGCATCGATATTTCCTGCCTGGAGATCGGAAAACAATTCGGTAACGAGACGCTTACCCGTCTCCTGAACCGTTTCCTCCGCTTGCAGCAAGCTCACCAGAGCAAAACAAAGCAGCAGAACACCGCATAGACCTATCTTGAAAAGTGACATAAAACCTCCCTCGGAACAGGGTTACTCGTTAATAAAATACGACCAAACGATACCGGTCGGGTGTAGCCATGGAAGATAACAATCGTCAGTCACAGCGAAAAAGCCCCTGAACGTCTTGAACAACGGGACATTCGAACCAGATCCGAGCATGTATGCACCGCTATCTGACCTTCTTCATCGTATCTCCGGGCAAGGTCTTCTGCAGCAGCTTGTCCTGGCGCTGGATTGTCAGGGACAGCTCCTTCTGGATAATTTCTGTCTGCTCCCTGGACAACTCGAGGTCCTGTGCAACCTTTTCTATTCGCACCCTCTCGACAGGGCTCACAGACGCCTTGATCTGCTTGAGTTCCGTGTTCACGTCATCGAACTTCTCCTGTACCACAGCAAGCTGCCCCCTGGCTTTCTCGACCTGTTCTTTTGCCGCCTTCACCTCACGCTCCCATTCCCACCCTGCAAAAGAGGCTTTGGTAAAACCGGCCGACGTCAATGTTTTTTTGACCAGTGACGGCGAAAGAAACAGCACCAGCACGACAAGAATAACGAGCGCCTCCCTGACCACGACCACTACCTCTTTCGCCACTGCAAGCAAGGACCTTTCTTTTTCCATTCCAACCCTCCGTTTAAATGAAATAAGCAGTTATTGAAAAGCAAGGATACATTCCTATCTATATTAACTCCTCGTCCGGAGGACGTTCAGAGTATATGTAAAGCGATATCCGGTTGGGAACCCTGACAGCAAATCCCCTGTCCTCCCATGGATGATCTTTGTGGTGAACGCTGCTGAAAGTGATTCTATTTCCATGACAGTTTATTGTAGTATCACATGATACAATTTGCTTTGCATCTTTTCTGAAATATCGAATAATGAATACTATCGAACAGAAAACGGCAATTACAACCGGCAAACCATACAGTTATATCTGCATATAATTAAATATATTAAGTCAACATTAACCCATGCGCTTTGATATACTTGATTTGCAAAGCATTTATATATTATGTAATTTTTCCGTAGAGAGTTGTAGAATTGATTTGCATTTCATTTTTTCCTGTCATTAATAAAAAGGAAAATACATAGAGTTAAAAAAAACATAAGATTGCAATACTCACTATTCAACTGAAATGGCTGTATAGGCGTAAAAAAACAGGGTCAATTCTCATTAATTGAAAAATGTCCCCCGAAAACAATGCTTATGATGTTCTCGATGCGCTGTCACAAAATATAGTTGTACTTGACAAGCATGGCACAATTGTCTTTGCAAATAATGCCTGGAAAGATTTTGGAAAGTACAATGGGGCACCATCTGACTTTATAGGCACAAAATATCTGGATCACTGCAATGGTGATTGCCCTGGTCCTGAAGCTGAAAAAGTCAGCGATGGTATAGAACGGCTTCTTGGCGGCAGAACATCTTCATTTGCGATCGATTACCCCTGTCACTCCCCCCTCGAACAACGATGGTATACAATGACGGCAACGCCTCTTGATCGTGATCATAAAGAGGGAATTATTGTCGTGCATGACAATATCACTGAAAGAGTGCTCGCCGAGCAGGCAAATCGTGTTCAGAAAGAAAAACTGAGCCTTATTGTCAATAATGTCGATGCCGCTTTGTTTGGTATTGACATAACCCTCCTTCAGCAATACTTCAACACCCTGAAAAAAATCCATACCGGCAGCTTTTTAGACCATATACACGACAAACCTGAGTTTCTCAGGGAAACATCGGGATTGATCAGGATCGTCGATATCAGCGACAGAGCCGTTTCAATGTATCGGGCCGGATCAGCAAAGAAACTGCTCTCATACAGCCCGAGAAAACTTTTCTTCAAAACATCTGTCAGGCCCTATATCAATTCCCTGAATGCAATATATAACGATGAAACCGGTTTTGCATTCAGCACAATCCAGCAAGATCTCACGGGAAAAAAATTTGACGCACTTGTAAAACTGGCCTTTCCATCTGATTCCGATCACAGGAACTGGTTGTTAGTTTGTGTTATCGATATCACAGATTTGAAAAACAACGAAAAGGCTCTGATTGAAACTGACAAAGCCCTGAAAAAGCAACTGGCGTTCACCTCTTCGCTTCTCGACACCATACCCATGCCGGTTTCCTATCAGAATAGAAAAGGAATGTTTCTTGGCTGCAACTCAGCATTCGAATCATTTACCGGCATCAGCAAAAATGTTCTGAAAGGAAAAAAAACAAGCGACTTCTTTCCCGAACCGCTCTCGCAGCATTTTTCATGCTCCGGTCACACAAAGCCACACCCGTCAGAAGACCTGGATATCTTGACTCCTGAAGGGCCGAGAAATGTGGTTCTCAACAAAGCCAATTTCAAAGACAGTGCTCATAACGTGTCCGGCTGTATCACGGTATTCAATGACATTACCGACCGCTTGAATTATGAAAAAAGTTTACAGGGTTCCGAAAAGCAGTTCCGTGATCTTGCAGAACATTCACATAACATTATTGTTATCCGAAATAACAAAAAGATTCTTTATGTAAATCCGCGTTTTAAAATATTGCTGGAATATGGGGAAAACGAAGTATTTTCTCCAGCATTCCCATATTCGAAAATATTTGTACAGGAGCAATCGAACGGAAAAGTTTCCAACAATGCCGATGCTCTTTCAGAAATACAGCTTGTTACCAAAAGCGGCAGGAAATTAACCTGTATCGGCAGAAATGCGTCCATCGATTTTGACGGGCAATCTGCGATAATGGGTATCTACACCGATATCACTCCGTTCAAGGAGCTTGAGAAAAAATATCGGGAGTCCCAAAAGCTCAATGCCCTCGGAACACTCGCCGGAGGCATCGCTCACGATTTCAATAATATCATCGCATCCATCCTCGGGTATGCTTCCATGACACTCGATGATCTCGAAGAAAACTCGCTCGCACACAAAAACACTGCCACAATCATCGATGCAAGCAGACGGGCCCAGGCTCTTGTTGAACAGATACTGTCGTTCAGCCGGGATTCGACCGGCCCCAAAAAACGAATCTCGCTCAGACAAGTCATTCTTGAGGCCTTGAGATTCATCAAACCATTGATCCCCTCATCGATAACCCTTGTCCATCAGGTAACCTGTTCAAGCTGTTATGTCGATGCCGATCCTTCAAAAATACAACAGATCATCATCAATATGCTTACAAACGCAAAACAGGCTATTGAAGGAACCGGCACGATCACGTTATCACTGAAAGACGAAGAAATGCAAGGAACGCTTCATGGCAACCATGCAACAATAACAATATCAGATACAGGGAAAGGAATTCCTGAAAAGCATCTCGACAGAATATTCGAACCGTTTTTCACCACCAAACAGGCAGGAAAAGGAACGGGGCTCGGCCTTGCTGCTGTCTATGGGATCATATCCGACCTGGATGGAGATATAACGGTCAAGAGCACTGAGGGAAAAGGTTCCACATTTACCATAAGCATTCCTTTAACGACCGGACAACCTGCTGCAACACCTGAACCGTCGACATATGAAAACAATTATGATTATCGATGACGAACCTCTGGTTCGTGACATGCTGTCACAAATGATGGAACGTGAAGGCTATAACGTCATCAGTGCCGAAAATGGCCGTACAGCTTATGAGATGCTGCAATTGGCACCAATGCCTGACCTTATCATTACCGATCTTATCATGCCGGAAATGGATGGCATCGAACTGATCCGGGAAATCAGAAAAAAGGACAATTCCGTCGGCATCATTGCCCTTTCAGGCGGCTCAAGACATATTGATGCCACGACAAACCTGGACATTGCCGACTGTGTCGGGGCAAACCTTGTAATATCCAAGCCTGTCGAACGAAGCACGATTCTTGAAAAAATATCGTCACTGCTCAATCCTTCTGACAAGCCATGACAACGGAACAGTTCAAAAGATCCCATGGATACATGAAAAAGGACGGCAAGAGAATCATCTGCAACTCCGACAGGCATCTGCAGCGCAACCAGGAAGTGCTTGAGGCATTCCGAGCAATCAACCGCCTGATCATTGAAGAAACAGATCTGAACAAACTGATTTCCGGAATCTGCAAATACCTCAAAATTCACCTTGGCTATCACAACGCCTGGATAGCGCTGACCGACAATCACGATCACGTCTATATGACAGCATCGCACGGACTTGGCGATGACTTCCCTATCATGAAGCGGTACCTTGAAAAAGGCAGCAGGCCCGACTGTCTGAACAAGGCAATAAAAAACAACAAGGATATTTTTCTCAGCAATCCGAAAACCGATTGCGGCAATTGCCCCCTCTCCCGCCTCTATAAGGGACGATACGGGATGACCAGTCGTCTGCGTTACAAAGACGAGATTTATGGCATCATCAGTGTCTCCCTGACACCGGATATTGCCATTTGCGAGCATGAGGTCGACTACTTCAGCGAGCTGTGCAACGACTTGTCTTTTGCGCTGCACAAACATCATGAATCCAAAACCCTTTATCTCGCCAATGAAATTTTCAGCAGGAGTCAGGCCGCCGCATTTGTCTGGAAAAACAACAGTGAATGGGCCGTCGAGTATGCTGCAGGCAGCATCGAGCGGCTGTTTGGCTGGACCATCAAGGATTTCCTGAGCGGTCGGATATCATACAGGAACCTTGTTCATCCTGAAGACAGGGAAAGAGTCTTCAGGAAAAGAGCCGATATAGCAGAAGCAGACAAGAACCGTGCATTCATTGAAGATGAATATCGAATTGTCAACAGGAATGGAGAAATCCTGTGGATCAATGACCTGACGACAATTCAGCGTGAAGAGCCCAATGAAAACTCAGCCTGCCAGAGCATTCTGCACGATATAACCATACGCAAAAAAACCGAAAAGCAGCTCCTGGAAAAAACTGCTGAATTTGAAGGTATTTTCCGCAATTCCCAAATCGGGATCATGGCTCTCAAGGGTGGTCGTATCTTTGCCAGGGGAAACCAGCGGCTGGCAGATATTCTGGGTTACGGTTCCCCTGATGAAATGGTCGGCATGAACATGAGATCGCTTCATCTCAACGAAAAGCATTTCATTTCTTTCGGAAAAAAGCATTATGAAAAACTCCGGGACAATGAACAGTTCCAGGTTGAATATCGGCTCAGGCGCAAAGACGGAACCCCGGTATGGTGCTCTCTGTCTGGAAAGGCATTGAATCCGGAAAATCTCGATGACGGTGTGATATGGATCATCGATGACATCGAAAACCGAAAACAAATTGAAAAAAAACTCCTCGAAACCAATAAAAAACTCGAAAAAGCATCCGTTCGGGCAGATGCTGCCAACAAGGCAAAAAGCGATTTCCTCTCGAACATCAGTCACGAAATCCGTACTCCGCTCAACGGTGTCATCGGAATGACCGATATGCTCCAGCACACGGAGCTTGACAAGGAACAGAAACACTTTACCGCGATCGTCAAATCATGCGGCAAATCATTGATGAAACTGGTCGATGAACTGCTTGATTACAGCCGGATAGAAGCGGGAAAGATCACGCTCGAATCAGCAGACTTCAACCTTGTTGCTCTCCTGGAAAATATTGCCGACAGGGTGGCATTGAAGGCAAAAGAAAAAGGTCTCGAACTGAGCTATAGCACTGATGAAAATGTACCACACTATCTTGTGGGTGATCCCGACAGAGTCTGCCAGATCCTCACCAACCTGGTTGGTAACGCAATAAAATTCACTGAAAAAGGCTCCGTCTCAATTAACGCAAGCCTGGAATCAGAGAATAAAAAACAGACAGTCCTCCGTTTAACCGTACGTGATACCGGTATAGGCATTGCAGAAGATGCACTCAATGCACTGTTTGACCGGTTCACGCAGGAAGATGAATCGATAAAACGCAAATACGGCGGCACGGGTCTTGGACTGGCCATCACCAAGCAGTTAACCCGTCTGATGGGCGGAAATATCGGCGCCGACAGCCAGAAAAACATTGGCTCGGAGTTCTGGGTCACACTGCCTTTCAAGGTGCAGAAAGGCACTCGGGAAGAAAAAAAGGATACCATCCCGCACAAGCTCTCAGGAGTCAAGGCACTCCTTCTGATGAAAAACGAACGTTCAAGTCAGAATCTGTATTCGATGATGCATCTCTGGAAAATGAACATATTCCGGGCATTGAACACTGAAACAGCTCTGACTATGCTTCGGGATGCTGCAAGTGACGGCAACGATCCTTTTCAGGTTATTCTCATCGATAACGATTTTCCGGAGCAGAATGCCACCGATATCATCTCCGTCCTTGAAGCAGAAAAAACGGTGCACCCGTTGCGCCTGGTACTGCTTGACGAAGCAGACAAACAGGATGAAAACGACAAATCCCTGAAATCCTCATCGATCATTGTTGAGCATTTGCAGAGGCCGGTCAGGATGAAAGAGCTGAAAAAAACGCTTGAACATATTCTCGAACACAGACTCAGGGAGAGAACGTCTGCCGGACACGACGAAGACAGGATACAAACGCATGACGGAAATGAAAATCCGGCAAGGAAAATCCTCCTTGTCGATGACAGCAAGACCAATCTCATGGTTGCTTCGCACATGCTGAAAAAAATGGGATTCCTGGTCGAGACCGCCGAAGATGGCGTCAAGGCGATTGACATCCTGCAATCGTCGACATACGACCTGATCCTGATGGACCTGCAGATGCCCAACATGGACGGATATGAATGCACACGTGAAATAAGAAATCCTTCTTCACCGGTTCTTGACCATAATGTCATTATTGTCGCCCTCACCGCTCATTCAAGAGAGGAAGACCGTCAGAAATGCCTCGAATACGGCATGAATGATCATCTGTCAAAACCGGTAGAGTTTGAAGTTTTGCAAGCAGCGCTGACAAAGCACCTGCCTGTACTCTAGATTTGGTGTCCCCCGGTGTCCCCCGTTACCCGAAAGCCTCCTTGAAGTCCCCCATGAAAGGAGGTTTTTTTATAACGGGAGAAGAAAAAAAACCTCCGGTGGATTATTGGATTTTGTCGCTCATTTTGCCAGTATTGTTCTGAATCCCATTTGCATATCGTGTCTCTCTACTTTTTCAGACATAAACTGCATCTTTCCCTGCTCTCGGCAGTTGCTGCCGCAAGCTGGTCGATATTTTTCGACATCCCTGTCAACGGCTGGGCTCTCCTTTGCGTTTTCCTGCTGACCTTTTCTATCTACCAGGACAACCGGCTGACCGATGGCGTCGAAGATGCCGCCAACGATCCCGAAGGCTTGCACAATGCCGTTCTCAACAAAAAATTCATAACCTACGCGATCTTCTACCCGCTTTCGATCATATCCCTTGTCATTGCGTTCCAGTTCGGGCAACCGGCTTTCCGGACAACAGTGATCGTCATCCTTATCGGCTTCCTCTACAACCATAAGTGCTTCCCTGCCTTTCTTGCCGGGCATCTCAACGGTGCACGACGGCTGAAAGATATCTTCATCGTAAAAAACCTCACTCCACCGCTCGACTGGGCGACCGCGCTTGTTTTTCTGCCCCTGTTTTTTGCAGGACAGCCATTATCCCTGAAAGCATGGATCTGCTGGGGCTATATTTTTGTGTGTGCGTTTTTTATCGAGGTAATGTGGGACATGCGGGACCGCCGGGGTGATCTCATGAGCGGCATAAGAACAATCGCCAACACCCTGCCCTTCAGGCAAACCAAAGAACTGCTCATCGTCACGAGCATTGTTTCAGGAGCGGCGATGCTCTATTTCACCCTCTCCGACATCCTCCCGGCCGCATCCTATTTCCTGCTTGCAAACAACGCTGCAGTCATCGTCATCGCAAGCCTTTACAGGGAAAAAGAAGAAGCGTTCATGCGCAAGATAAGCGACCTTACCATCCTCCTCGCCACAACCCTCTTCATCTCTTTCGGCCTGATCGCCTATTTTTCGAAGTGAACTGTTCCTGTTTCCGAATAGCTTCAAGGGTCCTTCTTGCCCTCATGTTTCAGTGAGGTGAGAAACCGTCGGGCATAGAGCCTGTCAACCCTTGAAAGATCGGTCAGTTGATCGAAATAGAGCTCAGTGATCCCATAGTGCTCTCGGATCCTCTCGATCATCGACATCCATAGACGCGCTGTCATCTCGGCATCGGCCAGTGCACGGTGGAAGGTCCCGGCTTGCGGGATGCCCGCATGCGAGACCAGCGTCCTGAGCTTGTGGTCCGGAGAGTCCTGATAAATCCTTCTCGACACGAGCAGGGAGCAGCAGCAGGAGCCTCTGTATACCCGGTTCGCACGTTTCAGTTCGGAGTCCAGAAAACGCTTGTCAAACGATGCATTGTGAGCGACAAGATTATGACCGGAGATAAACTCCGAAAACCGGCCCATTACTTCCTCACAACAGGGCTGGCCCCTGAGCATGTCATTGGAAATGCCGGTATAGCGCTCGATAAACGGACTGATCCGGAAACCGGGATTCATCAGATGCTGAAAACGGTCTGCAATCTTTCCCTGTTCCAGAAGCACTACACCGATCTCGATCGCCCGGTCGCCATACTGCGGCGACAAGCCCGTCGTTTCGAAATCGAGCACAACAACACTGTCGGCCGGCGAACGCGTCATCGTAGAGAACCGCTATTGTAACCTTCCACTGCAATCATGGAGAAGCCCCATCATAATGCTCCAATGATGCAATGGCATCAGGCGTTCCGGAATGAATATCGAACTGATATCGCACTTTTTTTCTCTTATATCACCACAAGACATTATTTTCCTGAAACATCATGCCACCCATATCGAAATACCCATGATCTTTCATGACCCGCTCTCCAATCATCGTTTCTATGCCAATCGCAGGCAGCACCATCACCTGTCTGCTCCCTTGATCTCTCTTCTTGTTTTTCTGATCGTTCTTTCATCAATCAGCACGTCCGCTTATGGAAAGGACAAACCTGCTTACGAAATATATAAAGCAAACGGTAAGGAGGTAAGCTATCGCAAACTTTACAAAAAGGCGAAAAAAAGCGATATCGTCCTTTTCGGGGAATTACACAATAATCCCATCGCTCATTGGCTGCAACTTGAACTGGTCAAGGACCTGCACGAATCCGGCAAGATAATTCTGGGCGGAGAAATGTTCGAAGCTGACAATCAGAAAGCTCTTGACGATTACCTGGACGGAACGATTGGCTATGCAGGACTGGATTCTCTTGCCCGGCTCTGGCCCAACCACAAAACTGATTATGCCCCGATTGTGAATTTTGCCAGAGCAAACCGGATACCCTTTTTTGCGACGAATATACCCAGGCGATATGCGAGCATGGTCTACAAGAATGGCGACTTTGCTGTTCTGGAAAAGCTGGGTAATGATGAGAAAGCATGGATTGCCCCTCTCCCCATCCAGTTCGATCCCGAATTACCGCAGTACAAAAAGATCCTTTCGATGATGGATGGCCACGGTACCCCTGAAATCGTCAAGGCCCAGGCGATCAAGGACGCAACAATGGCTCATTTTATTCTGAAAAATTTCAAGGAAGACCAGACCTTTGTACATCTGAACGGCGCTTACCATTCGGATTTTCATGAGGGCATTCTCTACTACCTGCACCTTCAGCAGGACACTCTGGACTGCATGACCATCACCACGGTCGAACAGGAGAATATTGACAACCTGGAAGAAAAAAACCGGGGACGGGCCGATTTCATTATCTGCGTGGATGAGGATATGACAAAAACATACTGAGAGATTCTCTGAAGCCCTCTCGATCCTGTCGTTATCCTAATCCCCTTCCGTCTTTCCACCCCCTGTCAGTTTGGCAAGATTTTCCGCAACAGCATTGGACACCATATCAGCCAGTTTCACATGGCTTACACCAATACTCAGTATGCTTTGGATATAGAACTGGAACGAGGCAATCGGATCAGTGGCATCACCTTCAGTTCCCGGTTCTATCGGAGCGCTCTTTTCCGCAATGGCCTGCTTTTGAGAAGGAACAGGTTCTGGAGTCTGAGCTGCCGGTGCAGGCTTTGCTGAAGTTACCGGTTCTGCCTTAGGTGCCGGATTTGCCTTGGGTACCGGATTTGAAGATACTGCAGGAGGCTTCCGGGCACCTGCTTCAGCCAAAAGAGTATCTTTTTGTTTGCTACCTTTGAACCGTGACAGCAATCCGCCTTTTTTCTTGTCGTCCGCCATAGCTATAGTTTTTGTAATAATTTGCAATTACACTGATCTGTATTTGTCCTTCAAACCTGTATCGATGGGCTTCATCCTCAGGGGATTTTCAAGATTAGAAGTCTTCTTTCCCTGAGAAGCCTGCGTTTTCACCGGCGCTGATTTTGCGGCAGGAGTTCCTTTTGCTGCTTTTGCCGCCGGTTTTGCAGCAGGAGCTCCTTTTGCTGCTTTAGCTGCCGGCTTGGGGTCTGGTGCTGTTTCTGCCATAATTCCTGCTATAAGATTACGTTTCGACTACCTGACTATATTTAAACTCATTATAATTAAAGTACGATAAAATCTACGTTTTTCATCCGCTTGCAAGTTACTGAACCCTCATAAACGACACAACTCAACGCCGGATTTCTCCGGATTGAGCGTGCGTTGAGCAATGATGAATTGACGGACGAGGTTTCCTGATGTATCGTCAACGCTCTGAATCCATCGCATGAAGCTTCCCGGTTCCTTTGCATTGGCTCTCCCTATTACAGACAAGACAACACACGTGGAAATGAATCGATGAGAAAGGTAGGCTCGAGGCGGCGTAGCTCGTCAGCCGAATTGTTGCCGTAGGTAACCCCGCAGGTATCGGTCCTGGCCCTTCTGCCCATTTCGATATCGTAGACGGTGTCACCCACGACCAGGCAATTCTGTGCCGGTATATCGAGTCTTTCCAGTGCAAGCAGCACCATATCCGGTGCAGGCTTTCCCTGCTGCACATCCTGTGCCCCGGCAATAACGGAGAAAAGCTCATAAATACCGAGGTGCTTCATCATGGCTTCAAGCCCCTGCCGGCTCTTGCTCGAAGCAACTGCAAGCGTATAGTCCTGTCGCAAAAGATTCAGCGTCTCCTTCACGCCAGGAAAAAGAGTGGTCGTTCCAAACGCGACGTCGTTATAGTGTTTTCTGTAAAGGTCAACAGCCTCGGGAACCTTGTCACTCCCGAGCCCCATCCCCATCTCGATAGTCTGCCGCAACGGCAATCCAATACTTCTTTTCGCTCGGGCCCGGTCAATCTCCGGAACCCCCAGGTCCTGCGCAGCAAGCCGCAAGGCCTCCATGATACTCGACTCGCTATCGGCCAGCGTCCCGTCGAAATCGAAAACAAGAAGTCTGTATTTCATGCTATATAACGCTCCTATTTCCTCCGCTTCGCGGTCCGCACCCGGTACAAGCGTTCGGTAAATCCGCCTTCGTTTTCAAAATCCTCAGCAAGCCGCGCCACCTGACGGTCGAGGAGATAACATGCCAGGTTCAGTAATGACAGCGCCGCATTGGCCGCAAGACAGGAAGGGCTCAGAGTGGACGGACACAGACGATCACTGACAGGCACGGACGAAGAACCTGAACAGTCGGTGTCAGTCCTTGTTTTTCCCCTTGTCCGTGTTCGTCCGTGCCGGTCCGTTACCGTCCTCCTCTCCTCCGCAACCCACACCTGCACTTCCTGCAGGGTTTTTGGCTGCAGTGCCTTGAACCGCATGAGCGCCGGATGTGCCGGATCGAGCGCTACAAGCCTCCGCTGCCGTAGAAAATCCTCGTAGTCAAGCCTGAGCTCTTCGAGGCTGGCTCGGGCAACCTGCGTCAGCTTGAGTTCGGTCTTTTTGGAAGTCGCGGAAGCCTGCGAGCCTTCCGCGATATTCTGCACGCCGCTGCGTGCAGCCTGAACCATCTGGTCGTGAGTGCGTGAACGTTTCCCGATGTATGTGTCGCAGAAGCGCACGGTGACGTCATACACAAGCTGTGCCACCTGAAAGCTTTTGAGCCTCCTGTAGCCACCATGCTTCGGGATCAACGTCTCGCGCTCACCCATAGGTCTCCGCCTCCTCTGCCGCCATTCCGAACTGCCCATGACTGTCAGCCGCATAGCGCACGTCGATCTTCCCCGTCACGGCAGCAGTGATCAGTGCTGTCCGGTACTCCTGCAAACGCTCGATCGCTTGCTCCACCTTGCTGACGACCAGCTTCTTCTCCTTGCCGTCAATGGTGAAAGTTCCGGTTTCTCCATCCGAAAAGTTTTCGTAGATCCGGGTGATCTCCGCAATATGGTCGGGGTCTTTCGGTTTGTCCTCCGGATCGCCGATGCGGCGGCGTTTGTTGCCGAGGGATTTTTCCATCTGCACCCAGAAATTACGGGCGTCAATGAGCTGCACCCTCTTTTTCCTGTGCGCTTCCTTGCGGTTGGTCAGCACCCAGATGTAGGTTGCAATGCCAGTATTGTAGAACAACTGTTCCGGCATCGCCACGATAGCTTCCAGCCAGTCGTTCTCGATAATCCATCGGCGAATCTCGCTCTCACCGCTGCCTGCGTCTCCTGTAAACAGCGGCGAACCGTTGAAAACGATCCCGATACGGCTCCCGCCCTTTTCGATGCTGCGCATTTTGGAAATCATATGCTGCAGAAAAAGCAAAGCGCCATCGTTGATGCGCGGCGTGCCCGCGCCGAACCGCCCCTCGAAACCAAGCATATCGGCTTCCTGCCGAATATGTTTCTGCTGCTGTTTCCATTCCACCCCGAACGGAGGATTGGCAAGCATATAATCGAACGTCCATTTCATGCCATCCGAATTCCGGTCAAATCCGTCATTCTTAAAGGTATCGCCCAGAATGATGTTGTCTGCATCCTCTCCCTTGATCAGCATATCCGATTTGCAGACAGCCCACGCCTCGTCATTCCAGTCCTGCCCGAACAGCTTCGGCTGAGCGTCGCGGTTGAGCTGGCGGATATACTCCTCGGCGACAGACAGCATTCCGCCCGTCCCGCACGCCGGATCGTAGATAGTTTTCACTACATGGCTGTTGCCGAGATCATCCTCGGGAGCAAGCAGTAGGTTCACCATGAGCTTGATCACTTCGCGGGGGGTAAAATGCTCCCCCGCTTCTTCGTTGGCCTGCTCCGCCCCGATCCTGATCAGTTCCTCGAACACATAGCCCATCTGCAACTGATCCACCCGCTTGGGGGAAAGATCGACCTTCGCAAACGCCTTGATCACCTCGAAGAGAATGTTCTTCTCGGCCATATGGGCAATCTGGTCGCTGAACTTGAACTTCTCCATAATGGAGCGAACGTTCGGCGAAAACACCGTGATATAGCTGTTCAGGTTGAGGGCGAGGTTGTCGGGATCGTCAAGCAAAGAATGGATGTTCTCGCCCGGCAGGCAAAACTGCATTCTGGAAAGATTGTAGAAACGATGCCCGGAAACGCTTTGCAGACGAGCCTGCTGCACCCGTTCCGGTTTCGTCTTCCACTCTTGATGCTCGTCAAGCACTTTCTGCCTCGTCGGTTCCAGCAGACACTCGAACCGGCGAAGCACCGTCAGGGGAAGAATCACTTTCCGGTATTCGTTCCGCTTGTACGGCCCGCGAAGAAGATTGCAGATACTCCAGATAAAACTCGCAAGCTGACTGTGCGTCTCTCCGTTCATGTGTTGAAATCCCAAATAGTCCGGTTAAAAGAGCATTAACTTCTTATGCAAAAAAGAAATATACAATCACATCCAAACCACGGCAAGAAAACCGTACAGATAGGATTCCAGACAAGAATCTTCAAACCGGATACTTCTTCATAGATCTCACAACAGGCAAAAGAAGAATATATAGCACAGATACGCACCAATCAGGGCAAACTAGAGCTGAGAAGCGATGGAAGCTTCGCTTCAACTTTTCCACGATTTGTTTTCTGTAAAAAACTGCTGATGTAGTGAAATTTTGCCGCCACGGTCAGAACGAATTTTCAGCAGTCTCTGTTGTGCAATTACTGGCAAAAATCTGCCTGCTTTAATACCGTTGGCGACCGGCTGAACAGCAAGCATTGGCTGTCGGCCATTACAACCGGCGGACCTTACATGACATATTGTTCCGGCGGGTAGTTATACGATCAGCGAGTTACTGCGCCCTTTTCAGCAAACGGCAAGTCTGTGCGGCATGAAATGGCTTACGCCTCTTGTTCTCCATAGCGTCCTGCCGAAAGGCATCGAAGGCTTCAAGAATATCAGCAATGACGACATTCAACTGCATGCAAATCAATACCGTGAATTTCTTGCCGGTTACGTCATGGAATAGGCTGAGAAGTATTCACACGTTATCCATGGATAACCTTCAGATCACTTGATTGTGAAGCACCTTGATACAGACTGCATTCTGAACGTCTTGAGTATGTCCGATCAAAGCGTTTTGTCTTTTGCTGCCTGCACTGACAGACATATAAAAAGAAAAAACAGCTCACTGTTTCTGCACCGACGCAAGATCTGATTTTGTAAAGCAGTATGTTGGCTTGTTTTTCTCATCCACGACAATACCTACCGCTGCATTGGAATTGTTCATGCGCTCGACGACATCAACGATCTTTTCTTCGGGGGTTGCCTTGATGAAAAATGAAGGGCCATGAAGTTTCTGGGTCTTGGGTTTTTCATCGAGGTTTTCCAGAATCTCAGACACCACGGGATTCTGTTTCTCATCTTGTTCAGTAGTCATAAACACACGGGCATGAACGACATCCTTCAACTGACCTTTACCTTCATCATCAAATATTGGCACCCACCAGTAGTCATCGTATTGCTCCAGAGCCTTGCAAATAACACTTTTTTCTGTATTTCCATTGAACATGAACTCCTTGTTCATAGCAGTCAGGGTAAGATCTCTTATCCTTACCGGTTTAGCCGAACCGCTCAATGTCTCCTGCTGGATCTGCAGCGCTTGTTTGGTAGATTCCCTGCTTTCGGCCAGATTTTCTTTTCCGAAGAAATACGCTGCTCCTGCGCCAATCCAGGCGCCGAATGCGCCCAGTAATGAAGAAAATGCCCATTTGCAGAACTCCAGAACCGTATTTTTATCTCCCGGGAAAAATGCTGCGACAATAACAAGAATAATGACAAGCAGAAACAGAATAAATAACATGAAAATAACCAGTGAATAGGCCAGTCTCCCGCAAGGCTCCGGTGGGCCAGAATTGTTCACAACTTCCTCTTTACCCACAGGAAGTGATGGTTTTGTTTTTTCACCCATGATTCATACCTAACATTGAATTGACAAAAGATGTCACTTGTAATGATAAAAGACAGATACCGATAAAGCTGATTCGCCGGACCTGGTAACTCAGCAATTGCCTCATACAGGGAACACCAGCGTTCATCTCTTAAAACACGCACAAATATTACCGTGCAATGGGATACAGCGAAAGGGAAGAAATACTACGCACAAAATACAGAATTCCTGCAAATCCCGAAAAAGGAAAAAAACCACCATCATTTCCTGAGATTTCTCCAGATACCTCCATAAACCTCGTCATCCGTGCCGATGCAGAGGATCGATCCGTGCAAGACCGCTGAAACCGGTCACTTCTGATGAAACAGGCTCATCGGAAACCAGGTCACGCGTTATGGCACAACCGGAAAGTACAATAAAAACGGACAGGATAGCGATAAGCTGCAGAAAGCGTTTCATAAAATTACGAATCCCCCATTATTTTGTATCATATCAAAAAAAGGAACCCATGCCGAAAGCTGTCGAGCCGTTTGAAATGCACATCGATGTCCAGCCTGAGGATATCGACAGGCAGGGGCATGTTAATAATATCGTTTACGTGCAATGGATCCAGGATGCTGCGGTGGCGCACTGGCGAACAATAGCGCCGCCGGGCGACCGGGAAACAATCTTGTGGGTGATCCGGCGTCACGAGATCGATTACAAACGGCCAGCTATGCCCGGCGATACGGTGATTGTCCGAACATGGATCGGCAACGCTTCGCGGCTCCGGTTTGAACGCCATACGGAGATTCTTCATGCATACGACGGGCACGTTCTTGCCATAGCAAAAACAGTCTGGTGCCCACTTGATGTCAGAACCCGCAAACCGGTCGACGTCAGCCCCGAGACCAGGGCGCTCTTCAATGCCGAGTGACCTCTCACGCAGAACGTCCTCAATCGAAGGTAAAGCTTTTCGCTTCGGCCTGTGTTCTGAGCGTTTTCAGAATGGCCGATCCGAGTGTCTTGTCGTCGGCAGCTTCCTTTTCTTTCTGCCGTATGTACTCGTCACGTTTCTTGCTCAGCTGTGCGATCTGCTGCTTCACCTTTACCCTTTCATGTTTTTTCTCTGAAACGTATGACGTCAGTTCGTCATCGCTCATCTCCTGCAGCTCTTCAGGCAAATACTTTTTCTCAAGCTTGTCCACCGACACCTGCTTTTCGTCAATTGCGTCGACCAGATCCCACTCAGAGGCCTTGTAAAGCTTAGATCCTTTGGTGGCCACTCTTGCCGCAGAAATGGCTGCCGACTGCGTTGCCGCATTGACATCCTGCTCGGCCTGCCGTGCGTAATTCTGCTTTCCCCGTTTACCGTAAGGCACGTAGGTCTTGTTGATCCTCTGGTTCAGGGCATTGAGATCGTCATCGTAAGGCGTTGTGTATCCCCTGAAAATCCGGTCGCTGTCGATGGAGAAATAATTGCCTCCGCCAAGAAGCGCCCCCCTTTGCCACCAGGTTTCGATTCCCAGACGGTAGTCCCCGCAGTGGATGGTATTGACGACGATATCCCTGTCAGCGGCCCAGCGGCAGGCAACCTCGTAGCTGACCGTCCCCTGGTTGAAAGGCTCGTTACCTGCAATGAAGATCATTTTCAGCCCTTCGTCCGAGCTGTTCCAACGCAGACGGTTAAGGCTGGTGCCGATAACATGGCCGCAGTACTCCGAACCGCCGTTTGTATCGAGAGAGAACAGTGCTTCGGAAAGCCTGTCGAGATCCCTCGTGAACGGAACGACCTGGCGTATGTAACCCGAGGTAACCGGAAGACTGTTGTTGCCGTACTCGTAGAGCGCAACTTCAAGCCGGATGTCTTCTCCCCGTTTCTGCAGCCTGGCCAGTTCGTTGACAATTCGCCAGAGCTGGCTCTTTGCCTGTCCGATAAGCCCGTCCATACTGTTGCTGGTGTCGAGCAGCAGTGCAAGCTGCACCAGCCTGTAGTCCCCGGGAAATGTTCCGTCCAGGGGCCTGAGGTTATCGTACTCGACAGCGTAACCCTCCATCGCATGACGGTCTGATTCGAGCGCAGTACTCATCTGTTTGACCGGCTCTCTGGTCGAGGTTCCCTTCGCAAAAGATTCAGTGAATGTGAAAGACAGGAATGCAACAAGCAACAGAAACGGCAGGATCGTTTTCATGGCACATCAAACATTATCAATTAGCAGATACCTCTTTTTAAAAAGGACGCTATCGACAATCTCTTCTTGCTTCCGTTAGAGAAAAACATTGTCAGCAATGCCAAAATCCCCTCAAACAGTGACGTGCACCAGTCCCCCGGAGGCGAAAAAGTTGATCCAGCAGCTCTCGACCGGTTTTCCGGTGACCGCTTCAAGCGCCTGTTTGTAAGCGGCAAGCTGTCCGCTATACCCCTTCGACCGCTCTTCCCACTGCTCACGTTCAAGCAGCATGATCTTGTGGTCGATAACAACCCAGCCCTCAGGAGTTTCCAGAAGCAGGTCGATCTGTCCCTTCAGCACCTGGTTTTCCGGCAGAACCTGTTCGATCGGCGTTTCGACAAACATCCGCTGCGCTGGCCACCGCTCTGTAAGCTTGCTGCGGAACGTTTCAAGCTGAAGAACGAAAGCGTCCGGATCGCAGAAATCCGGCACAGTATAGGCATCCGTCATCCTTGTTACAGAAGCTGCATTGCAGATGCCCGGCTTTTGCGTAAGAGCGAATGCAAGCATATCGTGAACCACCGTTCCCTTTTCTGCGGGCTCTATCGCTTGTCGCAAGTCGAGCTTCCGGCCATAAACAACCGTTTCGACAACGCTGGACTGCTCTACAGCTTCCTGTAATGAAGGTGAAACCTGTTCAGGCATTCGCTCCACCGGCGGCTCTTTCGAAGAAAACCAGGAAAGCGCCTGCCTTTCATCGGACTTTGATCCGGCTTCCTTCCCGATCTCGAACCCGCCCCTTTTGATACAACGCAGTCTTCCGCCGTCCGGCAGTTTTACAGTCTCTCCGTCACCGTTGGCAAAACAGGACGCCCCGGCCTGATCGAGCCATGCACAGGAGTCGTATTTTGCCAAAGTACAGAGTACAAGACAATCCCTCGCCCTTGTCATTGCGACATAAAGAAGTCTTGCCGACTCTTCCTGTGCAAGCCTTTCCCCTTCCCTGAAAAAAGAACTCTCCCTGACTGTGCCGATACCGTCAAACGGTATCCGTGAGCTGAAGGGCATGGGCCAGAACCTGATGAAACGATCACGCAGAGGATCGGATGCGTCAAGCTCAGCGCTGCCCGCTGCAACCGGAGATTTGACATCAGCTTCCGATCTCTTGTCGAGATCGAACAATATCACGACCGGCCATTCCAGCCCTTTTGACTTGTGGTAGGTAAGCACCCGCACCGCATTTGTCGGCGATTCGGGAAAAAAGTCTTTCTCCTCTTCTGCAATTTCGGTGAACCAGTTCACCAATCCCCTTACTCCCGGTGAAACACCCCTCGAAGTACACTCCTCTTCATAATCCTGAGCAAGTTCAACAACGGCCTGTATGTTCCGAAGCCGCATTGTGGCTTCATCCCCGTTCCTGCACCAGGCCAGGACGTACCGGACCGATCCTGTCATGCTTGTCAAAGCCTCGAGCGCTTTGTGAGGTGACATGAGCATGCTTTTGTCACGCAACGCCGCTATCTCCCGGAGAGCGGGATGGAATTCATCCCCCTCTTCGAGCCACAGATCGGGTTCACTGCTGCTTTTGAGACAGTCCAGTCTGCTCTGGATCCATTCTTCAGGTTCGCTGCAGGTTGCAAGCGAATAGAGTTCAGCCGTCGCGAGAGTATCGGACGGGTCCAGAAGACGCCGGAGCGCTGCGACAAGAAAAACACCCTCGGGGGAGGACAGCAGTCCCGGCTGCAGCGTTGCAACCGGTATGCCACCTCTTTTGAGGGCGCCCGCAATGTCCTGCACGTGGGAGTTTGTCCGGGCCAGGATCGCAATATCGTCGTACCTGACAGGACGCCACCGCTCTTGTTCTTTGTCGTGTACCTCGTATGCCGAATCAAACAGCCATCGTACACCCCCGGCGACCTCCCTGCATTGTGACTCAAGCTTTTTTCCTTCAAGCACCCACTGAAAACAGGAAGACTGTCGCGGATGCTCTTCGCGCTTCGGTTCAAGGACGATATCCTCCGGATCGAGCATCGAATCGAAGGTGCTCTTGAACACGCTGTTAACAGCGTTCACCAGCGAAGGAACCGTCCGCCACGAATATGGAAGCACCTCTTTGTCACCATGCTTCAAATAATCGAGCACCGCGTGCATGAGCCGTGCATCGCCGCCACGGAACCCATAGATCGCCTGCTTGACGTCCCCGACCCAGTATGTCTCGCCTGCAAGAACGGCAAGCTTCAGAAAGAGCGCAAGCTGGATCGGGCTGGTGTCCTGAAACTCGTCAACAAGCAGAAGATCGAGCTTGTCACCGAGCTGCTCCCGTACCGCAGGATTATCGAGACCTGCAAGCATACGGGACTCCTGATCGGCAAAATCGACAAATCCCAGTTCGCGTTTCGTCTGCTGATAGGTGGCGAGAGCCTTTTCGGCAATAGCAAACACCGTTTTGAGATATGCCCGTAGATCTTCATGCAGACGCGGATGGGAAGCGACGGAACCGCATAACGACCTCAAGCCCTCCAGAACCTCGACCAGTTCCTTTCGCAGTCTCGGTGTCGCGACTCTTTTCCAGTCGTTCCATACGGCAGTCCCGGATTGAAGGGCATTGTCGAAACGCCGGAGAAGTTCGTAATACTCCCGTGTTACGTTTACCTCCTTTTGGGCAAGTGCATCTTCAAGAAATGGTTTTACAGCCGCTATTTCCGAAAGCACCAGGCGATCGGGAATCTCTGAAAGAGCTTCGGGAAAAAGGGCAAGCAGATCATCGGCGTTTTCTTCGGCAAACGTCGAAAAACGGCCCGGATCGATATCGTTGTATCGTGCATGATCGATAATGGCACTGACGTGCTCTTTCCAGAGCTGCTTTCCGTTTCGGGGATTTATGTAGCCCAGCCGTTCCGCAAGTGCAGTAACCGCTTCGAGTTCTTTCGGACCTGTCGAATCGTCGAGGGCACAGGATAGCCGTTCCATCGCCGCGTTTTCATCGAGGACGTTCTGTTCCATCGTCAATCCAAGCTCGAACGCGAAACGTTTGAGCAAACCGCCGCATACGCTGTTGACCGTTCCGATCTGGGCTCCTGCCATCGAAACCGCAAGGTCATGCCGGTTTTCATCGAGGAGTTTTATGCGCACACGCTCTTTGAGTTCAGTTGCCGCTTTGACAGTGAACGTCGTAGCGATGATCCCCTCAGGCTTTGCTTCTTTTTTCAGAAGCTTTTCGCAGAGAATTTCAGTGAGTCGCGTGGTTTTTCCCGAACCCGCACCGGCACTGATAAAGGTGATCCGTCCGCTCTTCATAGGTAAACCTCCCAACCTTCAAGAAAACGGTATGGATTACAGGGATCCTCTCCCGTCCTGAAACCGATCACGCCCTCAGGCGGAGCAACATCCTCATGTTCATCAATCCCGTCGCCTGCTACAGGAACAATGCCTTTTTCCAGAAGGGTTTTCCGCCAGGAAAAGCTGTCGAGCACACGCTGCCATAAGAGCTCTGCAGATTCACCGTTTCCCGGAACAACGACCTCGGCCTGCGGAAATATACCTTTCCGGTCCGCAATGAGCCTCGATCTTCCGATGACATAGTAGGCAAGGCCTGGCCAAGCCCCTACTCTGCCGGCTACCATTGCGGCATAAGCAAGCAGTTGCAGGTGTGTCCCCTCCTTGAGGCTGTTGCGCCTCGTTTCTGTACCGCCCCACTTTAAATCGATAACCGTCAATTGTCCGTCTCTGTCTGCAAGAAGCAGGTCGGCACGACCTCTCATCACCACTCCTTCAACACTGCCCTGAAGCTCGGTTTCGGCTTCCATCCTTTGCCCTCCCCGCTCCACGAGCACCGGTAGAAGCCTTGCAACCGCCCTTCTGACAGTACTCCGCAGGTTTTCGAGATCAGCTCCCCTGCCGGGCAGGAGAAGCAGGGCACCCTCATGCCTGACCAGTACCGGAAAGACCTCGTTGAACCATGCATCGAATTCAATCGCACCGAGGTTTTTCTCCTGAAGCATTGCAACGAGCTCCTGAACAATCCTGTGTGCCAGCAGCCCATAAAGCCTTATCCCGTCGCTCATGCCGATGAACTGCGGCTGCCGTATCCTTGCAACCTGGTCGAGAAACCAGCAGGAAGGGGCGGCGATAAAAGCCTCGAGTGAGGTTGGTGAAAAATGGCATTGCGCAATAGTCACACGTTCGGGAAGGCTCCAGAATTGCTTCCTCCGGGGCAGATCAAGAACGGGAAGGGTTTTGCCAGTCCCGTCAGAACCTGAAATGATGCCTTCAACCTGCCTGATCCCGGCACCGGGAACGTATCGGGACAATTCGAGCCAGAAAGGATGATGTTCTTCTGTTTCAGGAGGAAGAACCAGCGTCAGTTTTTTTTCTGCAGCAAGCACAGGACGCCTCCAGTCTTCGGACTGCCACCTGAGCAAGGTTTCCAGAGACGGGATCATCACTCCCTCACGCTCGAGAAGCGACCTCTCGGCCGCTGTCCAGGGTGGCCCCTGTTCCATCTGCGGCTCCGCCGCCCACCACCAGAGAACATGCGAAAACGGCTCGCAGACAGCACCCGGACTTGAGGTATCGGAAATACTTCCCGCTTCACGCCGACGGTAAGGAACCGTCCCGCTGTCAGCCATTTCAAGCAGCTTTTCGATCTGGTATCTGCCGGCGTGACGCTCCCCATCTGCACGCAACATCGACAGCGCATCCCGGAAAGCCGACGCCTGATCGAGGGCGGCAGACCAGACGGCTGCATTTCCATCACGTTCATCACTGTCGACTTTCTTCGAATCCAGAAAATCCGATACCCTTCCGGCGCACTGTATAAGCTGATCAAGGGGAATCGGGCTTGCCGGAGAATGACTCGCTCCCAGCCATCGCTGGATTTCCTCAACCGCGTTCCGCCCGCTTCCACCGTCATTGATTTTGAACTGCTCCAGCACCTTGTTCCACTCCGGACTTCCTGTCCCCGGTGACCGGGCGACTGTACGTGCAAGCTCTTCTGCAAGCGCCGGATCGAGAGGATTGACCTTTTCGGGCAGGGCAAGGAACGAAAAGAGAGCATCAACATCCAGCGGCTCCTGCAAAAGCCTGGTGGCAAGCGGAAGCAGCTGGAAGACAGGGCCGCCATTCTTCCTTGTTGAAAAGCCCTGTTGTGCCATCCCCTCTGAAACCAGCACCTCATCGAGAAGGGACGGTTCAACAGGGTGAACAAGAAGCGTGTCGCCGGGCAGATCGGCAAGATCCCGAACAGAGCGGTATGCTGCAGCAAGCGGAGTAGCGGCAGTCAGAACAGTTACAGAACCATCGTCCACAGCCGCATCAGGACAAGCTGGGCCAACGTGTTCCAGGAGGCGCCGCTGCAGTTCATACAAATGTGTTCCCGGAACAGCCAGAGGTCTTTCAAAGCTGCTGCTGTATCTGAACGGGAGCTGCCGGATCACCTCCTGCCAACAGAGTGGATGGCGATCGAGCGGTTCGAGCAGAACCAATGAGGTTATAGGGGTTTGCATATCCTGCAATGCTGCCGCAACCAGAATAAGCCGCTCACCGTTTCCCGGCGAAAGCCCTTCGTTTTTCAAACCATGCTCGATATCGGCAAGATCGAGAAGCCTTTTTGAATGCCCTTCCAGGCTGAAGAATCCTTTCCAGCCATGGAGATAGAGATCATCCCTCCATTCAAGAAGCCGATCTGCCACACCGAAATCATCTATCAGCATCGATCGACTGTAAAAACGGTTGCCGTCATCGACCCGTTTGAGAACCTTTCTGCAGACAAGCGTCCTCTGCAGCCTGGACTGCCGTTTTCCCGAAAGGCCGAGATACAGTTCCAGTTGCGAAAGCAGGCCCGAGGGGCCGAGCATGAGGCGGTCAAAGGCATCCTGCCGTTTCCAGCTTCGCTTTTTATCCAGGTTCAATCCGAGAATAACCTTCATGAGCGTCTTTCTTGGCAGCGGTTCAGTGAGTACAGGATACAACCATTCTCATATCCTGAAAAATAGGCCATAAGACCATGATCACAAATCAGTCACAGCAATTGAGAGGCCATAAAAACATCAACCATAATTCGATCGGAAGCAAAATCAGACAAATGAAAAATAGGCGTATATTGCAGATGAATCGATACACACCTGAAAAATCAGCATCAATGAAGCGTTTTGCACAAGGTATTCTCCTGGTACTGATCGTTTTTGGAGCCCCCCTTCTTATTCTGTCACTGTTCAGGGAAACAGAAAGGAGTTCCCATGGAACAGTCGGCCGGGAGATCCATAACTCCGGAGCCTGCAATGAATAAAGCATATACACTGATCTCTGCACTCGTCATCGCTCTTGTAGCGGTCTTTCATCTTGTCCGGGCCCTTATGGGCTGGGATTTCATCATCGGTGACTACTCCCTGGCGGTGATGCGATCATGGATTGTCTTCGGCGTCCTGTTCTGCCTTGCCGCATGGGGCATAAAGGGAGGAAGTGCATATCTTATTGTCTCCTCCCTGCTGTTCGGACTCGTTGCCATCCTCCATATCTACCGCGTCCTCGTTACAGGAACAGTCGTTCTCGTTAACAACGCAGAGTTCCCGCTGAACGCGTCATGGGGCGCATTTGCGCTTTGCCTGCTCCTTTGCGCCTGGGGGATCAAAAGCTACGTTTCCCGAAACAACTGAAACCGGAGAAACAACAATGGCTGCATTCCATACCGTTTCTTCCGGATCACTCCACACGGGAAGGCTTGAGCGGATTGACGACCTGCTTATGCTCTTGAAATCCTCGCTCTTGACCATGCTATCCGGCTCGGAAAAATCGAGGCTTTTGAAGGACCTGATTTCAACCGCGGGCCGGATCAGGAAACAGGATTGCCATTGTGGGTAAGGTAGAGAGCATCCCCCATATCGGTGACGTTGTATGTGCTATCATCGAAAAAGATGATCGGTTTCTCATTGCGCAGCGGCCTGAAGGAAAATCGCTCGCGCTGCTGTGGGAGTTTCCGGGAGGAAAGGTTGAAGCCGGTGAAGAGATGGAGGAAGCCCTCAAAAGAGAGCTCTGTGAAGAGCTGCATGTGGAGATCGTGGTCATTCGCCCACTGTCGCCCTCTTTTCACGCCTATCATGATTTTTCGCTGAGGCTCGTTCCCTTCCTCTGCAGACTGAGCAAAGGCGAACCCCGCAGCCTTGAACACAAGGAACTTCGCTGGATCAAACCGGAAGATATAGCTCTCTACGCCTTTCCGGAAGCCGACCTGCCGGTGCTCGAAGAGTACCTTGACCTGATCGCCGGCAGGAAAGAATGATGAACGTTACTCCTTGATGCAGCGTACCGAAAAACCGCATTTCTTGTTAAAGCTGAATCGGTAGACACCCGTCTCATTGGTCGTTATGCCCCTGAACCACACCCTGTCGTTTTCGGCTTCGGTGTTAGTCCAGAAGGATGCATACCTGCCAAAAAAGTTGAACGGGCCATCGTTGTCGCGGTACCCGCCCGCCACTGCCGAAAAACCGGTCTCATTGGTTGCCCCGCCGTTGGGTTCTTTCCAGTGTTCCGTTCCGCTCTCCTTGAGCTTCCCGCCGACATTCGCATCATTACCGCGAAACTCGACCTCACCGGTTACGTCCGGATTCATGCCGAGATGCTCCTCGAGCTTACGCCAGTCCTCCTCGGTGGGAATGCGCCAGCCTTCAGGCGCAAGACCCCGCGGATCACTGACTGCATACCAGTTGTAAAGCTTGCCGTAAACCTTGCCGTTCTCCGGATTGTTATCATACTCGCTCCACGCTCCGGTCTCGAGAACAACCCACTCCTCCAGTGCAGTAAACCCGGGAATCGCATCGCCGTTCCGGTATCGTGTCACCTTCAGGTTCTCGGCCATCCAGACCTGGTCGCCGATACGAACAGTGGTATACTCATTTCCGTCGATGTCTGTCACCGGTTCGGAAAACTGCGGTCCGGCAGGCTTCTTCTCCGTACAAGCGAAGATTGCAAGAAGAACGATTGCCGCAGCAAGTGGTAGTATTGAATATGATATAAAACGTTTCATACATCGGATTATTTACTGTTCCGGCCTCACACCATCACCTTTGTTTCGAAAAAGTATTGCAAGATGCATTCTCCCGCCTCCTGAAGAGCTTTATCGATAGCGGCTTCATCATCACATTCTTCAAGAAGCTCAACCTCCTCTGCAAGGCAGACGTCTTCCGGTTCTTCAGCTTCCGTTGAACAACTGTCCGGATTGTCGAATGGATTATCGGTAACCATTTTCGAGACAAGCCCTTTGAGCCGGGGAGACACAAGCCTCTCAAAAACAAACCTGTCACCTTCCCTGTATATCTTGAAATCCTTGTTCATATATCCACTGTCTTGTTGAAAAAAAACAGCTGTAAGTTAGGGTAATTCCGGGAAAATCAAGAATCGTGTTATTCGTGAATGGTGATTCGTGATTCGTGATTCGTGATTCGTGATTCGTGAATGGAAGATAGCGGGAAGAGGAGAGTGTCAGGTGAAAATATTTTTTCTGTATAGTCTGGCTGTTCGATGGTTAATCGTACAGGGTTACCGGTTAAGAGAGCAAAGAGAACCCCCGAATGCATGATAATGCATTTCTTTTTGATAGTGACAATCGCTCAATTTAGGTTCCGGTCTTTCAGGATGACCCTGGAGTTGATCGATTGCCATTGACGGCCTGAATCTGCTCCACTATCAATCCGGTGGCTTTTTCAGGAAGTTCGAGCGTAATCAGGTGCCCGCATTTTGGAACACAGACATAAGAACCCTTTTTTGCACAATCACGCAGTTTGCGGATGTTCCTGCTGCTCATGATTACATCGCCGTCTCCGGCTACAAACAGAAGAGGAACGTCAACGCTTGCTACCATATCAGGGATGGATTCTGTGACTTCACGCATGGTAATCTGGCGGGTAGTCATGAGGATAGCTTCGGGACAACAAAGTTCGAGACTTTTGACACCGACCATAATATCGTGAAACGAAACAGGATTTCTGGCCAGGACAACCCTCGCATACGCATAGAGTGGCTGCCACCATGGAATTTTTCTCAGTACCTTGTTGAATGTGAACGTCAGTATTGCCGGGGCGAAACGTTCCAGAATCGCATTATTCGGCGTTGAACCGAAATTGTAAAAAATGATCGACTTGATATTGTCATGTGTTTTAGACGCGTAATCGAGCGTCACAAACGGACCAAAGGAAAACGCGGCAATATGAAAATCATGTATACCCAGCTTTTCGACGATTTCGGCAAGATCGTTCGAAAAAGAGGCAATGGAATAATCCTTGCGCGGATCGGAATTCGACCAGCCGTGCCCCTTCAGGTCATAGGCTATAGTCCGTATCCCCTGGCGGTTCAGTTCCCTGATAACATGATGCCACCACAGCCACCAGCAGTCCCAGCCGTGAACAAGAAGGACGGTTTCTTCCGCATCTTCCGGCCCTGAAACCTGGTAATGATGAACAACCCCGTTGATTTCAATAAACCGGCTGTTCTTCATCAGTTCGAGCTCATATTCCGCCCGTCTGACTCTTTTCGGGTCACCGGCTTTCTGCTCCCGTTCCAGTTCTTCCTTGTAAGAAAGGTACTTATCCGTTGGGGACAGCTCTGTAACATTCATGTTTCCACCAGTTTCAAACAGTGCCATTACGAAGATTCAATACAGAAAGTTATTGAATGTTTTTAAATTACATCATTCATTTTTTGCGGCAGGCTCGCTCTAACCCGTGCCGCCGCCTTGAGCAAATTCTTGTTGACGACCGAAGAGGCTGCAGTATTTGAGCCTTGATTGAAGGCGTCATTTTGAACAAACAAAGAAGGAACATCAAAGCATGGCAAGAAAATTCAATTTCAGTGCAGGCCCTGCGATGCTGCCGACAGCAGTGATCGAACGCGCCCGTGAAGAGATGCTGGACTGGAACGGTTCAGGAATGTCGGTAATGGAAATGAGCCACAGGGGCAAGGAATTTGTCTCTATAGCTGAAAAAGCCGAAGCCGACCTGCGCGACATTATGGCGATTCCCGATAACTACAAAGTACTCTTTCTCCAGGGAGGCGCATCCAGCCAGTTTGCCATGATCCCTATGAACCTGCTCGGAGGAAAAAAACAGGCTGATTATATCAATACCGGCATGTGGTCAAAAAAAGCCATTGCCGAGGGAAAAAACTTCTGTGAGGTAAACCTTGCCGGGGACACGTCAAGCGAGCATTTCACCACCGTACCCGATGAAGATGCCCTGATGCTGAATCCTGAAGCTGCATATCTTCACTACACTCCCAACGAGACCATCGGTGGTGTCGAGTTCAACTATATCCCTGAAACAGGAGATGTCCCGCTGGTGGCTGACATGTCTTCCACGATACTGTCACGTCCTGTGGACGTGTCCCGCTTCGGTCTCATTTATGCCGGTGCACAGAAAAACATCGGACCGTCTGGACTCACCATTGTTATTATCCGTGAGGATCTCATCGACGAACCGACCGCTGGAACCCCGACAATGTTCAAATACTCGACTCATGCCGAAGCAGGCTCAATGTACAATACACCTCCCACATACAACTGGTATATCGCCGGGCTTGTTTTTGAATGGATCAAGGAAAAGGGAGGACTTGAAGGCATGGCCGAGATCAACCGCAGAAAAGCCGAAAAACTCTACACAGCTATTGATGGATCGGAGTTCTATCATAATCCCGTCGCCCCACATGCCCGTTCATGGATGAACATCCCATTTACCCTGGTCAACCGTCACCATCACTATCCTGACCTGGACAGCAAGTTTTTGTCAGAAGCCAAAGAGCATGGTCTGATCACCCTCAAAGGACACCGTTCTGTCGGCGGTATGCGTGCAAGCATTTATAACGCAATGCCTGAAGAAGGGGTAGACACGCTTATATCCTTTATGCAGGATTTTGAAAAGAATCACGGATAACCATCAATACTTACCATGTTCAAGATACTGACACTCAACAACATCTCGGTGGCAGGACTCGACCGCCTGCCCCGGGACAAGTACGAGATTGCTTCTGAAATCGTACATCCGGACGCCATACTCCTCCGCTCTTTCAAGATGCACGACATGGATATTCCCGAAACCCTGAAAGCAGTCGGGCGGGCTGGAGCAGGCGTTAACAATATCCCTGTCGATAAACTGACCGGTATGGGCATACCGGTTTTCAACACTCCCGGAGCCAATGCCAATGCCGTCAAGGAACTCGTCATAGCAGCGCTTTTGATGGCAAGCCGCAATCTTGCACAGGCATGGGATTATGCACGAAGTCTTGAAGGAGACGACGCCAGCATTGCAAAAGCGGTGGAAGCCGGAAAGAAAAAATATGTCGGCACGGAGCTTCCCGGAAAAACAATCGGCGTTATCGGCCTAGGAGCCATCGGAGGCCGGATCGCAAATGCGGTTATCGATCTCGGTATGAACGTCATCGGATACGACCCGACCGTCACGATCCAGCACGCCTGGAACCTGTCCTCACAGGTAAAACGGGCGCTCAGTTTCGAGGAACTTCTTTCGGAAGCGGACTATATCACGTTTCATGTCCCCCTTGTTGATGCCACCAGAAACATGCTGAACAGCGACAGCATCCGTCACATGAAAGAAAACGCGATTATCCTGAACTTCTCCAGGGGCGGGATCGTAGACGACGACGCGATTATCGATGCCATCGACAACGGCAAACTGAACACCTATATCAACGACTTCCCGACAAGCCGGAACAAGAACCGCCCGCATGTAATTGCCTTGCCGCACCTTGGAGCATCGACGCTCGAAGCTGAGGAAAACTGCGCGGTCATGGTTGCCAACCAGATCCAGGATTATCTCGAAAACGGCAACATCACCAACTCGGTCAACTTCCCTGAAATGATCATGCCGAGAGCAGGAGCATCAAGAATTGCGATCTCGAATTCAAACGTCCCCAACATGGTCGGTCAGATCACGTCTGTTCTTGCCGATTCGGACATTAACATCACCGATATGCTCAATAAATCCAGGGGCGATATCGCCTATAACCTTCTCGATCTTGAAACTTCGGTAGAATCAGACGTTGCCGAAAAGCTCAAAAAGATCGAAGGAGTTCTGGCGGTGAGGATTGTTTAGTAGTGATTCGTAAATAGTGAATGGTTGGCTGAACTTTCCCACATCCCGATGCAGGAGATCACTCATATCCTGCTCGACATGGACGGTACCCTGCTGGACCTGTATTTCGACGATTATTTCTGGGGGCAGCACGTACCGGCGAAGTATGCCGAAAAGCACAGCATTTCCTTCGGCTCCGCGAAAGAAATACTGTATGCCAAATACAAGTCACATGAAAAAACCCTGAACTGGTGTGACATCGACTTCTGGTCAAGAGAGCTCTACCTTGACATTCCTTCACTCAAAGAAGAGATCGATCACCTGATTGATGTTCATCCGCATGTCTTTGATTTCCTCAACCTCATGCGCGAACAGGGGAAAAAAATTTTTCTGCTTACCAACGCTCATTTCAAGGCCGTCGAGATAAAGTTCAGAAAAACACAAATCGGCGATTATTTCGACGAGGTGCTCAGTTCATTTACTGTAGGGCATCCGAAGGAGCACCTGGATTTCTGGCACAAGGCCGAAGCAAGGTTGCAGTTCGACAAAAAGCGCTCACTCTTTATCGACGACACGGAGGATGTTCTGAAAACAGCCCGGGATTACGGGATCAGGCATCTTCTGTTCAAGGCAAAAGCAAGTTCAATGAGCGAACCGAAAAAAACCGAACATTTTCCGGTTATCCACGATTTCAGGGAGTTGATGGAGGAATAATGTTGATTTGTTGAACTGTTGAATTGTTGAGTTGTCAGTAAAAAACATCTTAAGTGCTCTACTCACGAATCACCATTCACGATTCACGAATATCCCCCCTCCTTACTCCTGCATTTTACAACACCTTCACCACGAAATATACCCCGGTCAGGATCATGATCAGGCTGGCGAGCTTGTAGAGCCTTTCACGGGCCTTCGCGCCAATGACGTCAATAACTTTCCCGGCAAGCAGCAGGGCCGGAGAAGTACCGATCCCGAAGAACAGCAGCATGGAAGCGCCCTGAAACATCCCCGCCAGGTGGTTTTCCGCCTCCATGGAAGTCCTTGCCGCCGCAAGCAGGGCGGTATAGGTCAGACCGCAGGGCAGAAATCCAAGCACGATCCCCATCGGATAATAGGTTCCGGCAGTACGCGGTCCCCTGAAGATTTCCATGGTTTTACCGATGACCGATGACAACCACGAGCTGTTGCCCGTTTTTTTCTGGACAGGTATCCACCCGCCTATGGCTATTCCCATGACAACGATCGACAACCCGGCCATTACCATGATCGCCGACTGAATCTTCTCGATCGAAGTCGTGAGTACCAGAAAGGATCCGAAGAACCCGACAACCGCCCCCATGATCATATAGGTTGTTGTTCTCCCGAGGTTGTAAAGAATATGGTGCAGATAGCGCAGTTTCCGTTCCCCGAGCGAATAAGCCGCCACGACCGGCCCGCACATCCCGATACAATGGCCGAAACCACCCGCGAGTCCGGTGAGAAACATCAAGACCCAGGTACTCTCTTCCATAACCGGCTACTTTTTTGATTGTGTTTCCCGTGATTGATCATCCTCGTCGTCCAGCATACGGTATTTCGGGGCTTCCGGGTCGTCGAACTGGCCGCTCTTGACAGCCCAGACAAACAGAAGCCAGGCTGCAACCCCCAGAAAAAAGACGATAAATATCAGGAAAAAGGTGGTGTACATGGTGGATCGTAAATCGTGAATGGTGAATAGTAAATGGTAATGAAAAATCTTTCTGCTCCCTATTCACGATTCACGATTTACGAATCACGATTCAGAACTTCCTCAGCCTCATTGCGTTACCAACAACAACCAGCGAACTGCATGCCATCAGAAAGGCCGAAATGATCGGGTGCAGGAAACCGCCGATTGCAAGGGGTATAGCAACCAGGTTATACGAAAAAGCCCAGAAAAGGTTTTGGCGGATAACAGTAAAGCAGCGCCTGGAGCCGTCAATAAGTGCGGTAATGAGACCGAGGTTATCCTGCATAACGACGACTCCTGCGCTTTCGAGCGCGATATCGGACGCGTGGCCAAGCGTCACCCCTGTGTCGGCTTCCGTCAGGGCTGGGGCATCGTTGATACCATCCCCCACCATGATGATCCTGTTGCCATCGAGCCTCATGCTCCTTATAACGTCCGCTTTCTCCAGAGGATTCAGACCAGCTCTGATATCATCTATGCCACAACGGTCAGCAACAAACCGGGCGACCTGCCGGGCATCTCCGGTCAACATGCTGACCCGTATACCGCGATCCCTGAGTCCTGAAACAAGCGCTCCGGCATCGTCACGAACATCATCGATCATACCGATCATTCCCGCAAAAACCTTGTCGACGGCAATGAAAACCACCGTTTTTCCGCTTTCCGCAAGTTGTTGAAACAGAGCCTCATGCTCACCGGGAATAACCACGCTGTTTTCTTTCATGAAAACCCTGTTTCCTGCAAGACATGATCTTGTATTGACTGTTCCGGAGACACCCTTGCCGGCAATGACATGAAAACTCTCTACAGGCATCAACGCTCCCGAATATTCCCTGACAATAGCCCTGCCTGCCGGATGTTCGGAATACTTCTCCAGGGACGCAGCATACCCCAGCAATGTATCCCGTGTAGTCATGCTTATCACGTCGGTCACCGACAGGCTCCCGTCGGTTATGGTCCCTGTCTTGTCAAGCACGATGCAATCCGTCCTTGAAACAGTTTCAAAAATATCGCCCCCCTTGACAAGAATCCCGTTTCTGGCCGCCGAACTTGTTCCCATAAGAATCGCCAGCGGTGTTGCCAGTCCGAGAGCACAGGGACATGCCACGACAAGGACGGAAACTGCATTCATCAATGACACCGATATGTCAGCGGTAGTCACCATCCAGTATGCAAAAGAGAGGAAAGCAAAAAAGACGACAAGCGGCACGAAATACCCCGCAGTCCTGTCGGCAATCGCCTGGATCGGCGCTTTGCGGAATTGCGCATCTTCTACCGTGCGGATAATTCCGGATAGAACCGTATCGTTTTTCCCGGCCGATACCCGAACGGCAAGCATGCCATTGAGCGATATCGTCCCCGCAAAAACCTCCTCTTCTCTCGATTTGAATACAGGTTTCGATTCCCCTGTAAGCATCGATTCGTCCACATCCGCTTCTCCCTCGACAACCATCCCGTCAAGAGGAAACTTCTCCCCGGCTCGCACTTCAATGGTGTTTCCCGGACTCAGTTCCTCCAGCGGCACCAGACGCGTTTCACCGGAATCCGTCAGGAGCCGGGCTTCCCCGGGCTGCATTTCGATCAGCAGCGAGAGCGTGTTTCCTGCTTTGAGTTTCGATCCTGCTTCGAGAAACCGCCCGAGCAGAATAAACGTGACGATCATCGCTGATGTATCGAAATAGACCTCGCCGCCGGTAAAGATCATAACAATACTGTAGGCATATGAAGAAACCGATCCGAGCGCTATCAGGACATCCATACTGAGCGACCGCCTGAGAACTGCGCGAACGGAGTTTTTCAAAAACGGATACCCGGAGTAGAACAGCACCGGGGTCGCCAGAGCCCAGGCGATGAGCTGAAAGGTCCGTCGGTACTCTGCGTCAATGCCCTGGAAAAAGCCCGCATAGAGCGCGGCCACAAAAAGCATAAGCTGCATCGAAAAAAAGGCGGCAGTGCCGAACCTGAGAAGGAGATCGTTTTTTTCGCGAACAAGCGCTTCGGTGAATGCCGTCGGATGGTATGGATGGGGCGCATATCCTATCGACCGGATGCCTTCGAGAATCCCGCTTAAAGAAAGTTTTTGGTCTTCCCATTGAACAGTCAGGCGATGGGTCGCATAGTTGACCCTTGCCGAAACCATTCCGTCCATTTTCATGAGGTATTTTTCAACCAGCCAGACGCATGATGCACAACGAATTCCCGACAGCACCATATCCAGCGATGAGGTTGTCCCGTATTTTCTGACAGTGTCTTTAAAAGCATTTGGTTTGACCAGGGCTTTTTCGGGAGGACCCGGCGTCCAGCCGCACCGGTTGCTGTAAAAGGTATCGAACGACTCCCGGTGAATGAGCTCGTAGACACCGAGACAGCCCTGACAGCAGAAATATTTTGTTTCTCCGTCGAAATCTGCAGTAACGGCCGCTTCCGGCTTCATCTCCAACAGACAGTGGTTACAGCGGATCATGGCCGATGACTGGGATTCATTCCCTGACATTGAACGTGAATGCCGGTTTCAGGGTGTCGGACAGAAGCAGGGTCGCCTTCCAGAGTGTCTTTCCGCTGGCACACCTGACGATAATACCCGTTCCCCGGTAATGACTGTCCATGCTTTTTTCCAGCTCAACCCGGTTTTTTCCCATGTCCATACCCGGCATCGACAGATCGAGAACAAGGATGTCCGCTTCCGGAGATTTTCCTTCGAACGAAACATCGAAGGCCAGTTCCTTCATGTGAACAACGGGTTTGGGCATGATATCGAGCGTAACCACGTACTCCCCGGCCGACTTTGTACAGGAGTCCGCATGCGGATCGCAGTCCGCAGCAGGCCCCTTTCCCATCGAGCATGCAGCAATGGCGAGAAAAAACATGATGGGGATCGAGAAAACAAATGAACGTTTCATCTGATATCGGTAAACCATTTTCTTCCTGTATTGATTGACGAAGTTGCAACATCAACTTTCATAAAACACTTCCCGTGATAAGGGAGAGAGATACCTGCCCGGTAGACTCCCGGTTCGGTTTCGGTCATCGTAAGCGTCGTGTCGTAGCGATCGTCCTTCACGCCGCACGCGGAAAAAAAAACCTCCGCCCCGCGCAACGGCTTATCCTGCTCAAAAAGTTTGACAATCACCTCGTTCTCCCCTTTCCGGAACACATCGGGAAGCAGGATTTTCAGACCAAGCGAGTCCTCGAGTTCCCTGGTAGTAAAGTATCCGGTTGCCTTCTCGTAATAATTATCTTCGACAAGAGCCTCCGATTCCCTGTGTGCAACATAAAACCCGATTACCATGGCGAACAGAAAAACCGCATAGAGAGTAACAAGGAATGGTTTCATCTATTTACTGAAAAATGTCTACGAAATCCTTCCTTTCAAACCACCCGGAAACAGAACGATCTTTACACAGCACTGCATGTGAAGGGTGAAAAGATTGAAAGGCTACCGGCACCAGCAGGTCAAACCTCGGAAATGGCAGGCCTGTTGTCATCGACTTGTCATTATAGTTTTTTTGATCCATAACTTATCGTTTATTAAACCGTTTTGGCATTTTTGTAATCCTGTAGTATGCCCCAAAAAAGAAAAGAGGTCAGTGATCATAGAAGAAAAAACTTCCGCAAAGACAACACCATATTTAGTTAACCGATCACTGTACAAAACACAGAATTATATCTCCATATGCTTGAAAGATATCATGTGACAACATCGATTTCCGGTCATTACATGATCAGGAAACCTTCTTTTGGCGCTCCTTTTCCTCTTCTTGTAGGCTTCCATGGATACGGACAGTTAGCCGAAGCTGAACTCGCTCTTCTTCAGCAAATTGAAGGAAGTTCAGGCTGGATATGCTGTGCAATCGAAGCTCTTCATCCTTTTTATGCAAAGAAAGGTGGTATTGGAGCAAGCTGGATGACTCGCCATCATCGCGAAATAAACATCACTGAAAATATCGCATATATCGACAAAGTACTCTCGGAACTTGGCCAACGATATCCTCTGGATGGAACGCTTGTATACCATGGCTTCTCTATGGGAGCAACTATGGCGGTCTACAGTGCCCTTCTCGGGCAACATTCCCCAAATGCGGTGATGCTCCTTGGAGGAGCTATCCCAAGAGAACATGAGAGACTGGAAAAAATGAACAAGGTGCACATTGCTCGAGGCAATAGCGATATTTTATACAAGAAAAAAGAATATGAACGCGATATGGCAAAGTTGGGCGAGTCAGATGTTCCGTTTGTTCACTGCAGTTTTCCAGGAGGTCATGAAGCCGGCGAAATGTATCTCAAATCTGCAGGAGCTTTCCTGAAACAAGTAAATAACTGTTAACTTTAGTTACGACACAAGTTGTCGTGACTTATTCAAGAAGAGTTCTATCGAGATAAGAGGAAAACTGAACCATATTTTCAAAGAAAGACTCAACCTGGAATGTACCTTCAATAAGCTTGCCACGTTTCCAGCAACGAAACGTTTCCGGTTTGGCAAAATCGATCAGACAGATTTCAATTTTAGGATTATGATGATATTCATAACACCCCATACAACCCAGACAACGATTCCCTGGTGTCGGATCGAGACCATCAATTTTCACCTTTCGCTTGTAAACTTTATCATAGGGAATTCGACTGTCAACAATGCCTTTTAATTCCTCTAATGTATATGGGTCACTATCGATGAATTTGCCCACCTTCCCTATTGAGCGGTAGTGTATATACCTGACGCTTTTATAACGTTCTGACAAATCCATCAGATCCATAACGACACCCTCATTGACACCGCGCACGATTATGGCAGTTATCGCAATACGGCGAATACCGACGTCGTCAAGATTCTGAAGCGCTTTCAGCTTTTCTTCTGCATAATCACCGTTATCGATGTGCCGATACCATGCATTGTTGGAACCTCCGTTCATCGATATCGTAGCAATAACAGGAACACCGGTGTCCTTCAACGCCCTGGCAAGAGAAAGATCTGTAAACACAGCTCCATTTGACACAAATGAAACCATGTGTTTATGCTCATTTGCCGTCGTAATAAACTCTAAAAATTGCGGGTGCAATGTTGGTTCACCACCCATAAACCTGAACGCAACACGGTTTGGCAAACGCCGACATACCTCCCGGAAATATTTCAGCGACATATCCGGCAATGTTCTGACCGGATTATAACAGTAATTACAACAGTAATTACAACGGTGGGTCAGATCAACATAGATAAGCGGGAACGGATTTTCATCGACGGTATGGACGATGGAGGAACCAATCTTGCCTGACGGAAAATCCTTGAGTTTGGGTATGGTATATTCTTGAAAAGCCATGCAGGAACACTATTTTTCAAATTGATCAATCATCTCTTGGCATTTTGGCAGAAAAATTCCGGGATAACCGGATTTTCCAGACCATTGAATCCTCTCTGCTTTTCCCGCAAAATGGATACCCTTACTGCATGAAGAAATCCTGCCGTCACCCCAAATGAGCACAGACTACTGCCAACCATGTGCTCATTAAACTTCTTACGATGCGGGCAATACTGATCTCTACAAAGAAAACCTGTCGGGGCTAATGGCGATTACCTGTCGATAATCACAGGAGATTTGTCTGTTTCATTATACGAACCAATGCAAAAAAATAAATACAAAACATTGCATCACAAAAATCCAACGCTTTTTTCTATCTCCACCTTATCACCCAGAAGTTTGAAAAGGACGCTTCCTTTCCCACCCTCGCTACGAACCAGCACCTTGCCTTTGCTGAACGAAAATGGTTCAAGCTCCAGGATTGTTTCTCCGATAACGACAAAACCGTCCTCCGATAAAAGCTCGAGCTTCCGGGGTTGTGACGTATTATTATAAAGTGACCAGCTGTAGCGGTTGATCCCCTCGGGCATGATCTCCGGATCGCGGTATATCTGGAAAGACACAGCCGGACGGCTATAGATCATGGCTGCAAGGATGAGGCCTGCGGCAACCGTCATTCCCCCAAGCCAGAAGGATTTCGGTCGTAACAGGTTACCCCGGTACCCCGGGAATGGCTTCATACCTCTTTTCTCCGTAACAACCGCACAGGCATCGATACACTCTGCGCAAGCGATACACTTGGAACTCAAACCCTCCTTTATGTCAATCCCGACAGGACATGCCAGAACGCAGTCATCACATTGCATACATTCGTTCTCCCGTGAGCGGTCATATTCGATCACGAGAGTATCCTTGTCAAAGAGCGCGTTCTGCATCATTGCGTAAGGGCAGATCGAGGTGCAGAACCTCCTGCCGAGAAATGCAAGTTCCGCATAGATCAACACCCACTGCACAAGAAAAAACACCGTTATGACAGGAGCACGAAAAAGACGCAGCATGGCTTCGGCCGGGGGCACAAAATACCAGAGTATCGTCAGAGAAACCAGCGCCGAAAAGAACAGCAGAGCGGTGTAGCGGGAAAATGTCCTGCCCAAAAAGGGTAAGCGCCGGGCAATGCTATCGGAGAGATCGAGAAAGACCGTCTGGGGACAGAGCCATCCGCACCATACCCGACCGAAAACAGCGGTAACCGCTGTGATGAAAAGCATAAAAAAAAGAATCGCTAACAGTATCAGATAGAATTCGTTCATCCAGATGACCGAGCCGAAAAAATAAAGCTTGAGTTCGGCAATATCGAATCGCAGGGCGCTTTGACCATTGATCCGGACAAACGGCAGGCCTGTGATCAGGATAGCCTGCAGCGTTTCAACAATTCTTCTGTATCGATGCCACAAGTGAGTCGAGCACTTTTACATGTTGGACGGGAATCAATCCCTCAGAGTCTCTAGAAAAGCCGCCAGCTTACGAATTTTCACATCGCTGAGCTGCTGACGAAAACCGGGCATACCGCCATCACGTCCATCGGCGATCGAGATGTAAATCTCTTCGGAAGAGTCGCCGTACCTGAACTCCGAAATCAAGCTGCTTCCTATACCGCCTGCACCATCGGCACCATGGCAAACGGCGCAGCTCGAAGCGTAAATTTCCGCACCCTCAGCAATTGCCCAATCGTCTCCACTGTAGGACTCTTTCACCTCTTCGATCGGAGCTGTCGCCTGTGCATTCTTCATACTCTCCTCGTATATCTTGTAATAGGACCAGTTGGAAATGGCAGGCGTATAGAGCAGGATATAAGCAACCAGAAAAACAGCGACAAAAAGGAAAAAGGCAATCATGCCTTTTGGCACCTTGTTTTTGTCTTCAGCCGGGTATTCATGTTCATTCATGCAAGCCTCCGTTACTGAGTTTGACGGTTATCCTTCTCTTCATCATCGAGCATTCTGTGCTTTGGCCTCTCGATCTCTTTTTTTCGAGCAGGATTGTAATAATACACGATGATGAAAACGAAAACGATCACCAGCGAAAACGTAAACAGAAAATATGCCCAGACAGCAAAACTCACCTCTGCGCCTCCAGTTGCTTGACGTCTCTTCCGAGTTTCTGCATGTAGGCAATGATAGCATCCATTTCCGTGAGTTCGCCGCGTAACGCTTCGGGAGTGACCTCGTCCCTCGAAGCTCTGGAATCATATCCGGGATTGGTGACTTTCGCCTTGTAGTCTGCAATCTGGGCGGCTATCTCTTCTTCACTGTACCCATAACCGAGTACAGCTATTTTTTTGACGGTATACCGTGTATCCAGTTTGCGTTCCGCCATCCAGGCATAGGGAGGCATATTCGATTTTTCAAACATGCTTTGAGGGCTTTCCATGTGCTTGTAATGCCACGAATCAGGATATTTGCCACCGAGCCTGTTCAGGTCTGGCCCTGTCCGGCGGGACCCCCAGAGGAACGGGCGATCGTAAGCAAACTCCTCCGGTTTGGAATACTCTCCATATCGAAGCACCTCGGTTCTCAACGGTCGAACCGTCTGTGTGTGGCAGTTGTTGCATCCTTCACGGATGTAAATATCGCGCCCTTCCAGTTCCACTGCAGTATAGGGCTTGACATAGTCGCTGACAGGATGCATCGAAGGCATAAACATCGGAATGAAAACCGTCGCGATCGTACCGACAAGTATAACGACTGCCGAAAGAACGGCGAAAACGAGCGGTTTGGAATAAAGGCCCATGGCTATTCCCCCTTTTTTCGGTTCAGAGGTTATTTTTCCGATTTTCTGATCGTCACGAAAATGTTCCATGCAAAAAGCAGGATTCCCACGAAGTACACCACTCCCGCGGCAAAGCGGATCTGATAGTAGGGATAGAGTGATGCAATGGAGTCGAGGAAATTGTAGGTCAGGGATCCGTCCGGATCGGTAGCCTTCCACATCGCCCCCTGCTGAATACCGCCGATCCACATGGTGACTGTCCAGAGAAGCTGACCCATGAGAATAAGCCAGAAATGGACATTTGCAATTTTGATGCTGTGCAAAGGACGTCCGCTGATTTTAGGGATCATGTAGTAAAACGATGCCGAGATCGTCATGGTGACCCATCCCATTGTCCCCATGTGCACATGACCGATCACCCAGTCGGTATAGTGGAAAAAGGCATTCAATGTCCTCAGCCCCTGTGTCGGGCCCTGGATGGTCTGCAGCCCGTAAAACGTAATGCCGAGAATAAAAAATTTTATGAGATAGTTCGAACGCATCTTGTCCCAGTTACCCTGCAGGGTATAGTAGCCGTTGACAACCGATCCCCATGAAGGCGCTATCAGAAAAATGCTGAAAGCGATGGCAACAGTCTGGATCCATTCAGGAACTGGCGTCAGCATCAGGTGATGCGCTCCAGTCCAGAGATAAGCAAAGATCAGCGACCAGAAAGAGATAATTGAAAGACGATGACTGTAAAGCGGAAGTCCGGATGAAACAGGCAGGAAATAATAGAACATCGCAAGAATGGGAACGGTAAAAATAAACCCGACAATGTTGTGACCGTACCACCATTGCACGTTTGCATCATTCACTCCGGCATAGAGCGAATAAGACTTGAAGAAGTTGACGGGAACCGCGAGATTGTTGACAATATAGAGAACAGCAATGGTGACCGTCATGGCGATAATGTACCAGAGCGAGACGTACATCTGTTTTTCCTTGCGCCTGATCAGAGAAGCAAAAACATTGACGGCAAAGATCACCCACATCACAACCACGGCAATGTCAAGAGGCCATTCAAGCTCGGCATACTCTTTTGTCGTACTCATACCGGCAAACAGACTGAGAGCGGCAAGGGCAATAATGATGTTGAACAGGTAGAGATGAAACCGTGCGAGACGGGGAAAGACGATCGGGGTTCGGGTCAGTTTCTGCAGAATATAGTAAGTCGCGGCAAAAATGCCTGCAAGTCCGAAGCCAAGACCCAGGCCATTGGTATGCACAACCCGGAGACGGCCAAAACTCAACCAGGGTGTCAGGTTAAGGCCTGGATTGAACATTTCAAATGCTATCCACAGGCCAACGATCAAACCGATGATCAGCCAGAAAAGGGCAGAAAAAACAAATCCTCGGACAATACGGTAATCATAACTGTTTTCGGTCATGCCTTGCTCCCATGGTCCGGTTAGAGGATAATGATACCTGAGGGGAAATATAGCTATTTCAACAGGGGGTTATCGCACATCTTGTCAAGAAAATGATATGCCGTCATGTTCACCTGGCCATCGCGCTCCGGTAAAATCCAGGCCTTCGATCTGAAATCCCGGTTCCGGGACAAGAAACGAAAATGAGATGGTCATGAATGACAGGTATTGTTCCCTATACAAAAGTACTCCCGCACCCGCCCTGTGAAACAAGCATTCTGAATCACATGAAACTTATTGGAATCTGCAACAGTTACTTTCCAAGTGATTCGCTATCGACACTCCTGTAAGGATTTTCAACAGTTCTTCCGCCTCGCGTTCTGTTCCCGTATTCATGTATTAATCCTTTAAACAATCTACTTCTTTCTTTCATCCCTCAAACAGCATGTCATACCGGAATGAATGATGTCCTGAAAAAGCCAAGAAAAGTATACGTTACCCGCACCATAGAGTTCAACGCGGCACACAGACTGTTCAACCCTGAACTGTCTGAAAAGGATAACCTGGCATGTTATGGAAAGTGCAGTAACGTTCATGGCCATGGGCATAACTATGAGCTGGAAATAACCGTCAGCGGGATTGTCGATCCTCAAACAGGCTTTCTTCTCGATCTTAAAGAACTGAAAGAAATCCTCGAGCAGGAGATCATGGATCGCTTTGACCATAAAAACCTCAACCATGATGTCGTCGAACTTCAGAATTCGGTCCCAAGCACCGAGGTACTTGCCGTTACAATCTGGGAGGTTCTGAAGAGAACATTGCAGGAACGCTATACGAACAAGAAAATTACTCTTCATGAAGTCAATGTCCATGAAACACGAAAAAACTCAGTCCGGTACCTTGGTGAATGAACCGGCCTCGTATCCCGGATACAGCTCCTGTGCCGATGATGACTGTCTGAACGATATCGGCAGAGACGATCAGGAAACCATTTCGGAGATGTCCGGAGCGGTCTACAACCTGCTTGAAGGCATTGGTGAAAACCCTGAACGGGAAGGACTGCTGAAAACCCCTGAAAGAGTCGCGAAGTCACTGCGCTTTCTCACAAAAGGATATCGTGAAGACCCCGGAGATATGCTCAGAAAAGCAGTTTTCACCGAATCCTATGATGAAATGGTGCTGGTCAAGGATATCGACATGTTCTCGATGTGCGAACATCACATGCTGCCTTTTTTTGGAAAAGCGCATGTTGCCTACATTCCTGACGGAAAAATTGTCGGGCTGTCAAAGCTGGCAAGGGTTGTTGATGTCTTTGCCCGCAGGCTTCAGGTACAGGAAAGGCTGACACAGCAGATCCGGGATATTATTCAGGATGTCCTCAACCCCAGAGGTGTAGGCGTGGTTATCGAAGCACAACACATGTGTATGGTCATGAGAGGTGTGGAAAAACAGAATTCAATTACAACCACGTCAGCCATGTCGGGAGATTTTTTATCCCAACCAACCAGAAACGAGTTCCTGAGGCTGCTCAACCGTTGATGATACCGTCAATAATCCGTTTTCCCTCCCTGACGGCTTCATCAAGAAGCGCTTCAACCTCCTGGCTTATGCCGCTGCCCAGTTCAAGAGTATGCGGCGGCACACCGATCAGGATAATTCTATCCGGTACTTTACCATGGAGCTTTGCCACCGACAGAAGTTCACTCAGCCCCATCTGGTGTGATGACATTTTACGGTGAATAAATGCCGGGAGATCGTCTTCCTCATAGACATAAACTTTCCTTTCGTATTCAGAAGGAATGATGGCATCGAAGATGATAACCGTATTGGGAGACTCTATGTAATCGAGCAGGTTCAATCCCTGCGTCCCTCCGTCTATGAACTGCACGCTATCGGGCATCCCTTCGCACACTTTCTCGAGTCGCCGGACCGCTTCGACCCCGAATCCCTCGTCACCAAAAAGAATATTGCCGAGCCCGATGACGTTGATTGTTTGCATTATTTACTGGGTAATAGGTAATAGGTAATAGGTAATAGGTAATAGGTAATAGGTAATAGGATGAAGATAGTTTTGAGGAATAGTGTTGCAACCGGAAAGTCATGCCTCCCCATGAAAATAGATGTTTGGATTTCACAGAAGATTTGTTGCAATTGCAGTATACATGAAGGCATCATATAGGTCCTATAACAGTATCTGCAATCAATACACCCCATACTATTCAAAATCCGACAGGGCGGGTTTGAAACCCGCCCTTACCACTTGCCAACTGCCTAATATTCCTCTTATAGGACTTATAGAGCCCATAAGTCTTATAGGACCTATAAATGATCAAGAACGATTCTCCACAAACTTTTCGCTCCAGGCAATTATCTTC
>JANQHB010000010.1 GCA_028277225.1 Chlorobium sp.
CGTCCGATACATCATTTCCCGCACTCAACTCTCTACCTCAGAGCACTACGGATGACTCGCATCCATACCGCCTCTTTCAGCGGGAAACTAATGTAGGCAATGGGGAAGACATATCCAAAAGGATACCGAAAAATAATTCAGGAAATTAGAACGCTGTGTTATAGGTCCTATGGGTCCTATGGGTCCTATAGGACTTATAAGACCTATAAAGAGAGGAACTTCTTCTTAGGACACTCGACTTTATACCCAAGTGATCACCCCTGTTCGGGTTCTTCGAGCGGCAGAGGGACACTTTCCAGCGAAAGCTGACGTTCACCACGAGCATACGCTTTTGCAGCAGCCACAAAACCTTTGAAAAGAGGGTGCGGACTGCGAACTCTTGATTTCAGTTCCGGATGGAACTGCACCCCGACAAACCATCGATGGTCTTTGAGTTCGATGATCTCGACAAGTTCGTTGTTGGGCGATGTTCCCGAAAACAGCATACCGTTGTTTTCGAACAGTTCGCGGTAATCATTATTAAACTCGTAACGATGGCGGTGGCGCTCATTGATCAGAAACTTGTCATAGGCCTGATGCACTTTGGTCTTTTCTTTCAAAATGCATGGATAGCTCCCAAGGCGCATGGTGCCGCCCTTTTCCTTGACTTTTTTCTGGTTCTCCATCAGATCGATCACCGGCTGGCGGCAACGCTTGTTGAACTCCGTGGAGTTTGCCTCAGTGAGCCCGCATACGTTGCGTGCAAACTCAATCGTTGCACACTGCATACCGAGACAGATGCCGAGAAAGGGAATGTCCTGCTCCCGGGCATGGCGGATAAAACTGATCTTGCCTTCGATACCCCGATCGCCAAAACCCGGTGCAACCAGGAGGCCGTGAACATCCTTGAGGAACTTACCGCTTTTCCCGCCGTTCTCTTCCGCGTCTTCCGCCCTGACCAGTTTGATATTCACCTTTACATTGTTCACAGCTCCGGCATGAACAAGCGCTTCGAGAATCGATTTATAGGCATCGGGATACTCCGTGTATTTACCGCAGATCGCAATGGTCACTTCGCCATCTCCGGGGTGCTTGACCTTCTTGCAGAAATCACGCCAGTAGGAAAGTTCCGGATCGCTGTATTTCTTGATCGAAAGTCTCTTTAAAACCCGGATATCAAGCTGCTCGTTCAGGAGCATGAGCGGCACATCGTATATCGTGTCGCAGTCGCTGAGCCCGATCACATCGGATTCATGAAGGTTACAGAAATGACCGACCTTGTTCTTGATCTCCCTTGAAAGAGGCTTTTCGCTTCTGCAGACAAGAATATCGGGCTGAATCCCTGTTTCCAGCAGCATCTTGACACTGTGCTGCGTAGGCTTGGTCTTGAGTTCACATGCCGCCTTGATATAGGGAACAAGCGTGAGATGGATATTCAGAAGGTTTTTGGGACCAAGCTCCAGCTTCATCTGACGCATAGCCTCGAGAAAAGGCAGCGACTCGATATCACCGATCGTGCCCCCGATCTCCGTGATCAGTACATCCAGGGCGCCTCCCTTGCCCTGTTCGTTCATTTTCTCCTTGATTGCATCGATCACATGGGGAACAACCTGAACCGTACCGCCCAGATAATCGCCCTGGCGTTCCCTGTCGATTACGGTTTTATAAACCCTGCCCATGGTGAGATTGGATGCCTGGGATGTCGGTTCATCCAGAAACCGTTCATAATGCCCGAGATCCAAGTCCGTTTCTGCCCCGTCATCTGTCACGTATACCTCTCCGTGCTGGTAGGGCGACATGGTACCCGGATCAACATTGATATAGGGATCGTATTTCTGTATGGCAACACGAAGCCCCCTCGACTTGAGAAGCAAGCCGAGAGATGCCGATAAAATACCTTTGCCAAGAGAAGAAACCACCCCGCCGGTTACAAAAATATGCTTTACGTTTTTCGGTCGTGCCATAGCAGTAATGGTGTTTTAGGAATCAATTAATCTTTGAACAGCTCGATCTGATCTTCCGGACCGGCATCATCTCCGTTTTCCTCTACATCCGTCTTGGGCACTCTTGCCGTTGCGGAAATCGTGTCACCTTCCATCAACCTGATAAGCCTGACGCCTGAGGTATTGCGTCCCGTAAGCCTGATATTGGCAACATGCTGCCGGTTCACGATTCCGTTTGCCGTAATGATAATAAGATCGTCGCCGTCATTGACATCGAGCAGACCGACAAGGTTTCCGACCTTTTCATGAGCTTTCAATGTTATGACACCCCGTGCGCCGCGTTTGGTCAGACGATAGTCGTCTACAAGGCTGCGTTTTCCGAATCCGTTATCCGTTACGGCAAGAAGCGACGTGTCGTTTCGCTTTGAGGTGACCATGGAAATACAAAACTCACTCTCATCGAGCGTAATACCCTTGACACCGCGTGTCGTTCTGCCCATAGAACGCACATCTTTTTCTGCAAAACGGACAGCATACCCTGAATTTTTTGCCATGATGATATCATGTTCGCCATCGGTCAGACGAGCGTCGATCAGTTCATCGCCCTCATCGATTATGATTGCCGCTATGCCGTTACGGCGCGGACGGGAAAATGCTTCTATTTCGGTTTTCTTGATGATCCCCCTGGCTGTCGCCATGACAATGTAGAGTGGATCGTCAAAGGTCTTCACATTGATATATGCCCTGATCTTTTCCCCCGGCTGCAACTCCATGATGTTTGCAAGAGAACGTCCTCTTGCAGCGCGTCCGGCTTCGGGAATTTCGTAGACTTTCAACCAGTGGCAGCGCCCCCTGTTGGTAAAGAAGAGAATATAGTTATGCGTCGAAGCGATAAACATATGCTCGACAAAATCCTCATGCCGGGCCTGGGCTCCGGTCACACCCTTGCCTCCGCGAGCCTGCCGCCGATAGCCTGAAACAGGGAAACGCTTGATAAAGCCTTCATGGGTTATAGTGATCACCACGTCTTCCTGGGCAATCATGTCTTCAATGGAGAATTCGCCTTCCTGCGGCCTGATTTCCGTCCGGCGCTCGTCTCCATATACTTTCCTGACCTTCAGAAGCTCTTCCTTGATAATCGCCATCTGCTTGTCCGGATTGGCAAGGATAAAACGCAATTCCTCGATCAACGCAAGCGTTTCCTTGTAGTCTTTTTCAATTTTCTCGCGCTCCATACCGGTCAACCGCTGCAGACGCATTTCAAGGACAGCTTTCGACTGGACTTCGGTCAGCCCGAATTTCTCCATCAGCCTTTCCTGCGCCACCTGTGCATTTGGAGACTGCCGGATCGTTGCGATCACTTCGTCGAGATTATCGAGACAGATCTTCAACCCCTCGAGAATGTGCGCTTTCTTTTCGGCAGCAGCGAGATCGAAGGTTGTTCGCCTGAGAATTATTTCATTCCGGTGCTTGAGATAGAGTTGCATCATCTCTTTGAGCGTCAGCACCTTGGGCACCCCGCCTACAAGTGCAAGAAGAATAACGCCGAAGGTATCCTGCATCGGCGTGTGCTTGTAGAGATGATTGAGAACAACCTTGGCGACAGCATCACGCTTGAGTTCGATAACAAGACGCATACCGTCACGATCGGACTCGTCACGAATATCTGCGATTCCATCTATTTTCTTCAAATGGATCAGTTCGACGATTTTCTCAATCAGCCGAACTTTATTGACCTGATAGGGAAGTTCGCTCACAATAATGGACTCCCTTCCGTTTTTCTGCGTAACCTCGACAACAGCCCTGGCACGGATCACAACACGGCCCCTGCCGGTTGTATACGCCTGTTTCACCCCTTCATAGCCGTATATAATGCCACCGGTAGGAAAGTCGGGAGCGATAATGTGCTCCATAATTTCTTCGACCGTAATTTCCGGATTGTCAATCATCGCGACCAATCCGTCAACGACTTCGTTGAGGTTATTGGGCGGAATGTTTGTCGCCATACCGACGGCAATGCCCGATGCTCCGTTCACAAGCATATTGGGCATGGCGGAAGGAAGTACTGTCGGCTCCTCGAGCGAATCGTCAAAGTTCAGCGCAAAATCGACGGTTTCCTTATCGAGGTCTTTAAGCATTTCGCCCGCAATGCTTTTCATCCGGACTTCAGTATACCTCATGGCTGCAGGCGAGTCGCCGTCGATCGAACCGAAGTTGCCCTGGCCGTCAATAAGCGGGTAGCGCATGGAGAAATCCTGCACCAGACGAACAATACTGTCATAAACGGCACTGTCACCATGAGGGTGAAATTTACCAAGCACTTCACCAACAACACGGGCGGATTTCTTATATGCTTTCCCGGCCTGGAGACCCAGCTCATGCATACCGTACAAAACCCTGCGGTGAACGGGCTTGAGACCATCCCTGACATCCGGCAATGCGCGGCTCACGATAACCGACATGGAGTAGTCGAGGTAGGAGTCCCTCATTTCGTCTTCAATACTGATCGGCAATATCTTGTCGCGCTGCATCTGTTCCTTACTGTAAAATTGAACGAAAATTAAGACGGAGACAATGTATAAAATCCCCCTCTAAAGGGAAAGCTGTCATCGGCATTCAACCTTTTTCGAAGCCCTCTCTTCCCGAACTTTTGAGAATATGTTTCGGAGCATCACCCCATAGCGATTCCAGATCGTAAAAAGCACGCTCATCCGGCATGAAAATATGGACGACAACATTCACATAATCAATCAATATCCAGTGCAGTGTGTCGGCACCTTCAACATGCAGCGGACGTTCGTCATCATGCTTGAGTTCGTCGACAATATACTCGTATACTGCTTTTGCCTTGCGCTCGGAATCAGCCGTTGCCAGAACAAAAAAATCCGTCACACTCGTCAGGCCCCTGAGATCGAGTATCGTCACATCATCACATTTCTTTTCCAGCGACAGTTCCGCCACCCTTCTGGCAAGCAGTTCACTGACTGGTATGTCCCTGACTTCCGGCTCCCTCTTCGGATCACGGCCCGGTTCAGCCATAAACCTCCATATAGTGTATTGTTATAAAAAACACATCCGTTGCGCCTCATCCGCGTTACGTTTACACACAGATGGTCGTATAAAAATATAGCAATAATCATCTCTTTCCGAAGCGGATTACCCTTGTCGATTTCAAAACATTTCCGGATTGTAACACATGGAGATGCATGAGCATGATGCCTGTGTTGATATCCTCAATTCATCAAACAACCGTAACACGGAACTTCCGCTATTTCCCGGGGCGGAATTTTTGCTGGTAATCAGGTGTAACCGTTTCGAGAACTGCACGATCACCTGCCATGAAACGCTTTTGTGCAATCGGCAGAAGGGATGATGCCGAAAAAAAATCCGCTTGCAGAAAGTCCAGACCGGCCATCATTTGCAATTTACCGGGGAGAGTAATGTCCCGGGCAACAACAACACACTGCCCACCATGCTCCTCAAGTCTCTGCATGAGATCCGCAACCGGTACAAAGGTAGTCTTTTCAACCTCCTCAACACCGCAATCCCCGGAACGGTAGATCGCATAGTAAAGCTCACCCTTTCGCGCGGGAATAACAGGAACCAGATTGACAGCCCGGCTATGAGGCTTAGCTGCCAGAGCCATTGCCTCCATGGTTGATACGGTTACAAGCGGAAATCCGGCTCCATAAGCGATCCCTTTTGCCGTAGCCATACCGATTCGTAAAGCCGTAAAGGATCCCGGACCCGAAGAAAGAGCAAGGAAATCAATATCTGAAAGGGATGAACCGGACTTTTCGAGGACACGGGAAACGAGCGGCACGATCGACTCCGCCGTCCGCTGCCACTCCCTGACCGTCTCTTCGACAACGCCTTCAGGTGTTGCCGCAGCAACGCTGATGCACTGATGCGTACATTCAAGCGCAAGAATCTTGTGAAGATAAGTCGAAGATGAAGACGAAGTCAAAAGTAAAAAATCAAAAGTAAAAAAAAGACAGGCCTGAAATCCCGCCTGGATTCACACAACAAACCCGAAAAAGAATAAGCTGCAGACTGCTTGATGCCAGACTAAATCCCGAAATCAGCAGCGGATTTCTCATAAAACAGTTCAACAACTCAACAGATCAACAATTCAACAAACTTAACTGTCAATTACAATTTTTCTCTCTTCCTCACCGACCGTTTCGATGTGCACCCTTATTGTCTGTGGCGGAAACTCTTCAATGAATTTTTCGCCCCACTCTACAACCGAAATTGCATCACTGTTGATATAATCGCCAAAACCGAGCCCCTCAAGCTCCAGAGAGGTTTCTATACGATAGAGATCAAAATGCTGAAGCGTGACAGGCCGGCCGTTCAGCTTCCCCCTGTAGATATTGAATATGGAGAAGGATGGACTTGTCAGCTGGTCATCGCAGCCGAAAAGCTGGGCGATTCCACGCATGAACTCGGTTTTCCCGGCCCCAAGGTTCCCGCTCAAAGAGACAACATCCCCCGGCTGCAGACCGGCAGCAAACTGCCTGGCATAGTCACGTGTCTCAAGAACCGAACGGGAAAGAAACTCTTTTACCATGTCCTCCTTACTATGCAATCGTGTACTTCACTGGATTATCTATCAATTCTACGGAAAAGATGAGACTTGCTGAATTGTTGATCTGTTGAGTTGTTGAATTGGAAGAGCAGAAAACTGAAACTATAGTTGTAAGAATACTACACAATCACACAAAAAAGCGATCAAAACTGTTTAGCCGGATAGCTATCCAACCAACTAGCGCATACGCATAAGCTTGACCGATATCATCGGTCAAGCTTATGCATCACCATCCCTGTCATGATCTTCGGATAAAAATAGGTCGACTTCTGCGGCATTACTTCGCCTTCGGCTGAAATATCGAGCACCTGCTGCACCGTTGTCGGTTTGACAATAAACCCGGCCTGGATATCGCCCTTTTCAACAGCCTCGAAAACCTTGCGGTCGTCCTCTTCATAGATCACGTTTGCCTGGCTCTTCATCGCCTCAGGGGTTATACCCAGCATACGCTGCAGGATCAGTTCGTGCAGAACAACCACACTGAGACGAAGAAGCGGAGAAGGGACCGAATCACCCAGCAGGGTTACCGGCTCAACCTTGAGCCTGATCCCCCAGACACCTCTTGAGGTAACCACCCCGAAAACATGGTTTGAAGCCTCACCGTCGAGATACTGCCGCAGTTCTTCTCTTCCACCCAGGGGTTTTACTTCGAAATTGGTACTCAGCGTATCGATCAACCCATCAGGACTGAACTGTTCGAGGCTGTGCACCATTCTGTGCAGCGGAAAGATGATCAGTCCTTCGTCGTAAATATTGGCAAGGTAGATCAGAATGAAATTGCAGGGTTCGTCCCCGGTATGCGAAGGGTTGTCCTCAGCCCTGAGGTTGCGATAATTCACCCCGGTCTCGTACCGGTGATGTCCATCGGCGATATAGACCTGGCGGTCGAGGAGCACCTGCTGCACGGTCGAGACAATGCCGGGATCAGTGACCTTCCAGAGCCGGTTCCTCACTCCCTGAAACGCGGCATCGACAATCGGATCATGAACGGCCGCAAAAGCCTCTATCGCCTTGTCCGCCTGAAGCTCTTCATCGGCATACAGTCCGAAAATGCTGCTGATGTTCGATTGCGTCCGCTTGAACAGGTTCAACCGGTCTTTTTTCGGACCTGAAAGGGTCCGCTCGTGCGGCAGCACCTTTTTCTCGCCGAACTCGTACAGACGCAGGGCGCAGAAAAAACCTTTCCGGGTATAGGTGTTGCCCTCGGGATCGGTATAGGTCTGGTAGTAAGGGTAAAGTGCCGGTTCGTCGTCCTGCATCAGTACACCCTCCTGCATCCACTGCGCCAGCCGCTCAGCCGCCGCACCATAAGGATCGTCTTCCTTCGGCAGTTCCAGCCGCACCGCATTGTATTCCGAACTGTCGTACAGTTCCTGCTGCATTGACGAAGGAATGATGTCATAGGGCGGGCAGATGATGTTCCCCATGTCACCCGCGGTTTCGGGGTTGTACCGCAAACCCTTGAAAGGACGGATTTCAGGCATGATGTAAGTCGTATTTACATGCTTTGGAATGGATTATCTTTCGCTCACACAAGATAAAAAAAGCCGGACAAAGGCCCGGCACATAGAAAGGAATCAGCCATCATTTGCCACACTGACAGGCACAGCCCTTGGCAAACTGCCCGTAATCCCCCCGAAACAATCCGCTGAAGGACAAATCTTCATCCAGATCAGGCCAATGAAGCCCATAGGGAGAAACCTCGATATTGTTTAGCTCGTCATTGGTTCCCTTTACAAGGCGCTTGTTTTTTTTCACAGGAAACCTGATTTCAACGCCGCTTTCCATGGATACAATGATAAAACCATCCTCATAGGCGGCCTTTATTACAGTATCAACCAATGTACTCATACCATTTCTCTATTATCAGGTTACGGTTCGCCTCCGCAAGTTTTTGAGCTTTTCTCAATTCATTCATCTTCATGTTTTGAGATTCCCGAAGCTCAACCACCTCATCAACATCAAAAACTGCTTCCCCTCCACCATAACGGACATGTACATGTATAGGTAGATGCTCGTTACTGTAAAAGAAAAATTTATAACCGTCTTTCTCGAAAATTGTCGGCACGATTGTCCCTTTTCAACATTCATGTTACCAAACCACCCTGCCATAGGCTGATTGATATTGCTTAAAGATAAAAAAAGCCGGGTATATCGACCGGCAAACAGAGCAGAATATCCTGATAAAGCATCAACCCTGTAATACAGATAGCTTACCTCTCATTAGATGTATTCACTTGGCTGGATGACAATCATTTTGTACAATTGTACATATGAGAATCGTTACCGATACAAATATTTTTCTTGCAGCCGCTCTTGAAGAGCCTGAAAAAGAACAGATTATCGCTTTAACATCCGGGCACGAGCTTGTTGCACCGGAAATTCTTCCCTACGAGGCGGGTAACGCTTTAACCGCTTTAGTGAAAAGAGCTGTGCTTGGTACCGATGAAGTCACTACCATATGGGAGGTTGTCATGAAAATTCCTGTGCAACTCACTGCAATAGATATCGGTTCTGCTTTAAGGATTGCGACCGCACACGGGCTTTATGCATATGACGCATATTTTCTTGAATGCGCAATGCGTATGAGGTGCCCCTTACTAACGCTTGACAGAAAAATGGAGACTGTCGCCGGCAAGATTGGAATTCAGACATTGGAGTTGAAATAATGAAAGTCTATACCTATTCAGAAGCTCGTCAGAAACTCTCCAAGCTGCTCGAAGTTGCACGCAATGAAGAGGTAATCATCAAAAAAAGAAGCGGCGAGTTTTTTTCAATCACATACAGAAAACCTCCTGCATCGCCGCTTGACGTCAAGGGGCTCAAGACAAAAGCAAAGACCCAGGATATTCTCAGGGCAGTGGAAGAATCCCGGTCAGGAAAAACCAGAACCTGACCTTTTCTCATCTACCCGCGCTAAGAGAACGGTGTCAGCGATGTAGAAGGAAATGAGCTTCCTATATCAATAATCACTATAGAGCAATATTGCCGCCATCTTACAACAACGTTCGTGGATCACAAACTGAATTACTGCCATACTATCTCTCCTTGCGCAACCGCGAATATGCCACGGCATGCGCAGTCAGCGAAGTGGCAAATGTTGTAAAATTAAACTCTGGATTCGGCTCGGTGAATTTTCCTTTGAGCCCACCAGTTTTGTCAGACATAATCAGACAAGCCCCATCATAAAGCCTCTCCCGCATAAGCCGTTCGCAAAAGAGCTCGTATCGCTTTGAGTATGAAGCTTCCTTGAACTCAGGAAAAACCTCGAAATGTGGTTCGTCAACCTTAACAGGGAACGTTGACTTTGGAGCATCTTCGAGCAGCATCAGCCAACCAAGCCAAGGTTTTTGTGATGGCTTGAATTTACCCTCACGATAAGCAGTCAAAAGATCGGTCGAGTTGCCAAGAGCTTCTTCAACACGGTTATTGAAAGTTGTTGCCTAATGAGGGGCCTACATGGGCTTTCAGCTCGATTGAGGCAAGGAGCAATTCATCCACGACAACCAGCAAATCCCAGTTCTTGGTCGGTCTGAAATATCCCGGCAAAGTAGTCGATTTGACATGAATCGCCGAATCAGGCAATCCCGCCTCGGCCAGCAGTTCTGTCAGCAGCTTGATGAATCCGTCGAGATGTTTTCCTCCGGTTACGGCACTCCTGTTACCAGCGTCTTTCTTTCCAGTCGAAGCCCCCTGCTTTTTGTGCTGCCGGGTTCTGACTTTCCAGAAGTGTCGAACCGCTTTTGAAACCCTCGCATTCAAATCCATAGGTCATGACCTTTCTGCTTGCGTTATGATTTCCGCCGTGGAAAAAAGGGAAGCTGTTGCCTGACGAATGCGTTTCTCAGCCATTGAAAAGTAATGCGGATCGATTTCCACACCGATTGAGTTTCGGCCCCATTTTGCCGCCGCCACCGTTGTTGTTCCTGTACCCATAAAAGGATCGAGAACCGTATCACCCACAAAAGAAAACATCCGAATCAGACGCTCAGCTAATTCCTCTGGATAAGGAGCAGGGTGATTTCGAGTTGATGCGCCTGTCAGGCCGGTCCAGATCGACTGGAACCATTGCCGGTGGTTTTCATCGGAGATAACCGACAGCACACGGGTAGCAACAGAAGGTTTGCGGTAACCGCCCGGCTTGCGCTCCATAAGGATGAATTCAATATCGTTTTTTATCACCGCATTAGGCTCGTAGGGTTTTCCAAGGAATCCTGCGCCATTGCCATTTACCTCATAAGTGGCATTTGCAATTTTATGCCAAATGATCGGAGCCAGATTATCGTACCCAATCATTCTGCAATGCTCCTGGATCGAGGCATGAAGCGGTACGACCGTATGCCTGCCGTCATTTTTTCTCCGTGAAAGACAGACATCACCGACAACGCAGATCAACCTTCCTCCCGGAACAAGAACCCGATAACAATGCTCCCAGACCTTGTCAAGTTCAAGAAGAAATCCTTCGTAATCCGTCACATCGCCAAGCTGATCTTGATGATCCCGGTATTTCTTCAATGTCCAGTATGGCGGAGAGGTCACAACGAGGTGAACCGATTCATTTTCAATAAAACCTAAATTACGGGCGTCTCCCTGAACCAATCTGTGCTCGGTCTCTAAACGCTGTACAGCCGCCTCTATTTCACCCAAGACTTTCCGCTCCTTTGCAATTCGGGGAATGTCTGTTTGAGGATTTTCGAGCCTTGCCACTGACAAGGGCAGGTAGTGCGCATGAATTTTTCTCACTGTATCAACCAATTTATCCATCATTTAAGCAACTGGTTGTGTATCGGCACTATTTTCCCCCATGGCTTCGGCATGGAGTTTCAATCCGAGCGCATGTATAACCTTAAGAATGGTATCGAAATTCGGAGTTCTCTCTCCTGAAAGTGCCCTGTAAAGGCTTTCTCTCGATAAACCGGCATCTCGCGCCACTCGCGACATTCCTTTTGCACGGGCAATATCGCCTAATGCCTTAGCAATAAATGCTGCATCTCCATTTGCCTCTTCAAAACTTGCTTCAAGGTATGCCGCCATCTCTTCCTGTGTCCGAAGATGTTCGGTTACGTCGTATCTTGTTGTCGTCGTTTTCACCATACTTCACCACATTACTCCATCAATCCATTTGGCAAAAATTTCGGTTTTGCGAATTTCTATCATAGTCAAATGTAGTCACCGGGCTACACTTATCAAAATTCAGATCAGTAATTAAAAACTCAGTAAATAGGAGCTGTGGTTCAATAAAAGCATAAACCTTTGCAAAATCGCGGTTAACCCAACACTACAAGGCATGGCATAACATAACGCTATACATACCATAAACATCAGAAATACAAACGTCTGGATTTATAAAAAAGCCGATTAATCATAGAACACACCATAGCGTGTAAATTTGCAGCTCACAACTTATTTCTTGCCGAGACAATAAACAGCCCCCCAACACCCAGGGGCACAAACATTTGCAGAACAAGACCGTGGCCGGTTAAGAGCGAAACCGTTTCGCCCACAAGTACCGCGAGAATAACCATGTATCCACCTATCCGGGGATACCACCATGCGAGGATAAGCCCGATAAAAATGAAAGGAAACGCTGTCAGCCATGCATTATCGTGAGCGGTATATTCAGGATTCAGAAAGGGAAGAGGATTCCCGTAACCGAAATAGAAAGGAAGAAATAAAATGACAATCGCGGTACCCGCGATTCGCGCAATCCAGCTTGCCCATAATCTTATTTTCATCTCCGTTTTTTTAGCTGCCTGATGTTTCAAAGACACGTTGCCATCTACATGGCTTCGTCGAACTCTGCACGATACCGGGCTATCCCGCCTTCTCCGGGTAAAACGTCCCTGTCAAATATCACAACCATAAATGCCTCATCAGGAACACCTTCCCATTGGCACTTGAGCTTGTAGTGCGATGCCTGCTCAAAACCAAAACGCGGATAATACTTCGAATGCCCCAGCACAATGACAAACGGACAGTCTGATCGCTGCAGGTGTTGCAATCCATGCCGCACGAGAGAAGAACCAACACCCTGATTCTGATATGAAGGTAAAACCGCCATAGGGGCCAAACCCATACCAATAAGGTTAGAACCATCTATCGTAACCGGAGTGAACAAGATATGCCCTATGACAGTATCCTGATTGACAGCCACAAACGAATAGTATTCTTTGCATGACTTACGAAGCTTGTCTACAATCGCCGCCTCATGCCCTTGTTCAAATGCTATCTCGTTGATCCTGCGAACAGCATCCTGATCAGAAAATGTCTCCTCTCGCATTTCAGTCATAAGAAAACCTTTGTTAAATTCGTTACCCTGCTTCATCTCACCCATTCTTCCCGCAATAACCCAAACAAAACAATATCATCATACCTGCCGTCGAGTTTCCTTGCTTTGCGCTTTCTCCCCTCCTCGCAAAAGCCGAAATTACGGTAGAGTTTTATAGCCCCGACATTTGAAGCAAAGACTTCAAGTTCAATTCGTTCAAGACCTGCGTTGAACGCAATCGACAATGCTTCTGTGACAAGCTTTGTTCCCCAACCCTGTCCACGGTACTTCGGCAATAGCCCCATCCCCAAACGCCCTGCATGCGTTAACCCTTCATATGTTTGCGGTGTTATATCACACCAGCCAACAACAGCATCACCATCCAGGGCAACAAGATGAACTCCATCTGCGTTTTTGACGAATTGAATGAATTCACGAGTCTGCTCTGGCGAAAAGCCTTTGGTATTACCCAGGAAAAGCCTTTCCCTGGCAACGCTGTCGACACAGGCGGCAACTTGCGAAGCATCATCTGTTTCTGTCGGGCGAATTGACAGCATTATAATTCCTTTTTGATAACACTTAAGCTCAGCCTCTGTAACAAGCCCAATTGTTTATAGAGGAACCCTTACAAGGGCTTTACCGGAACACAAATATCAACAATGTGATGTCCTTCGGGATGTTCCTTAGGATCATTGTGATAGACTTCATAACAGAGCCGGTCATCGGGCTGATATCCGCTCTCAGGCAGCCATTCTGCAAACACCATGTTCCAGGCTTCTTCATACTCATGACTGCCTTCCAGTTCAAAGCCTGCCACAGCATATTTACCACCATCGATTTTCATTTTACCAACCTCTCCGTCAACCGGCGTATCTTCCGGCACAGTGATACAGGCAGAAACCCGAAGGTTTTCTTCTTCAGTTACTTCGGGATCGTCGTGGTAAACCGCCATGATTTTTGTATCCGGCATACATAGACCCCGAGGACCGGCCCAGTTCATCAACCGGGTAAACAAGCCTTCAAAAAGCTGACAATCCCCTTTATAGGATCCGATGTGTCTTACGTAAGCCACATGAACGGTTGGCATTTCTTTAACCTCAATACCAAGTATTTTTTCTTCTTTCATTTCTATCCTCCATTTAAGATTATGAGTAACACTATCAACATAGCAGGAGGATCGAATAATATTTTCGCATTTCTTGCCAACCCTATTGCCGTTCTTGCTATTGGTTTTGCGATTCTTGCTATCAGGCTGACTTTCGTTTAACCGCCACTGGCTGGCACTCACCCCAAAATAATTTTTAAAGGCTCGGGCAAAAGTGGCAGATCCTGAAAATCCTGTATCAAAAGCAACCTCGGTGATTGTTTTTTTAGGATTGGTTGATAATTGATTGGCTGCTTTCTGCACCCGAACCCGGTTAATAAAACGGCTCAGGGTCTCGCCCACACAGGCTTTGAAGATCCGATGAAAATGAAAGGGTGAAAAGCAGGCCACATCGGCAAGAACTTCAAGGGTCAATTCCTCGTCAAGATGATTTTCGATATAGTCGATCACGCGATTGATGCGTGACATATATTCCGCTCTCATGGATTGAGCGGTGTTGTTTTTATTTCCGGCTCCCATCATAATAGCATGTCCTTTAACGCTGTATGCAACAAGCAGTACAAATATACATAACGCTCTGTTCGGTACAGGCAAAAGAACTTTCACCCCTATTCATTTCTCTGCAGTCAGGTTGATCCTTCGAAATGTCTCAAAACATGTCCCGTCATCCTGCAAGGTTTCTTCAATCATCCTCTCAACCACATAATTACGGAATGATATTCGCTTTTCTTCCGGCAGGTGGGAGAGCAGGGGAACAAGACTCGGCTGTTCCACCCATCTGATCATGGATTCCTCGTCAGGGAAATAGCGGTCGGCATTCTCGCCCCAGACCTTCACGTTCCGTAATCCGCTGGATTCGCAGAGAGCGGTATATTCGCCAACAGATGGCGTGTACCAAGGCCATTGGAAACCAGCGAAATATTCTCTAAAACGTTCATCTGCCATCGCCTCCTGGATCACCTTCCGGAAACTCACGCAGTTTCTTTCACCTGCAAAGTTGAAACGAGCACGGCCATGTGGACGGAGCGCACAGTTGACGTTCCGCAAAAGTCTCTTGTGATCCTTTACCCAGTGCAGGGTTGCGTTTGAAAAAACGATGTCGAACTCATCGGTAAAGTCGAGATCGTCAATATCCATTAGCACAAAGCGCAGATTGTCCTTTGCTTTTGGCAAGGCAACATCAATCATACCTTGTGACGCATCGATACCGACAACCTCACCATTTGGAAGCAGCTCGGCAATTTTAGCGGAAAGCACACCGTCGCCACAGCCAAGATCAAGAACAAGCTCATTGCCTCTGAGCTCAAGCTCAACTATCAGCTTCAAACCCCATTCCTTTTGATGGGCGGATGCCTGCTCGTATTTTTTGCCATCGAATTCATGCGCCATTTATGCTAAAAAGAAAATGTTAACCGTAAGGAGCAGCAATGACACGGAAGGGAAGGGCTTCCTTTGCCCTCAAAACTGCTTTGAACACTTCGACAGGCGGTTTCATTTGTAAGCAAGGATTACTTCTGAAGGGAACAGCATCTGCTGATAATATTCTCTTGCTTCCACCCTGAAACCTTCCGCCTGCAATCTCTCAGTCAGCGCAACACCCCGGCATCCGCCCATTGTTGCAGGGGAAATCCTGTAAATAAAATCATAGAGTCCGCTTCCAAAGCGCTCGCCCTCTGTCATATTCACTAATACGAGTTTTCCGCCTCTCTTTAGAACCCTTTTAAACTCCTTGAGAACCTTGCCCATCTCTTCAAAAGGAAGAAGATCAAACATATAGTTGTTTACCAGTATATCAATGGATCCATCCTCAACATTCAAATGAAAGACACTCCCCTTATCCAAAGCATAATGAGCACCTGAGAGTTTGCTTAAACGCTTTCTGGCTTTATCGAGCATCCCTTGCGACAGATCAATACCGATATTCGTGCCCTGCGGATTCCGTTTGACAATCTCATAGAATGCCAGACCCGTTCCTACGGCTGCTTCCAATACATGCTGCCCATCCCTGATGTCGGCAAGCTCGATAGCCCTGCTTCTTGCTTGTGACTCCATCAGCTTTCCCCAGATATCATAGACCGGTGCTATTCTGTCATATATTGCGCCAATGCTTTTCTGCGATACCCTTGCTTCCAGCAGCCGTTCTTCTTTCCCGCAACAAGTAATACCACAACATGAAACAGATCTACCCATTTCTCACCCCCCTTTTTCACATAGATTTACTGGGCATTCATAAGAGACTCGGCATGATGCCAAAATCCCATATTCTGTTCGGAATTGCTGCTCTAAACAAGAACCTTTCGACAAGGTGTAATAACGTAAGCAAAAGCCACCGCTCAAGGTTCATAACCAGAAAGAATACAGAGATGGCCTTCTGGCTGATGTCGGTAAGCCCTGAATCGAGGGGCCTTAAAGAGACAATGGCTTCTCATGTACTTTCCCCAAAAACCTTGCCGTGAAACATCGAATACGTAAAAAAAGCAGCGTAATCCGGATGATCGAGCAGGAAATCCTGTGACCCGGGAAGGCAAAAACGCCGATACTCCACCTGATCCTCCTTTGTCAGTTCTGACTCTACTCCCTGCCAACGCATTCGAAACAAAGCCACCACTGCATTATACATATCATCCGTCAACGGGGCATAGGCTTGTCCTGAAAACGTTTTTGCCGTAAGATCAACAAGGCCCACGCTACGGAACCAGCCGAACGCGCGCATAAAATGCAATTCCGGCCTCTTTCCCCTGGCAAAAGGGGCTATCCCTGAAGATGTCGCGCTAAGCCTGGCTTCGAGCAGTGGATATCCCGGAAGAAGTTTTTCTGAAGACCAGGCAAGAATGGTCACACTGCCGCCGGGTTTCACCACACGTGCAAGTTCTTTCAGCATAGGCAAGGGGTCGGCAGGCATATACCCAACACAATCCACACTCCATGCCCAATCGAAAGAATCGTCATCGAAAGGAAGCCTGTTGACGTCTCCTTCCCGAAAGGCAATCATGTTCGACAAACCGGCTTTCTCTACAACATCCCTGGCGTAAACCAGAACCTCTGAAGACAAATCAAGGCCGGTGATACGGCTTGCAGGCCCGACACTCTCTGCAAGCAGCACGGCTTGAAGCCCGATGCCGCATCCCGCATCCAGCCCCCGGCTTCCTGAAGGAAGCTGAAGCGTCCTGATCGCTGAACGAAGGACTGGCTCCCTGAGTGGCTGCAACAGCAAAGCCTTCTCAAAGTCGTTTTCAGGATCAGTCATGACAAAAAAAGGAACATAGATTCAAGCACAGCAGAGGCCCTTACAGCATACCCTTCATACGATACTGATACTACTCAAAACGAAGCCTCCCCTTGCTAAAAAATACAGGGTAAGAGCACGCCCTGGAACAGTCAAAAGGTATCGGAAGCTATAACAGCTATAAACCTATTTCCGTAAACCTTTTTTTCTGAGGAGGAAGCAGAAAATGCTTACCGATAATCGCAGATTCCGTCACTTCTTTCTGACCTACTTTGTAGAGATATACCGCAACGATCATCCGGCCTATCGCATCTTCAATTTCCACGACGGCAAGGGGATGAGGCGGAAGAATGTACTGTTTGCGAAGCGTGTTTCTTGTATCCTCAATGCTCATTTTCTTGGACAAGCCGGTTAGTACCCTTTTGTAAAGACTTGCCGTATTTTTAAGGATAGACTGGGCGTAGTCGTAATCCCCGATTGTCAGTTCCTCTTCCATGAAAGTCACTTTCTCGACCAGCTCCTTCCTTTTCGTATTTTTCCGTTCATCACGGGCTTCTTCAATATCCTCGAGATGATCGCGCCAGTTCGGAATCGTCTCCTGGTTTTCAAACATGGCGACCGTGTTTTTGCCATATTTCTGCGCCAGCGTAAGTTCCGGTCCTTCCTTTTTTACCGTTGCCTCTTTTTTGTCACAACCTGCCAGCATGACAGGCACAAAAGTGATCAGGATTGCAATAACAAAATTTTTCATCGTTGCATTTTAAACTTTTTCTTCTTTGTCTTGATGCAGAGAATACATCGGCAAAGCAATGCACATGCTGTCAAACTTACGTATAAAGCGTTTATAAGTAAAGATTGATAGAAACTTTTTGGTCCATGGAATGCAAAAGTGCGAAAAACAAAATCCGGGATTCGTCTGTGGATTTCCGGAAAGGCTCAGATCGTCTCCATGCTTTGTTTCCTCGACATCCAGAAGTCACCGTAATCCTCTTTTACGATCACGACGATTTTCTGACCGCGGCAAAGCTCGAGCACGGCAAGGAAGGTAACGACAAGGACCAGAGGTTCCGTAACCTCTTTAAGTATCGACCTGAAGGAAATCTGAATGGTGTCTTCCAGATGCCTGAGAATGAGGTCGCATTGCTCGTCAACAGTAACCGGAGCATCATCGACATTTTGCACGCGCGCCTTTGGCATCTTGTCAAGCACCGACTTGTAGGACATGATCAGGTGGTAGAGCGTCGGCCGGTTGACAGGCTGGTCGAGTTCATCAATAACTTCAGGCTCGAAAGCCTCGAAACTGCCTCTGGCAAACATCCTGCGCCGCTCCTCTTCAAATAGACGCATCTTTTCCGCGCCTTCCTTGATACGCTTGTATTCGAGAAGCCTTTCTACAAGCTCAGTCCTCGGATCGAACTCGGAAACATCACCCTCTTCTGAATGTTCGCTCGGCAAAAGCATTTTTGCCTTGATGCTCATCAGAAGCGATGCCATATAGATAAATTCTGCTGCAACCTCGAGATTGAGGCTCTGCATGGCATCGAGATAATCGATAAAGTCTTTGGTAATTCTGGAAATGGGGATATTATAGATATCAAGCTCGTCCCGCTTGATAAAAAAAAGCAGCAGGTCCAGGGGGCCGTCAAACTCGTCGAGACTGATTCGAAACATGGCGTGTTATCTAGAGGACAGATAAATCAGATTTAATAATACTAAATACGAACGCATTTCCTCCTCTCATGCAATACATTTTCAAAACCGGTATCACTTTGCTTCTGAGCATGTTTTTCGCAATGCCACTACTCTATGCAAAGTCCCCGAAAGACTACTTTGACAGCGGATACAGTAATCATCTCAGCGGACGATATGAAAGCGCTGAAAAGTATTATACAAAGGCGATCAAAAAAAATCCTTCCTATACGCAGGCATATCTGATGAGGGGAGCTGTTCACCATTCCCTCAAAGAATATCAGTCTGCGCTGAACGACTATACCAGAACCATAGAAACCGGTGCAGACCATTTCAAGGCCGTTGCCTATTACAACCGCGGTCTCGTTCTGTTTGACACCGGCAACTACAGGGCTGCGATCAGGGATTTTTCAGACGCTCTATCCTACAGTCCAAAAATGGCCAATGCGTACCTGCACCGCGGAATCGCCAAAGGCAGGACAGGAAACAGTAAAGGGCAGTTGAGTGATTTCACCTCAGCAGCAAGGCTCGGTGATTTCGAACTCAAAAAACTCCTTCAGCAGCACGCCCCACACCTCCTTAAATAATCCCTGAACTGAGCGTTTCAACAAATGCTCAATTCAGGTATAGGAAAAAAGCCTCCACGGAGCACAGAAACCGGAGTGTACACGAAGTACATGAGGATTTTGAGCACCGACCAACGATGCAGACGGAATGCGCAACAGAGTAATCGAGGCGTTCACAGTCCGAACTGCTTCGTCTCAACCATCTCCATACTCAATATCGACCAGAAATCAAGCGCCAGCCCCTGCAGAACATACTCATAGGGCAGCCATCCATACCCGTCATCCCCCCACTGCCGCCCCCAGGAATTTCTGACCAGTAAAGCCCCCTTTGTTTTTTCAGAACATGCTTTGTTCTCAACCTCTTTTTCATCATCGAAACCGACGGCAACCATCGCATGCCCCCAGGTCGCTTTTTCGCCCCCGCAGGGCAAGGGAATATTTCCCGGTTCCCCGGATTTTTCGAATGACGGAAAGCCATAGAAACCGAACATGGAGGGAACGCCGGCCGCAAGAAACCTCTTGACGCTTCCCAGAACATCCTTACGGTTGATTTTCGAACCGAATGGATCGTGGCAAAAATACCTTAGTGCCTCATAGTTGTCTGCAACGGCATAGGCAAATCCAGTCGGTTCGCGGTCAAAGTCCGGATCGTCATCGGTGTATTCCCAGTAGCGCTCATGAGGTATGCCACAAAGAACAAGCGCCCCCATGGTATGCCTTATCCAGGCTCCGGTATCACCCGATGTCTTCATGAGGTTCCGGGTTGTCTTGTAGACAAAAAGCCTGGAACCTTCTATGTGCTCATCATAAGCCCTTTTCTGGAGATATTCTACAATACCTGCAGCCGCATGAGCCGTGCAGGCACCGATCTTTCCCTGGGACTCAATCCCGGAACACCATTCACGCAGATCAACCAAAGCCGGAATGGCAGACTTCAGGGACTTTTCGCTCTTCCTGAGCTTCAGCTTTTTCACCATCTCGGCAATTTCGGGAGTTTCAACCGTATAATCCCTCAGATCGGGCATGGGCGAAAGCCATCCCGTTCCGAAAGCCGTTTCAGAACCATCGATGCGCAAAAAAACCTTTTCGGGCAACATTCCCCCTCCTTTTCCACTCATTGACAAAGACACTATTGACACAAATAATACCACTTATTTGCGCCATTCATTCATAATATCTTCCAGAATGATCTTTGTCGCACCAACGGAAAGACAATAACCTGCACGCCTCCGGGCAGACATGCAAACGGAGATGATGCGTTTTAGCATCAAAAACCGTACATTATCACCCGGGGAATACCATCCTGACCCTGACACCATTCAAATCCAGAAAAAGGCACTGAACATGGCTGGAAAAAAAAGTTTGTTCCGGGAGATGAAAGACAGCTTCCAGGTTCACCCTGTGGCTGCTCATTTCAGCAACGGTCTGATCCCTGTGGCCGTCCTCTATCTCATGCTCACACTCCCGGCGGGTGACCAGTTTTTTGAACACACGGTTGAACACCTGCTCATCATCGTCCTGTTTGCCGTACCGGTTTCGTTTTTTTCGGGTCTTCATGACTGGAAAAAGAATTATAAACAGGCGAAAACACCGATATTCATAAACAAGATCCGTCTGTCTATCCTCCTTTTCTTCCTCGTAGCCACAACAGTTACCATACGGCTGACTGTACCGGAAGTGATGTATCAGAATGACTGGCTTCATTGGGTCTATATCGTGCTTCTTTTTGCTACGCTGCCGGTCGTAACCATGCTGGGACACTATGGCGGCAAACTTGCCGGGGCGGCAAAAATGGCTGCATCACGCAAAAAAAAGTAGGCAGAAAGGTCACCTTGCCATCAAGGGTACGATGGCATCATTTGTCATGTCTACCGGGCGGAAAGACAAGCCGGGAATCATTTCCAACCGTTACAGGTTTTTTGTTTACCTGCCGAAGCACACCGGCTTCCTGCAGAAATCCTGACCGCCTGCAAGAACAGGCAAGAACCGCCACAGAGATACCTTGAGAAAGATTCTTATTCTATTTGCCCACCCCGCACTTGAAAAGTCCAGGGTAAACAAAACGATGCTGGAGTCGCTGAGAAGCGTCGAAGGAGTGACCCTCCACGATCTTTACGAGTGTTATCCGGAAATGGATATTGACGTTCCCGTCGAGCGAAAACTCCTTCTTGAACACGATGTAATTCTGTTCCAGTACCCTTTCCTGCTGTTTGGCCCCCCTGCACTTGTGAAGGAATGGATGGATCTGGTGCTGGCTCATGGCTGGGCTTTCGGACGGAACGGTAACGCATTGCAGGGAAAATGGGCCTGCCACGTTATCACTACGGGAGGAAGCGAAGGTTCTTACACAAAAGACGGATTCAACCGTTTCACCATGAATGAACTTCTTGCTCCTCTCGAACAGGCTGCCTTTCTGTGCGGTATGCGCTATCTGGCGCCCTACGTCATTCATGGCACCAATATCATGACCTCCGATACGATCGAAGAAGAGGCGCAAGGTTACCGTCATACCCTGGAAATGTTTGCCGACAAGTCATTCGACCTGGAAAAGCTCGATAATTCGATCAACCTCAGAGATCAAATCAGAAACGTATAAAGCCATGCATCACGGAGGATTTTTTTTTCAGGCATTCGTCTATCTCGCTGCAGCGGTCATTTCCGTTCCGATAGCCAAAAAGCTCGGGCTCGGCTCGGTTCTCGGTTATCTGATCGCCGGCATCATTATCGGCCCCTCTGTTCTGGGACTGATCGGCGCAGAAGGACAAAGTGTCATGCAGTTTGCCGAATTCGGGATCATCATGATGCTGTTCCTTATCGGGCTGGAACTGCAGCCATCGATGATCTGGAGACTGAAAGGCTCCATCCTGGGAATGGGTGGCGCACAGGTGTCGATCACGGCTCTTTTGATCATGGTGATCGCGATCATGTTCGGACTTCAGTGGCAGACATCCCTGGCCCTGGGCCTCGTTCTCGCACTTTCTTCCACGGCAATCGTCCTGCAGACTCTTCACGAAAAAGGGCTGATGCAGACCGACGGAGGACAGAACTCGTTTTCCGTACTGCTGTTTCAGGATATCGCCATCATTCCGATACTCGCGCTCATGCCGCTTCTGGCAACGGAACCGGCTCCATCACATCATGGTCACGGCGAAGGCGCCCATGACGCAGCAGGCACATGGATCGACGGTCTGCCGATATGGGGACAGACGACTGTCGTTCTGGGTGTTGTCGCGGGAATCATTCTTGCCGGTAAATATCTGCTCAACCCTGCGTTTCACCTGATCGCCAAAACAAGGCTTCGTGAACTGTTTACCGCAGCCGCCCTGCTTCTTGTCATTGCCGTCACCATCATCATGAGCAAGGTCGGCCTGAGCCCTGCACTTGGCACGTTCATCGCCGGTGTCGTTCTGGCCCAGAGCGAGTATCGCCATGAACTGGAATCGAATATCGAGCCTTTCAAGGGCCTCCTGCTCGGGCTTTTTTTCATCTCCGTGGGCGCATCCATTGACTTCAATGTCATCACCGGCAATCCGGTTATTATCATGGAACTGGTAGCGGCTCTCCTTCTCCTGAAATTTCTCGTTCTTGTCGGGATCGGGAGATTGTTCAAAATGAGCTTCGACAACATCATGCTTTTCGCCCTAGCCCTTGCCGAAGGGGGAGAATTCGCATTCGTACTGTTCTCGTTCGGCCTCAACAACGGAGTATTCGAAGCCTCGCTCGTCAACCCGCTTATTGCAGTTGTCGCGCTCAGTATGGCGATCACCCCTCTCCTTGTCCTTTTGAACGAAAAGATCGTTCAACCGAGATTCGGAACGAAAGAACGGGAAGAAAAAGCGCCTGACAGGATCGACGCAAAACACCGTGTCATCATTGCAGGATTCGGTTCGGTCGGAAGCACTGTGGGGCGCTTCATGCAGGCCAACGACGAAGAAGCGGTCTATCTCGATACCGATCCCGACAACGTCGAAATGCTGCGAAAAATGGGCTTGCAGGTGTTTTACGGAGACGCATCCCGCCCCGCTCTTCTTCACGCCGCCGGTGCTGCTGAAGCGGAACTTATGATCATTGCAGTGGACGATTCGGAAAAAACCATCGAGATTGCCGATGCTGTGCGCAAATATTTCCCGAACCTCCTGATCGTCGCCAGAACAAACAGCTGGGAGGAGTCCTTCGAGCTGATCGACAGAGGAGTACAGGACGTTTACCTCGATACGCTCGATGTCGCCCTGAGGATAGGCAGCAATGCATTGAGCAGGCTGGGCCACAGGAAATACAATGTCGCCAGGGCCATGAAAACGTTCCGGCGATATGAAGAACGGCATATCCATGAACTCGCGGAAATGCGGCATGACAAGAAAGAGCTGATCCGTGCCACCAAGCAGCGCATAGAAGACATCGAACAGCTCATGCTGAAGGAAAAGGAAGAACTGCACAAAGACAAGGATCTCGGCTGGGATGCAAGCGGTCACCGCTCTGACGAGAGTCACATGCGAAGCTGATTGAGCGTTCTAACACATGCCATACTATCTCAGGCTTTTCACACTCGATTTCTTTCCCTGCTTCGACTTCCAGAATGCAGGATAAAACATTACCATCACAGAAAACATCTCAAGCCGGCCGGTCAGCATGAAAAAGGAAAGGAACCACTTGCCTGCCGGGGAGATATGGGAATAGGTACTGGTCGGCCCGACTTCGCCGAAACCCGGTCCGATGTTGAAAAGTGCCGAGATAACCGCACTCATGGAACTGAAAATATCCATATCGTCGATAACGGTCATGATGACGCTTCCGGCAAGGATCATGAAGATGTTGAGTATAAAATAGCTTATCGCCAGAGTAACGACCGATGGATCGACATTTTTCTGGTTGATTTTGATCGGAATGACTGCAAGGGGCTGAAGGAATTTTTTCCCGTTCGCATAGAGATATTTACAGATGATTTCATAATGCACGACTTTTATGCCGCTGGTGGTCGATCCGGCACAGGCACCGACAAAACAGGCTGCCAGAATAAGCATTTGCGCTGACTGTGGCCAGAGTTCATAGTCGGCTGTTGTAAAACCGGTTGTTGTCAGAATCGAAACAACCTGGAAAAAGGAGTACCTCAGAGATTCCAGCGGGCCGCTGTAGCTTCCTGAAATCCAGAGTATCAATGCCGTCACAAGGGCAAAAACAACAACAAACCCTATATACCAGCGTATCTCGGTATTGTTCCGAACCGGCTCCCAGTCCCTCTTGATGATCTGGTAGTGCATCATGAACGTCATGCCCCCGAGAAACATGAAAATGACGGTGACCCAGTCGAACCAGGCACTGTCATAATAACCCAGGCTGCTGTTTTTAACAGAATAACCTGATGTCGATACAGTCCCGAAAGCATGGCAGAGTGAATCGAAAAGCGGCATGCCCCCAGCGACAAGCAGAAGCAAAAGTATTAGATTGAGTACAAGGTAAATAGTCCAGAGCCATATTGCAGTCTGCTTTACTCTGGGAAGCGTTTTTTCACCCGTGATCGCCTGACCGGGATCGGCTTCAGCCTTGTAGAGCTGCATTCCTCCTATTCCAAGAAGAGGAAGAATAAGAATGGTCACCATAATGAATCCCATACCACCTATCAGGTGAGTGGTACTTCTCCACAAAAGCAGGCCGTGAGGCAAAGCCTCAATGTCGTCGAGTATTGTTGCTCCGGTGGTTGTATACCCCGACATCATTTCAAAAAACGCGTCGGTGAACGACGGGATACTGCCATGAAGAAGGAAGGGTAGTGTCGAAATCGAAGAAACCAGGATCCATCCGAATGTAACAATGAAAAAACCGTCCTTGAGGGTAAGATCGCGGGCTTTTCGGAATTTCCACCAGAGCGGCAGACCGATCGCCACACTTACAAGCGCTGAAGATGCAATGGCTATCGCATCGCCGTCATTGTAAATCAGTGCACAACCGAGAGGGAGAAGCATGATGCTCCCTGTAAAGAGGAGCAGCACACCGAAAACATTGGATATTGCAGGAAAGTTCATTGACGAGGGCTTTGACGTTCCCGAAGAAGATTGGTCTGCTTACTTGAAGAGTTCGCGTGCATCTTTGAGGCTTTTTGACGACAGAACGACGACACAGAGATCGTTCGGCCCGATGACCGTATCGTCACTAGTCAGTTCACACACTCCGTCATGCACCACCCCGGCGATCACAATCTCCTTTTCGAGCAGCATGCTTTTGAGTTTTTTAAGCGGTTTCTTCGTGATCTGCGACTTGGGAGCGGCCGCAAGCTCGATGACTTCAGCATCGACACCATGAAGATGGGCAAGCGAAAACAGTTCACCCATCCTGATGAACTTCATTATCTCGTCGGCAGCAGATATTTTTTTGTTCAGCGCAACATCGAGACCGATTGTCGAGGCCAGGACAAGATAGTCCTCTTTCTTGACGATTGCGATTGTCTTGCCTTCACCGGCGGTCTCGTCGACATTTGTCCGGTTCATGATATGCTTGGCCAGAAGGCAGCTGATAATATTTGTTTCATTGTTGCCTGTCGCAGCAATGAACATATCCATTTCCATGAGACCGCCAAGTACCATGACATTGACATCCGTTCCGTCCCCGAGCAGCACGTCGGTATTTTTCAATATTGGGGCAAGTTCTTCAGCCCTCTCCTTGTCATTTTCTATGAGTGTGACACTGAAGGTTTTTTCAAGAAGTCCTGCAACTCTGGCGCCAACCATCCCGCCACCGACGATCATGACCTTGTGGGTCTCCTGCTCGCGGACACCCATGAGCTTCATGAGCTGCGGCTGGTTTTTGCCGTTCAGCATAAAAAACACCTGATCGTTCGGCAGAACAGTGTCCTCATCGCCGGGGATTATCGTGGCAATCCCCCTTCCGATCGCAACAATCTTGAACTGAAAGTCGTTATGCAGCAGATTGATCTCGCTGAGATTTTTATTCAGCAGAGGACAGTTCTGGTTGATGCGCATGGCGATGATCTTCATTTCGCCCTCGCCGATATCGATGACATCGTTTGCAGAAGCGCGCATGATCAGCCGCACCATTTCCTGAGCGACCAGTTCTTCAGGATGAATCACCAGGTCGATCTTGAAATCGCTCTTGTTGAGAAAAGAGTTTCCGTAACCGTAGTCAGGCGATCTGACCCGGGCAACTTTTCGAGGTATACCGAAACGATCTGCAATGATGGATGCGATCATATTGATCGAATCCTCATTGGTTACCGAAATCAGGAGGTCCATCGTTTCGGCCTTCGCCTGCCTCCAGCAGTCAAGCTCCATAGCGTTGCCCCTGACGACCCTTGCGTCAACGGCATCGTTGACACTATTGATCAGTTGCTGGCTCGACTCGATAACCGTTACAACATAGCCGTCATGCACAAGCCTTTTGGTCAGGTGAAGTCCGACGCCGCCAAGGCCTATGACCAGAATATTCTTAATTGCCATTCACGTTCAACCGGATAACAATGCCTGCAAAAAAACAAAAGCAGAATAAATCTAAAAAAATTTTTTTGACCGACGTTCCTTATGGTAAATCCATCCTTTGCGCTTTCCAGTTCGGATGGGTTCTCGACGATGAGCGAATCACCTGGTAGACAACATGTTTCCTGCCGGTCGTCTGATTGAAAATATCGTCGTAGCCATCGAGAAATTCCTCGTGGAGATGGAAGTGATTGAATTTCGAACGGTATTGCTTCACCCAATCTTTTCCACAGAAGCTGTAATGCTTCAGGGCATCGCGGTAGTTGACCGGACGAAGGGTGTATTCCCCCCTCATCTCTTCAGCAGCCGCTCCTCCCATCCTGACCGGTCCGGCGACGACGTATGCCCGGCTTTTCGGATCGTACCACCGCTTGTTCGAACGCAGGATCGGCCTGGTCGTAAAACCGAAATGCAGCTCGTTGAGATTGTTCGGATTTTCAAGACCGCCCTGAGCGTATACCCTGTCGCTCCAGCTTTCATGCCATGATATCTTCATTTCGGCCGGCCTGTCCTTGCATCGTTTGTCAAGCGTGTAACTGTGCTCAGATCGCCAGGCCGATCCGCGGACAAAGGCCAGAACACTCCCCCGGAGAGAACCGCCGTAGCTCTCTATCAGAGCCGCTTCCTGTGGATAGGCCTCGGTCTTCGGAACTTCCACCAGTGTCACCCAGGCCCATTCGACAGCGTTGAGGTTATGAGGATCGAGGAATGCCTTCAGGGTGAAATGATAATAGGTTTTGGGTCCGGCCTCACACCTCCCGTACGGCAACAAGAGAGCCGCCACTGCAAGCAGCAATAAAGAAAGAACGGTCCGGCGCTTCATCCTCCATTTCATAGTAGAACTCCTGTTGCAAACATGCTGGAAAGCTACATTTTTTTTGTATAAGTTAATCAAGAGATAACTGTCCGCACAATGCCTGCCCAATCATTGGTAAAACGGATTCAATACCGGGCAGGAAAGGCTCTGTTGGAGTTATACACTGCAAAGGTCGATTGAACTCCGGCGCAAAAAAGAACGTACACAGGAGAAAGATACCATGAAGAAAACCTTGCCAACCGGAATTATCACCGGAGTATCTCTATGCCTCTTTACCGTTTTTTGCCTGTTTTCCTCTCCTGCTTTTACCGCCAAAAACAGCGCTCCCGACACCCTTATACAGCTGCAGCCTCAGAAAGAGATCAATGCCCCGGCCCTTGAAAGACAGGCCGGCCAGCGGCCGCCTTATTCTGCTGCCTGCCAGGGGATTGACCTTGCTATAGAAAAAGTCGAGCTGAAACGTGCTTCAGGCAATCTCTACATACGAGCCACGGTCAAGAATCTCTGCAAAGGCAGTTGCAGTGCTGACGGCATAGATATCGAGATCGACGAAAGCCTTATTCCGGGTGCAGCAGGAGGAATTGTACAGCCCATCGGTGTAACCTCGATAGAGCCTGAAGGCGTCTACAGCAACAGCTGGGTCGGAGTACGATCAAATCCGGCGGGCAGAAGCACCTATATTGTCAGGGCGGTACTCAAAGGTTCGAGCAGAAGTGAGCGCACGACGACGAACAACAGTTGCCGCGCTTCGATCGAACCCGGGCAAACACAAAAAACGGTCCGGTGCCTGTGAGCGATCCCCCGTGAGCCATCAACTGACCTTCATGCAGATCATTTGCTTTTCTGCGCCGATTCCTTGATGGTCGAACCGGCCGACTCGACATCTTTTCCGACACCCTCGATCGTATTGCAGGACGCAAGAATACCCATCAGCAGAATACTCAGAATGACAACGGTCTGTTTCATTTCGTTCCCTGGTTATTATTCGTTCCTCATCAGATATCCCTGGAAAAAAGCACTGGTTTTCTGTAGAAATATAGACATTCATGAAAGAAGCCGGGAAGCGTGAAGCCCTGGTCCGGCTTACCTCGGAACAGGCTGACGATCGAAACCGAAAAGCGGCTGAAAGCCGGGAACTGTTGTGAGTCCTTGCCAAGAGGGCATCAGAAGACAGTGTTCCGGCAGAGAGGAAAAGGTTATCAAACAGCCTGAATCCTGGCGAAATCTCTGGATATGCTCCTGAACATCTTGTCTGTGGAAGTCTGCATAATAAAAGACATACCGGCATTGGTCATTTTCCTGAGAACCTTTTCCGGTATAATTCTGAACGCGGGATAGAGTGTGAACCAGACGTTTACTTTCAGATCGAAATGCACCCTTGTCTGCGTCTTCCGGTAAGGCTCCACATGCATCTCGGCAAACACTTTTCCCTCGAAGACATATCTGGAAGGATCGTCGATTTTTTTAGCGGTAGGGTGGTGTTTCCAGATGATTCTCCTGCCGACGGTACTGTCATGGATAATTTCTTCGGGTATATCATCAGGCTCCATGTCCTCATAGGCCTCAGGCAGGGACACCATCAGTTCCTGGCTCTCCTCGATGAAAAAGAAAATGTCGAACGGATTGTTCTGAGGGTCCGTTACACGAAAATGCCACTTGTATACATCTCCCTCGCCCAACTGTTCCACATTCCGGCAGAACGGGTTGAACCTGAGAATCTTTTTATGGTTCGAGAGATAATCGACCGTCTCGTGAAACCCCTTATAAAAAATCCATTCCCCTTTGCTTTTTCCGGTTATCTTTATTTCAAAATTCTTCTTCATCGTTTTCCAGTGATCGCTTGAATGATGCTGTTCACAGCTTGTTCATTCCCGCATACGGTTAGAAAATATACCAAAAAGGCGTCAATCAGGAGAGATCAGAGCTGCTCCTCCTGAAGACGTGCTGCCTGATCATGGAGCTTGAGCGCTTCGACAACCTCATCCAGAGCACCATCGAGTATCTGAGGGAGGGCATGGCTGGTAAAGCCGATTCTGTGGTCTGTAACCCTTGACTGCGGGAAGTTGTAGGTGCGGATTTTTGCACTCCGGTCACCTGTAGCAACCATGGAGCGGCGAAGATCGGCCCTCTCCCGGTTCTTTTCTGCAAGCTGCATATCATACAGTTTGGCTCTCAGCATTTTCAACGCCCGCTCACGGTTCTGAAGCTGTGACCGCTCTTCCTGGCATGCCACGACAATTCCTGTCGGTGCATGGGTAATGCGAACGGCCGTTTCAACCTTGTTGACGTTCTGCCCCCCTTTGCCACCGCTTCGGAAGGTATCCATTTCAAGGTCCTCCTTGCGGATCTCTATATCCACCTCTTCGGCTTCAGGCAGAACGGCGACGCTTGCCGCAGAGGTATGAATCCGCCCCTGCGTCTCGGTTTCCGGTACCCTCTGAACACGATGCACACCGCTCTCGAACTTCATCGTACCATAGACATCATGGCCGCTTATTCCCAGAACCGCCTCCTTGCATGCACCGGGAATGCTTGCCTCGCTGAACTCAAGGACATCATATTTCCACCCTTTCCGTTCTGCATATCTCTGGTACATCCGCAAGAGGTCGGTTGCAAAAAGAGCCGCCTCGTCTCCCCCGGTCCCGGCACGAATCTCAATCATCACATTTCTCGAATCGGCCTCATCTTTAGGCAGCAGGAGCACTTTCAGTTCCTGTTCCAGAAGAGGCTCGCGGTCCAGCAGTTCCTGAAGCTCAGCCTGGGCAAGCACTTTCATCTCCTGGTCTGTTTCTTCCTGTACCATCTGGCGGACATCTTCAATCTGCCGCCTGTTGACATCGAAACGGTCATAGGCCTGAACGATCTCTTTCAGGTCACTGTACTCCTTGTTGATCTTCCGAAAACGCTGCTGGTCAGCGATCACATCGGGATCTGAAAGCTGCTCTTCCAGCCGGAGGTACTTGTCTTTTATCGCCTCGAGTTTGTCAAGCATCGTCAGGGCCAGTCCTTATGCTCTCCCGATCAGGGATTGATGATGTCATTGAGGATAAAAAACAGAAAGAGCGCAAGCAGCAGAGTCATGCCTACCTGCTGGATCCTCATTTTCAACTCGAACGGGATTTCGCGACCCATGATCCCTTCAATTGCATTGAGCACAAACTGGCCTCCATCAAGGGCTGGAATCGGCAGAATGTTGATAAATGCCAGGGATATCGAAAGAAGTGCAAGAAAATAAAGAAAACTGCTCAACCCCTGTTCAGCACTTTGATTGGCAATGCGGGCGATCTTGATCGGCCCGCCAAGCGATTTTCTGAAATCCTCCTGTCCTGAAACAATTTTCCCGAAACCCTTTACAGTGGTAACCGTAAGATTCCAGGTCTGATCTATTCCATGGAAGAAAGCATCAACAGGTCCGAGTTGCCGATGATCGATAACAAGGGTCTGTTTCAGGGCGATCCCTATCTTGCCTGCAGAAGACGGAACGATATCGGAAACGGTTTCTTTGCCAAACTCCCTGATCCGGGCAACATCGACCGCTCCTTCAAGAGAAGGGGCAAGGTACTTCCATGCAACCCTGATTGTTTTGCCCGGATTGGCCGAGATCAGACCGACAACCTCTGCCCAGTCAACGACCGGACTGCCGTTGATACTGGTAATGAGTGCTCCGGGTTTCATACCCGCCTCTTCAGCCGGCTGACCTCCAAGAACCTGGTCGATCACCGGAGGGATAAGCGGACGTATACCAAGAGCCTGCGATTCATTGATTCGGGTGAGAATATCCTGCGGTGCCTGCAGATTCTTGCGTCCGTCTTTACTCAAAACGGTATAGTTGAGGCTGCTTCCCGAGAAGTTTTCCGGAGACAGCACCTCTTCCCAGTACTGGACGGCCTTGCCGTTTACGGCCACAAAACGATCACCCGTCTTCATGCCCATCGAGGCATAAACCGAACCTTCCTCGACATAGGCGGGGTTTACGACTGAGGTTCTGCTTTCACCGAAAAACGATGCCATTCCGATGAGAATTGCCGCGGCAAGAATCATGTTCATCGTGACACCGCCGGCAAGAACAATGAGGCGCTGCCAGACAGGCTTTGCCCTGAATTCCCAGGGCTCCGGTTTCGACTTTTCAAAGTCCGTATCGAGACTTTCATCAACCATCCCTGCAATTTTGACATACCCGCCCAGAGGAAAAACACCGATACCATACTCGGTTTCACCTACTTTCTTCTGCCAGAGACGAAGATTGAAAAAATCAAACCCGATATAAAATTTATCTACCCTCATGCCGAACATTTTCGCAGTAAGAAAATGCCCCAGCTCGTGTGCTGTCACAAGAATGAAAATTGCAACGATAAAGTAAAATGTCGTGCTGATAAAGTCCATAATCCAATCTGTTTCCTTCAAGACGAGCCACCCCTAAAACCCTTTCACATCCGGGCTTTCGGGATGGCGGTTCGTATTCTATGTTTATCCTTACGTTATAGTGAACTATTCGGTCATTGCCACCGCAGTATCACGAGCCCAGCGATCAGCCATGAGGTACTCATCGAGAGAAGACGGTTCGTAGGCGTCGTGAACCTGCATGGTTTTATCGACGATGGCGGCGATATCGGTAAACCCGACTTTCCTGTCAAGAAAAGCGGCAACAGCAATCTCGTTTGCTGCATTGAGTACCGCAGGGTAGGTTTTCCCGGCCTTCAGCGCGTCAAATGCCAACCGAAGCGCAGGGAACCGCTCCATGTCCGGCTCCTCGAAGGTCAGGGTTGCGATCTCTGCAAGATCGAGCTTTTTGATACCGCTTTCACAGCGAAGAGGCCATGCAATGGCATAGGCAATAGGAGCACGCATGTCAGGAGCGCCAAGCTGTGCCATAACACACCCGTCGATGTACTCGACCATCGAGTGGATAATACTTTGAGGATGTACAACAACACCTATTTTTTCAGCCGGCATGTCGAAAAGCCAGTGCGCCTCGATAACTTCGAGACCCTTGTTCATGAGTGTTGCCGAATCGATCGTTATCTTCGCCCCCATGGACCACTGCGGATGTTTCAGTGCTCTTTCAGGGCCAACGTCCTTCAATTCCCCGGCAGGAGTCTGCCTGAAAGGTCCTCCGGACGCAGTCAGGATGATTCTCTCGATATCTTCTTTTCTGTGTCCGACAAGTGACTGGAACACTGCAGAATGTTCACTATCTACGGGAAGAAGAGTAACATTATGCTCTCTGACAAGATCGGAAACAAGCTGACCGGCAACGACAAGCGTCTCCTTGTTGGCAAGAGCGATATCCTTGCCAGCCTTTATCGCACTCACGGTAGGAACTAGCCCTGCCGCACCGACAATAGCGGAGACAACCATCTCGGCACCGTCTGCCGCAGCGACCTCTGCGGCACCATCGATGCCCCAGAATATCTCGGGACGCTCCGAACCGAGCCTTTCACGAAGAAGATCCGCTGATGCCTCATCCCTGACCGACACAATGCGAGGCCTGAACTCCATGATCTGTTCGGCCAGGAGATCAATGTCATGCCCCTCTGCCAGACCGGTTATACTGAATCTTTCCGGATGCTGCCGGACAACATCGAGGGTGCTCAATCCAATTGAACCGGTACTGCCAAGGATAGATAATGATTTCATGGTGTTGCAACATTGCTGATATGCGTGATATACCGGCATGAATTTATACTTTTTAGCGGCAGGTTACAAATCGCAGACAAACCGGACAGCGCAAGTACCCGATAATATATTTTGACAGGGAAGAGAATAATTCGTATAATATCGTCCCTTTGGCATGGGTCTCTAGCTCAGTTGGTTAGAGCGACTGGTTTACACCCAGTAGGTCGGGGGTTCGACTCCCTCGGGACCCACACTTCAGATATCGACAATCCTCTG
>JANQHB010000044.1 GCA_028277225.1 Chlorobium sp.
ACTTTGGCAGAGACTGCAAGGCAGTTGTGGGTGAGCACGGCAGCGGTCAGCTATATGGTGCGATGACTTGCTTGCTTTTAAAGCTATTTGACAACGTCCCCTAGAACCTAGAACTAGAACTGGTTGAAATGGCTTTAGAAAGGATGTGAAAATGTGCAGATTTAAGTATTTCCAAAAACTGACCGTGAAGGATTATGCCATCATTGGTATCTATAGTCTGCTAATCCTTGTAATACAGATAGTCCTGGGGATATTCTCATCCCCCTTTTTACTGTACTCCTATGTGTTATTCTGTGGGCCGGTATCCTTCCTGGCAGCCCCCATCTATATTTTAATGGCGGTAAAAGTCGGCAAGTCAGGGGTAGCCTTCATATTCAATATCATACGTGGATTGATGTTTGTTGCCTTCGGCGCACCGATGCTGATGATTCTTTTCATTATCAGCGGCATTTTTGCCGAGTTAGCGTTGTTAGGGGAAACCGGCTATAAAACCCAGCTCCGTCAGACTATTTCCTGGACTATCAGCTCTGTTTTTCTATGGTGTCCACCTGATTTTCATGGCCTTCCTGTTCAGAGGCACCTTTGTGTCGATGATTGGTGAAGAGACCTTTAACACTGTTGCTGTTTATCTAACCGATCCTATGTGGATTGCGATATCAATAGTAACGGTTGTATTTTTTGCTATTCTTGGCGGTCTGTTAAGTGCCCGGTTAATGAAGAAACACTTCCGTCGCAGTGGTGTTGTAGGTGTTACCTCATGATCTCGATGGTTTTTGATTTGAGGGCCAAGTTCATTGTGGCATTGTGCGTATCGACAATGACCTTTGCTATCTACGATATCCTGCTTTTCATATCGGTCATTTTTCCACTTTTCATTTATCTGGCCTTACAAGAGCAGTGGATCTTTGCCTTAAAACGTGTCGTGGCGGCAGGTGTATTGCTGACTCTTTTTTTAATTCTCCAGAATATGGGGATCATCAACAATGTGTATGCTGTTGTGTGTCTTTTAATTCTCCGGTTAATACCGTTGAGCATGGTCTTGGGGCCATTGTTCGATGAGAATCCCGCAGATGTGATAGGGGCTTTGGAAAAGCTTCGGTTTCCAAGGCCGCTGTTTATGCCTATCACCTTTATGCTTCGGTTCTATCCCACCGTAAAGAAAGATTTTAGCACTATCGTAAACGCCCTGAAGATACGCGGTATCCTCAGCATCAGAAAACCCCTGCTGACCCTGGAATACACCCTGGTACCCATTCTGATTCGCAGTTCCCTTGTTGCCGACAGACTGTCAGCCGCCGCAGAGACTCGCGGTATTTCGAGGCCAGGACTGCACACGACCATCAGGGAAATGACCTTCAAGACCAGAGATTATGTGCTGGTCTTCTTCAGTACATTGTTGACTATAATCTATTTCCTGATAGAAAAAGGAGTGGATATCCTGTGGTAAGGATGGAGAATGTAAGCTTTACTTACGAACAAGGGCAGACAGCGTTAAAGAATATAACGCTGGACGTAAAAAAGGGCGAGTTCCTGGTAGTCGGCGGGAAAAGTGGCTGCGGTAAAACTACTCTCGGCAGGGTCATCAACGGACTGGCTTTTGGTTTCTATCGCGGGAAGCTGGGTGGGAAGGTTCTGGTCGATGGTGAGGATACGGCAGGCATGGCGCTTTGGGAAATTGGTGAACGGGTAGCCTCCGTATTCCAGGACCCCAGTAGCCAGTTTTTTGCCCATAGGGTAAGGGATGAGATTGCTTTTGCTGCAGAAAATTACGGTCTGGAGAAAGAGATAATTCTGGAACGGCTTGATCGAATTACAGCAGAGCTTGGTATGGCAGACCTGCTGGATAAGGACATGTTTTCTCTGTCTAGTGGTGAACAGCAGAAGGTGGCTATCGTTTCGGCCTTGATTATCGACCTGCCGATTTTTGTGTTGGATGAGCCCTCTGCCAACCTGGATGCCGAAGGCACAGAAGCTCTGGGGCGGATGCTAAGCTTGTTCAAGAGGCAGGGTAAAACGGTCATCATTGTTGAACATAGGCTCTACTACCTGACGGGCCTGATGGATCGATTTGTCTATATGAATCAGGGCCGTATTCAAACGGTGTATAATCGAGAAGAGTTGTTGTCCATCTCCCAGGAGACATTGACAGCCATGGGGCTTAGAACCCTTCAGACTCCCATGCTTTCCCTGAATAGCAGAGGCTGCAAGGGGGGGCAACCGTCATTGGATGTAAAAGAGCTGACCTTTGGATATAGCAAAAAGGCAGTCTTCAGCGGCATCAATTTTGAGGCCTGTAAAGGGGAAATTATTGCGCTACTGGGCCGGAACGGCATTGGTAAAACCACTTTCTGTAAAATACTGGCTGGTCTACTGAAAGAAAAACACGGTTCCATCACTCTCAACGGAAAGACTCCAGGGTGGAAACAACGTCAGAGAAAGACATTCTTTGTCATGCAAGAGGCTGAGTTGCAGCTCTTTGGAGAAAGTGTGTCGGAAGAGCTGGCTCTGGGTTTCAGGACAAACGAGGGGGATGAATCTATTCTGGAAAGCTTAGGGCTGGCTGATTTGAAAGAGCTGCATCCGGCCACCTTGTCGGGGGGGCAGAAACAACGCTTGATACAGGCTGTCAGCAAAAAGTCGGACAGGGACATTCTGATCTTCGATGAACCAACCAGCGGGCTGGACGGAGAAAACATGCTCAAAACCAAAGTCTTCTTCGAGAAGCTTAGCGCTGAAGGCAAAACCATCCTGGTGGTTACTCACGATCTGGAGTTTGTGGCGACTTGCTGCCATAGGGCGGTAGTGCTGAAAATCAAAGAGAACGAATGGTTCTTTGATGAATGGGATTCGTGATTATAAAGTTGCATGAGCTGTTTTGGTGTATTATAAGTGTTGTTTTTGGAAGATGCTCGAATTGAACTATGTTGGTCGAATTGGGTTTCATATCATAAAATGAATAGCGCAACTTTTCGCTTTCAAACCGGCCTCCATTTCGTTTTGACGTTCACGACATTTCCACTCAAGCTGAAAAGATGGGGCGGGTTCTTTCTGAATGGCTTGCATACAGAGTTCAAAGAAACGAAATTGCTGACAGGGATAGCTATTCGGCTGGATTCACTAAAGGGTTTGAAGAGCCGGATGGGCTTGTTGACGGTTCTTCGGATTACAATCTGGGCCATTCTGACGGTATGCGTGCAAAGAGGGGAGAATCTCCCCGTCAGTGAAATTATGGCCGGAACTGTGTGATGGTCTGGAGGGGAAAGCATCATTCCATTCAAAAAATGAAAGACGTAAGAAACAGTATTTTGCTGAGTCTGGTGATCTTTGGTCTTCCTCTTGTTATAACCGCTCTTTTTACACGTATCGAATGCTCGATTGGTCCGGTTGTATTTTTTTATTCTCTTCTGGGAGGTTCGATATTCGGGCTGCTATGGATGAGAACTCTCTGGAAAAAGTGGAATGGATATGTTGGCTTGCTTGTCGGTATACCCATCTGGCTGGTGGGAATGATCCTGTTGATGAACTTTTTTATATGGGTGACCTGGGTCATGAGCGAGATGGATTATGATCTTCTTTAGAGAATGTACATGGTGTTTTACAGTCCTCCTGGCGCTGCTTATCTTGCTGGGCATTCCCGTTGTTGCCTGGGCAAATGCCGGCGTGCCCATGATCGTTCTTGTTATGCCTGCGCTGGGTTTGTCGATCATTCCGATTATCGTGATTGAAGCTTTTTATTTTGGAAGAAAACTTGCGTTATCTTTTTCAAAAGCAGTAAAAACAGCAGCTATCGCCAATCTCGTCTCGACACTGGTTGGTGTCCCATTGGCTTGGCTGGTGCTGGTTTTTCTGCAAATGATAACCGGAGGCGGTGGTGCGTTCGGTCTCGATTCAACGTTGGGTAAGGCGCTGTCCGTAACGTTGCAAGCTGCCTGGCTGATCCCGTATGAATCCGATCTTCACTGGATGATCCCTGTTGCAGGCCTGGTTCTTATGGTTCCGTTCTTTTTCGTGTCCTGGTGGTCGGAGTCTTACGTGGCAAAAACAATGCTGAAAGAGTATCCTGCGCAAAAAGTAAACGTTGCGGTGCGCAATGCGAACATTCTTACCTACTTTCTGCTTGCATTCTGGCCCTTCGGTTATCTGATACTGAACAGGACGGCGGGTCAATAAGGCAGTTGAAACATCGTTCGGGCAGATTCTCGGCGCGATATATTTCTTTGCGTATTGTTCCGGATCGGTTCATGCCATGTTCAGGTGCAGGATGATCTCTTTTTCCGCTGTGTTCAGATATTCAGCCTGTTTGGCAGACGAAAGCTTTTCTATCTGCCAATGGCCTCTTTTGCTCATGGCACTGACGCTATTGACTGCAATGATCAGTGTGCAACCGCCAAAGAGGAACAGAAGTACTCCCATTCGCCACAATGGTGCTCTTGTCGATTGATTTGCTTTCATTATCATCCTCTTTATATAGGACGTTCAAAACTGCTTATAACAACCTTTGCAAACGATGAAATGCTGCTATAAGGGGGTTCAGGTAAGTATTCTGATGCTTGCCGCATGACTGCGACAGGCATATTTTCTTAAAAATGATGAAAGAAGAATAAAAACAAAGGGTGTATGCAGAATCGAGAACTGACGGAACTCAAAAACATTGGTGAGAAAATTGCCGGAAGGCTGCAAGAGATAGGTGTGACCTGCGAAGAGGATCTGCAGCGTATCGGGCCGGTTGAGGCGCACCGGAAAATCAGACAGCGTTACCCTGACGAAACGTTGCCGCTCTGTTACTATCTGTATTCGTTCGAGGGAGCGCTGACCGATAGGCATTGGGACAGGATCGGTGAGCAAAGAAAGAATGAGCTTCGGTCGCAAATCGGATGAAAGCGCAAATGACTTGTACGTTGATTACACCTGATGGCCAAATGGAAGACTGCAGGATAACGATCAAACCGGCAAACCCGACCTGTGAGGAAGGTTTGATGTATGCCCGCTACCTTGATCAGGCAGCCGAGGGTTTCTTCCGTTTCTATCTGGGGTGCAGGGCTCCTGAAATCATTGCTGCAGCATACCTGCGACCGGATCACGATTATTCATGGAAGAACGTGTTCTTTGCCGAGTGCAACGGGAAAATTGCAGGCATGGTTTCGGGGTATAGTGCAAAACAGCGGCGATGTTTTATGAATGAACCCCTTGAGGAAGCTGCAAGCGGGTTTTCTCTTCGCCGGTTCTTTGTTCACATTCTTCTTGCTCCATTGTGGCATGTGCTCGAGACGCTTGAGGATGGTGATTTTTATGTGCAGTCCGTTGCTGTTGAACAGAATCACCGGGGAAGAGGCATCGGCTCGCTTCTCATGGACCATATCGAGGATGTGGCTGAAAAGAGCAATGCGTCCCGACTGGTCCTCGATGTTGCGGCTTCGAACAAAGGGGCAAAAAAGCTCTACGAGCGCCGCGGGATTAAGAAATCGTCTGTTTGGCCGAAAGCCCCTTTTTTTCCTTCCATACTTGTTCGCATGACCAAACCGCTGCAGCCGGGTTATAATGGACGCGGGCGCTTAATAGCGGGCCAGCATCCATGATATACCGCGGTCAATAGAAGCCATATGCTCCCCAGGTTCCGGTACCTTATTTTCTTTGCCATCGACGCTCAACCGGGAGCCGGGAACCAGTTCAGCCATTTTTTTTGCAGTCTCAAAAGGCACTTCTTCATCTGCGGGACTATGAAAAAGGTGGACATCGGCCCGTATGCGGGCAAAATCAACTCCCCAATCCTGAACCTGCAGTGAGCACTGGTTGGACATGCCATGGCAGCGGTTGCGGGTTGAATCCTCAAGCCATGGGATGACCTCTCCATGACCACGGCTCGTTACCTCATCTCCGGTTATGACCCTGGTGAAAAAATCCTGAAGCTCTTCAAGGGACATATCCGGAATAGCCCGATATAACTCCAGGTTTTCTCCGGAGTACAGGTTCAGGATTTCCTGTTTGTAAACCGTCGGTACTCCGGCGAGGATAAAGAGGTCTTTTACCCGTTCTCCCCAGGCCGCAGCCGCAGCCCAGGCATAGGGGGCTCCGGCCGATGCTCCGGCAAGGTTGATGCGGTCGATTCCAAGCTCGTTCAGCACGATTTCGGCCATTGGAACGAAATCGCAGATCCTGTTCATTGCAAAACAGTCCGAATCGCCATAGCCCGGACGGTCCACAATTATGAGGCGGAGATCACGGGCCTCGATGGGTTGAATATCGGCGCTGTCAAGACGGGAGGAGCCCACAAGTCCGTGAAAAAGCATCAGTGGATGGCTGCCGCTTCCGTAGACACTGTAGGAGATGCGCAGGCCGTTATAGATAATCTGTTTCAGTGATGTCATACTTTCTCCTACAGTCTTATGTCAACCTGAAGGCTGAAGGTTCGAGGCGTTGCTACCAGGGCATAGTTGGAGGCCGGCTGGAGATAATCCAGGTAGCGCTCGTCAAAAAGGTTCTCGCAGGTGACAAAGGCTCCCCAGTTATCGGATTCATAGCCGATTCTGCCCCCAACAAGGGTAATGCTGCCTCTGGAGGCGCTGTTGGCATCGTCCCAGTAGAGTCTGCCAAGGTGACGGACCGATGCCCTTGCGGTCCAGCCTTTGTCATGAATGTAGCGGAAATAACCTCCGAGAGTGATATCCGGTGTATAGGGTACGTTATTACCCGAGTAATCGAAAGGCCCGGCAGAGTCGGTTCCCGTGTACGAGTCAAACTCCGCACGGGTGAGTGCGCCGGAGAGCCCGGCGCTCCAGTTGCTGTTCAGACGCAGGCTGGCCTGAACTTCAGCGCCGTAGCTGGTTGCTGCGGCTGCATTACTGGCTATATAAGAAAAAGTGGCGGGGTCGTAGGAGACCACCTGGAGATCGGTAATATCGACATAGAAGATGCTGGTGCTGAGAACCAGGTCGCCATTGAACATGGTTGTTTTCAGGCCAAGCTCATAATCCAGGGATGTCTGTTCCTTGAAGGTGTAGTCAGTGGGATCAGGAGTGCCCGAAGACCAGTTGAACCCTCCCGGATGGAATCCACGGCTGACGCTGCCCCAGGCCATGGTCTGCTCGGAGGGTTGCCAGGTCAAGGCAAGTTTTGGCAGGATGGCATCCCAGTGGTTGGCGGTTTCGGCGTTCAGCCCCGGTATCCTGATGCCACCCATCACGGTGTAATACCTGAAGGCGATGTCTTTTTCCGTATACTGATAGCGCAGCGCCCCGGTGAGAGAGAATTTTTCCATGAGCGGCAGGGTGAGCTGGCCATAGACCGCATAGTCGTTAACGGTTTCGGTGCTGGGCAGATGGCTTTCCATGTCAAAGGCCACTATGTAGGAGCTGACGTCTTTTTTATCCCGTTTTCCGTCCGAGGCATAGATTCCGGCGATCCAGGATATGGCGGACGGATCTTTCTCTTCGGAAGTCAGGCGGAATTCCTGGGTGATCTCCCGGTCTTCCACATGCCGTCCAGAGGCTCCTATACCAATTTCAAGGAACGCAAAGTCCTGCTCATACTCCATATCACTGTATCTGTGGGTGGTGATCGATTCTCCGCGGAAAGCGCCGAAATCCTTTTCGACTTTCAGGGAGGTGTTCACACCGACGGCATCGGTAAAGTCATCGGGATTCAGATCGCTTTTCAGGGTGGCTTCTGGTCCCTTGATCGCAGCGTCGAACCCCCTGTCTTCAAGGGATAGGTCAGACTGCAGGTTTATTTCGAAGTCGTTTGGCAGGAGGGCCCTCAATCTGGCCTTGAATCTCCGCATCGAACTGTCGTTGCCCTTGTCCGTTCCGGGATTTACCATGTAGCCGTCGGTTGTGTCATAGAGAGTGCCGAGGCTGAAAAACAGGCGGTCCCGGACCAGAGGGCCCGAAGCTTCAGCGCGGAAAAAGCCTGTTTCATAAGTCCCCAGCCCGCCGCTCGTCTTTGCTGCAAAGGTGTTGTCCGGTGCTTTGGTGACGATGTTCATTACTCCCCCCATGCTGCTTTTGCCATAGAGGGTGCTCTGGGAGCCGTGGAGTACCTCTACCCGTTCTATGGCAAGAAGGGCGGGATCGGCGTTGAAATAAGAGTCCATGGGTACCCCGTCTACGTAGATGATCAGAGGATTGGCTTCGGTAAAGCTCATCGTGGTTTTTCCCCTGAAGGACATCATTCTCACGTTGGCAGTCATGGTGCCGGTGGAAAACAGATTGGGTACCCGCTCAAAGATATCGTCCACGTTGCGAATGCCGCTTTCATCGAGCTCATCACCGGAAAACAGTGTCATGGACATGGGTACCTTGTCTGCCTTCTCCTCGAACTTGTTTGCTGTAACGACCACTGGGGCAAGAACATGGAATTGTTCCGGTGTCCCGGCCATTGCGGTAAAGGCGGACAACAGGAATAAAACACACGATAGTGCGGTACGAACAGATAAGTGTTTATATGCCTTCATTGTATTCTTCTCCCTTATACTTCTTGGAGTTTGGATCGGGACGTGTGGCTTTGCCCATGTTTGTTGCCTAATTATATTGTGTATAATCAAGAGTTTCTGCAACCAGGGGGATTATATGTCCGTTAGGGATGAAAAAACGCCCGTAAGGGATGAAAACGACTCGGTAAATTGATTATGGAAGTAGTGACAGTGGAGGGGGCGTTAGGGATTCTGGAGCATTTCGGTTTTATAAAGATTCGGAAGGATGATACCCTGATCTACAAGCTCGAGGGTAAGCCTGGCAAAGGCAGGATCCATCTCACCGGTTCTGTGGAAAGTCATTATCTGATCACATGCGACGTTCTGTTCAAACAGGATTTTGTCTATGGGAGCCATATTCGGGAACCCTTTATTGAATTGTCCTCGGTGTCGGATTCCAAGCTGCTCTACGAACAGGAACGTGAGGGTACAACATCGGTATTGAAAGGAATGACAACTCATATCAACCTCGGGGAACCGAATGTGATCAACATTGCTGCCGGTACACGGTTGACCTATACCAGCCTGATCATTCGACAGGCAACAATGACACGGTTCCTGTCTGATGAAGGGCAGGAGAGAGATTTAGCCCTGCCCGGCAATGCCAGGATCATCAACAGCCTTCCCCCTTGCCATCGTCAGGCAAGGATACTTTCAGATCTTATCCACTGCAGAATGCAGGGTTCTGTGAAAGCCCTTTATTATGAAATCAAGGCCTTGGAGGTTCTCTGCCTGCTCTCGGAGGCGCTGTCCTCAAAAAAGCAGAGCATGCATCAGTCCACTGCCCAGGAAAGGGCGGCTGTCAAAGAGGCAAGAGAGATCCTTGCCAACAACATTTCCTGTCCTCCAGGTATTTCCGCCCTGGCTCGCAAGGTTGGTATCAATGCCACCAGGCTGAAACAGGCATTTAAACAGGAAACCGGTCAGACTATTTTCGGCTATCTTCGCTTAATTCGTCTCGGGACAGCCATTTCTCTCATGGCCGATCCCCGGGCTACCATAGCTTCGGTTTCTCAAGAGGTTGGGTACAGGAGCCCCAGCAAATTCTCTGCAGCGTTCAGGGATCAGTATGGATTGAACCCTGGTCAGTATCTCAGAATGGTAAGACAGAGACCGGAATAGTTTGGTTTCGAGAGGTTGCTATTTCTTTGAAAGAAACAATGTCGCAGGTATATGCAGACCTCGGATCAAAAGATTGAGAAAAATACGGCCGAAAGATCGTCAATGAATTTTAGAGGCCTGATCGTATATGGTTGCATCGGTTATCAACATGATTAAACAGAAGGTGTTGCATCAAACGGAGGATCACGAATGAAACTGTTTTCCAGAAAGCAGCCGGCTAACGAGATTATCCTGAAAAGTGATGACCTGCATTGCCAGATGTGTGCCGACAGGGTAAAAAGTACCTTACAAAAGGTGAACGGTGTTGTTAAGGTAAAAGTAAACGTCGGGAAAAAGATGATAACTGTTTCGATCGATGAAAAAAAAGCCATAACCGGTGACCGTCTGACAGGTGCTCTGGAGCCGACTGGTTACAACGCTACGGTTCAGGAGTAGAGAGCCGGCATGCCCTTCAATCGCTCATTATGGGAATCAAAATACTGTAATGGCAGAAAGAAACTGTCATGCCTGTGGATTTTTATGACTAAATTATAATTAGTCTAATTTTGGCAAGTGAGCGGGTAAGGCCGGGACGAAGAATGAATGCGGAAAAACTCTTCGGCGATTTCTCCGACATCGATAAACTCCGGCCGGGCCTTTTGCTTGGAATAAAGAACTTGCTGCCTGCTGAATTTTACGGAAAGTCAGATGTCTATCAACAAGCAACTCATCAAGGGGCTTAATATAATTACCGATCGTACTGCTCTGGAGGAATACACCAACAGCTTGTTAGTGCAGCACTTCATGGAACCCATGAAGAATGTCGTCGTTCGAACGGAACACTTCCGTCCCCAGGTATCAATCGAAGCTCCTTTCCGGAAAAATCCCTCACCTTGTCTCGAATTCACATACACCCTGTCCGGCGATACCACGCTCTCCATAAGGAATGGACCGGGGGACTGGAGCAAATACCGTATTTCCGAGGTGGTTCGGTTCTTTGGATTCAGCACGGAATTAAGCGGGATCGCCACGGTCAATTCCCTGATTCCTGTCAAAATGCTTCATCTGTATATAACCCTGCAGAAACTGGCTCAGCTTTTAGGCTCCGGCAACGGTCATCTGGTCCGGGCCATTGTTGACAAAGCGGGTGTCAACAGCATGAATCCTCTGAATATAACGACTGTCGGCCCGGTAACCACTTCGATCATCCATCAGATATTTAACCGTGACGGCGCATCGCCGGCAGACTCACTTTTCCTCAAAGGGAAAGTTCTCGAGCTGCTTTCCCGCGAAGTTGAGTTTTTGTGCGGTTCGCAGCGCAAACAGACAATCCTGCAGCCGGACGATGTCGCTATGCTGCAGGCGGCAAGGACGATCATTATGGAACGGATGTCTGCTCCTCCCTCCATTGCCGAACTGGCGCGAAAAGTGGGGCTCAATGAAAAAAAAATCAAACAGGGATTCAAAGAGCTTTACGGAACAACGGTATACGGTTTTCTTCGTGAATATCGTATGCAGCAGGCGAAGCTCTTGTTCGAACGGGATCATAAGAGCGTTACCGATGTTGCATGCGCGGTAGGATACTCCAATGTTTCTCATTTCGGTGTCATTTTCAAACATCACCACGGGGTAAGGCCCGGAGAATACCTGAGATCCCTGAAAGAGTATCGGATGACGCACCATCTCTGCCGGTGAGCATCAGCCCATCTCCACGTTTCGTCCTTCCTGCAAAAAGATATCCTCCATTGGCAGTAAAAGTCCCTCAGGAGGTATTTCCCTAAAGGTAATACTGTTAGATTCTTCGCGTTAATTGGAAAGTGTCTAAACAGGGGGCCATGAAATTTTCAGGTGAATCATTTCATTTTCAGGAGGACACATTATGAAAGGTCATATTCATTACCTCTATCAGGCACTGTCGGTGCTGATTTTTTTCGGGGTAACGGCTGCGGCAGCCGCCGAAGAGCCGGCAGGTGTTATGTATCAGCTCGATACTATTATTGTCACCGCCCATAAAAGCGAGGAAGATAAACAGGATATACCTGCAAGTATCTCGGTGGTCGATGGTACGACCATGCAGGATTTCGGTGTGGACGAGCTGGAAACCCTGACCGGTTTTATTCCCAATGTCAGTGTTGACAAAATTCAGAACCAGGCGGGACAGATTGTTTTCCGGGGAATCGGAGGGATGACCAATATGAACAGGATATTCAATATCAATGTCGACGGTGTCACCATTCCGTACTCGGCAATCGATACATTCCTCGATGTCGAGCGGGTGGAAATACTGCGGGGCGGTCAGAGTTCCTTATATGGGCGCAATACCCACGCCGGTGTGATCAATGTGATTACCAACAAGCCTGCTCCGGAGTTCACCTTTGACGCCGACGCCGGTTACGAAAACCATAACACGTGGAAATTGAAAACTGCATTCGGCGGACCCGCAGGCGATAAACATGCCTATCGGGTGGCGCTTGGCTACAACAGTACCGACGGTTATATGGAAAACGATTTTCTCGGAACGGATGACGGCAGCAGAAACGAGCAGTTCTCCGGCCGGGTCATGTACGACTACAGGCCATCGGATGACAGCCTGATTCGTTTATCGTTGATTGCGGACCGTTATGACGGCGGGTTCGATGAGTATTTCCCGCTGGAGCAGGGGATTGGAACCACGACCATGAACAACGAAGAAGGGAGCGTAAAAGGCCATCTGATATCTCCGACTCTGACCTGGGAGAAGAAGGTAAACGGTCTCGATCTGACATCGATAACAAATTTCAGCAGCTCGAATTCACAGACTGTTTATGATTTTGATTTTTCAATGATGGACATGATGCTGTTTACGTATGACGAGGATTTCAATACGTTTACACAGGAATTTCGTCTGGCCGGCGAAACGTCCGGATCGTTCAAATGGCTTGCCGGTACGGTGCTCATGTTGGAAAAGCTTGAATCGTTGACCGATGTCGGTTTCGGTGACGATGCGGGTATGATGGCAATGATGCCGGGCATGAATATGATCGGCGACGGTACCATCGACAGCCGGGGGATTGCACTGTTCGGACAGGCGGCCTATACTTTCCTGGATGACTTCGAACTGCGCATGCGTCTTCGTCTCGATTATGAGCATCGGGAACTGACCTGGCAGGGGAGAATGGAAATGGGGGGATTTCCCATTGTTCCCGCCCAGGACTATACCCGTGACGACGACTGGCTCGGAGTGATGCCGGCCGTAAGTATTTCTTATGCTCCGGCCGAGAACCAGAGGATTTACGCTTCTGTCGACAGGGGGTACAAGGTCGGGGATTATGCATCCAACCAGGTGGAAATAAGTGCGGTAAAGGAACCTGTCGATCCGGAGTACACATTGACCTACGAGATCGGTTATAACGCGTTGCTTGCCGACAGACGGCTTGAGTTGAGCTGCGCAGCCTTCTATATCGACTGGACCGATATGCATGTCAGCGTGGTGAAGGACAATGTCGCCCTGATGCAGAATGCGGCCGAAGCGCATACGTACGGAGCTGAATTCGAGGCACGCTGGCGGCCGACGAGAGGGTTGGAAGTCTTTACCGGTCTCGGCCTGCTCGAGGGCGAATTCGACCGCTATGACAACCATCCCGATGGTCTGGACCTCTCCGGCAACGCATTGCCCAACGCCCATGAGTACAATTTCTCGGTCGGCGCCGTTTATCGCCATTCCCGGGGCTTATTTACATCTCTTTCGGCCAACTTCCTGGGTCTGAAATATATGGATGAGCTCAACGAGGTCGAGCAGGACAGCTATACTCTGCTCAATGCAAAAGTAGGGTATATTGCCGATAACTGGTCATGTTATCTTTATGGCCGCGATATACTCGATGAAAAATACCTGACTCACACCTTTACCAATGCTGGACGGATCGGTGAGACCGCTGTGATCGGCGCCCAGCTCAGTTATCGCTTGTAGCATATGGGTACCTCTATTTATTTATTCCGCGCTTCAATTGCTTCGTTGAGCGGTGCTCAAAATCCTCATGTACTCTGTGTACACTCCGGTTTCTCCGCTCCGTTCGCCTTGCACTTGAACCGCTCATGACAATATATAGAGGTGCCCATATGAAGAGA
>JANQHB010000050.1 GCA_028277225.1 Chlorobium sp.
AAGTTTATCAAAGAAAATCTTTTATACTCTCTTTTTATAGAGATTATCCCTCATCTGCAGGGTGAGGGTGAAAAAAGATAAAGAACCGCATTTGTTGAACCCCTTCGGGATTGCCGGCCCCGTGAAATAAGACCAGATATTTCACAGGGCCACATCTGTTTCGTTACAGGAAACTTGCGGTAGATCACTACAGCGGCATTTCCTGTGCCTTGCATCTGTGGCATGCTCGACAATCGCTCAAATTAGGTGTTATTTTTATAAACCCTGAATTTACAATATTTTTCTGATTAAACCAGCACTATCCTCACAATACAGTCATCTTCAAGCTGAACGCTGAAATCCCAAAAAGAGAACCGGATAAAGCCATGTCAAATCTCGTCGAATCGCTCCAGAGACCATCGGCATATCCACACCCTGTCGACGAGATACGTCTTGTAGAAACACATATTTCGTTTGTTTTTCTCACCGGACAGTACGCCTACAAGATCAAAAAGCCGGTCAACCTCGGATTTCTTGATTTCTCGACGCTCGACAAAAGGGAATACTATTGTCGTGAAGAACTGCGCCTGAACCGGATTCTATGCAGTGAGCTCTATCTCGATATCATCCCTGTCACAAAACAGTCAGGGAACATGACCATCGGAGGAAAAGGCGATGTTATCGACTATGCCGTCCAGATGATCCAGTTTGACCGTCGGCTCGAACTCGACACGCTGCTTGCAGCGGGAAAACTTACAGGGAAGCAGATCGATGAGATAAGCAGGACTGTTGCGGCGTTTCATGAAAACGCTCCTTCAGCCGAACCGGAAAGCCCTTACGGGCTGCCCGAAGTCCTTATCAGGCCGATCCGGGACAATTTCAAAGAGTCGGAACGCCTGAGCAATAATCCTGAAGAAATCGCCCGGATCGAGCAGGTGAGGAACTGGACGGAAAACGAGTTTGCAAGGCTTCAACCCATTTTCCTTTCAAGGAAAGCCGACGGCCGGATTCGTCAGTGCCACGGGGATATGCACACCGGCAACATGGTTCTCTGGAAAGAAAAGGTCATGATTTTCGATTGTATCGAGTTCAATCCATTTCTCAGCACCATTGACGTCATCAGCGAAATTGCCTTTCTTGTAATGGATTTCGAACACAGTGGACACCCCGAACATGCCTGGAGATTCCTCAATGGCTATCTTTCCTGCACCGGTGACTATGAAAGTCTCGTACTTCTGAGGTTTTACAAAACCTACAGAGCCATGGTGCGGGCAAAAGTCACAGCAATACGCCTTCTTCAGGAAACAGATCCCGATGAAAAAAAAGCGACACGAACCGAACACAGATCATATGTCGAAACCGCTCTTGGCTCAACAACCCCTTCTGAAGCTTCGCTCTTTATAACCTGCGGCGTTTCCGGCAGCGGAAAAACCACCTTTGCCCGTGATCTCGCATCCCGGCTGCAGGCTGTCCACATCCGCTCCGATGTCGAAAGAAAAAGACTCTTCGGCCTCGGCCAGCTCACGAAAAGCAATCCGGAACTCAACCGGGAAATGTATTCCTCCGTCAGTTCAGAAGCCACCTATTCACGCTTGTATGACCTTGCATACCGGTGCCTCGAAAACAGCTACCCTGTCATTGTCGACGCAACCTTTCTGCATCAGGAAGAAAGAGCCCGCTTTGTTGCAATGGGCAAAGAGATCGGGGTTCCGACAGGCATTCTTTATTTTGAAGCACCGGAAACGCTGCTTATGGAACGTGTCAGAAACAGGCTGAAGAAAGGAAAGGATGCTTCTGAAGCCGATAACGATATTCTCCTTCGGCAAATAAGACAAATGCAGCCCCTGCAGGATTCCGAAAAAAACATATCGATCCTGATCGACACCTCAGAACATTCGGTTTACGCCTCGTCCATGGAAAAAGCGCTGGTTTTTGTCGGCAAAAACCTGTGAGATCGAATTATCCCTCGATCCCGAAGACGATCCTGACAACCATACCGGCAAGAAAACTCAGAATCGCCACACCCAGACTCAAACCGGCCATTTCCAGAAACCTGCTCCGGAACGGAAGATCCCTGGCCACGGATATGTAGAAATTGAAAAACGCTATGATGACAATGGAAGCTGCAAACGCTGTACCCAGGGCAACATAGAGTGACGGGATGACAAGGTAAGGTGTAATGAGAACCACAACCGTCAGGATATAGGCAATTCCCGTATAGAAAGCCGCCCTGAACGGACTTTTCGTACCCCCTTCGTTTTTCGTTGAAAGGTATTCTGAAGCAGCCATGGACATTGCCGCTGCAAACCCCGTGATGATCCCCGTCAAAGCGACAAACCTTGAATCCTGAAGAGCAAAGGTCAGGCCCGCCAGCACTCCCATGAGTTCGACAAGAGCGTCATTGAGGCCCAGAACGACAGAACCGGTATATTTGAGACGCTCCTCTTCGAGCAGATCGATAAGCGCCTGTTCATGCTCCTCCTCATCGCTGATGATCCCCTGAAGCTCGCTGAAAGAAGTCGTAAGCGTACTATATACATTGCCTGCTTTCTTCTCGGCTTTCTCCATAAGTTTGAGACCGAACGTCAGGCCGAACAGTGAACTGATGACAGTAAAAAACCAGATTTTCATATGGCTTGGCCTGACATCCTTTCCGGTGTATGATTTGAAAACATTGTAATGACGCAGCTCATCATCGGCAATCTGGGAAAGAACCCTCCTGTTTTTCACGCCTTTGACAACGGTCGAGAGCTTTTTATAGATATAGTGTTCAGTCAGCTCGCTTCGCTGTAGAGGCAGAATGTGGCCCGTTTTGAGATGCTGATGGTTTTTCACTGGTCAGAATTGGTTATAGCATGAATAGAAAAAGCCGTTCAGCTTTTTGCCTGTTTTGTCGCGACTTCCATAATATCGTTCATACGGCTTATATATTCTGCCGTGCCCTCAAGGCTGCCTTCGAGCAGGAGCGCCCCCTCATAGAGGTGATTCATTATCGTGCGGATTAACGGATTGTTTTCGTCAAGCATGCAGAGACTGGCGAGGTTCCTGACGACAGCATGTGACGGATTGACCTCGAGTACCTTTTTCCCCCCGGGAGCATCGGCCTGCTTCATCATCCTGAGCATTTTCTCGATCTGGGGATCCACGGCATCCTTGCCGCTCACCAGGGTAACCGGGGAACTGACCAGACGGCGGGACTCCACGACATCCTCCACTCTTTCGCCAAGCGTCTCTTTGAAAATTCTCAGAACCGTCCCGATCATGGCTTCACTGAGCGACTCTGCTTCCCCGGCCTCTTCTGCCTTGAAGTCGATATCGGCTTTCTCGACCGATTTGAGTGGCTTTTTGTCGTACTCATTGATTGACGGTATCACAAAAACATCGACAGGATCAGTCAGCAGAAGTACCTCTATCCCCTTTTTCCGGAAATATTCCAGGTTGGGATTCGACAGCATCTGCTCCCTGCTGTCTCCTGAAAGGTAATAGATCTCGTTCTGGTCCTCTGCCATTCGACCGACATACTCTTTGAGCGTGACATAGTCTCCTTCATCTGTTGCTGTACTGACAAACCGCAACAGTTCAATCAGCTTCTCGCGGTTCGTAAAATCGGTATTGAGCCCGATTTTCACAACAGGACCGAATGCCTTGTAGAACTGACGGAATTTTTCCGGCTGCTCTGTTGCAAGAGACTCGAACCATGCGATGATTTTCGTCGTGAGAATCTGGCGGATTTTAGCCATGACCGGGCTGTTCTGCACAACCTCTCGAGAAACGTTCAGAGGGAGATCCTCTGTCTCAACAACACCTTTGACAAACCGCAGATATTCAGGAAGAAGGTCCTTGCATTCGTGCTGTATCATAACCTTGCGGACATAGAGCTGCGGTCCGTGATTTTCGAGCGCCCCCTGCTGGTAGAGAAGATCCATGGGAGCTTCCCTGGGAAGAAAAAGCAATGCCTTGAAGTTTACCACCCCTTCGAGGGAAAGATGAAGGTAATCGAGCGGTTCCTGGTAATCCACAGCAATGAACTTGTAGAACTCGTTGACCTCTTCCTCTTTGAGTTCGCTTTTGGCTCTCTGCCAGAGCGCCGTCACGCTGTTGACTTTCTTGTTATCGAGGTAAATAGGGAAATCGACAAAATTGGAGTACTTCCGGATAATGTTCTCGACCCGATATGCTTCGGCAAACTCCTTTGCATCCTCCTTGAGGGTGAATGAGATGGTGGTCCCCCGTTTTTCACGATCGGTTTTCTCAATCGTATAGGATCCCTCTCCGCTGGATTTCCATCGGCACCCTGCGGCATTCTCTGCCTTGGTTTCTACCGTGACTTCGTCGGTCACCATAAAGACGGAATAAAAACCGACACCGAACTGCCCGATCAGGTTGGCATCGATCCCGCCATTTTCGTCCTGCTCGGCTTTCAATGTCTGAAGGAAACCGAGCGTACCCGATTTGGCTACCGTACCGAGATTGGCAATAAGCTCCTCTTCGCTCATACCCGTCCCGTTATCCTCGATAACAACCGTACGCTCCTTTTCATCGAGAGCGATCGTTATTTTCAGCTCTTCTCCTTCTTCAAGAGCGCTGTTATCTGTAAGCTGGCCGAATCGAACCTTGCTCAATGCATCGGATGCATTGGATATCAATTCCCTGAGAAAAATCTCCGGATGCGTATACAGCGAATGAACGATAAGGTTCAAAAGCTGTTTCATTTCCGCCTTGTATTCAAACTCCTGTATTCCGTTTTGCTTGTTCTCGCTCATTACGTTATTTCGATTATCAGTTATTCAATATTACCGGTTGTTCTTTCATTGGCCAATCATCGGCCAGCTACCGTGCAGGCATTGAAAATGTCGCTAAAATTAACAGAGGAAAGGCAATCTACCAAACAACCGCACTCACCATTTTTTTGCTCCCGATGTTTATTCATGCCTTTGCAGAGCTCTTCAGGGCAAGAAGCATTTCAGCATACTCCCTGAAAGCACCATTGCCGCCAGGAGCCCTGCAGATATAATGAACAACAGGACGAACGAAATCCGTAGCATCTCCGGGACATGCCGTAAGCCCGAAATCCGAGATATGACGCATTATTTCGACATCATTGACATCATCACCGATATAGGCAACTTCATCTGTACGCAGTCCTGTTTCCAGAAGAATCTCATCGAACTTCTCTCTTTTGTCCTTGATACCGAGATACAGATGCTCCACACCCAGCTTTTCCGCCCTTCTGACAAGACTCGGTGAAGTCTCGCCGGTTATGATCCCGGTCAGGATCCCTGCTGCAAGAAGCCGTTCTACAGCCATACCGTCCCTTATCGAATAGCGCTTGAAGGCCTCGCCCCGGTCTGAATAGTAGACACCGTTATCGGTCATGACACCATCATTGTCCGAAAGTACAAGCCTGATGTTTTTTGCACGTCTCTTATGTTCATCATGTGAGAGTTCAATCATCTCAACCACCAATTCAGTAACTGTTTACTTTAAAAAAGAAAAACAAAACCCCTGCAATCGCCCCGGACACCGCGCTGACAAACGCCTGCAACCCGTCCCCCAAAAAGTTATCAACATTCTGTCAACATTTATCAACAGTCTTGTGCAGGAAATACAACGAAAGGAACGAAGACTTTTTTCAACAAGTTCTGTGAATAGAAACACGAGCATTACTGCTATTAATATAATGACTTAACAGAGCACTGCCAATTCATGGCACCATTCTTGCAAAAGTAAACCAGTTGTCTCAACATCGAACAAATTCTTCCCTGTCTACAGGTTCTCAACACTCTTGCCCTTCATGAACGCAAAAAAATCAGCCCAATATTCATCAGGCAACCTGTAGATAGGGGCTATTAACGATTGTTAACGAATAATCGCTTCATATTATTTCATTTTCCGGCAATCTTACGTCCTGAGAAAAAATACACTCAAGACAAATCATGCTTTATTCCGTCCATGGTTTACGGCGCCATTATACGGATCTTGTCGCTATATTGAACATATTCGTCACAATCCATATTGGAGAACAGAAAACCGTTTCTTGTGCACTATTCATTGACCCAGATGGAAATCGCCGCTCTTCTCAGGGAAGACGTGCCGTATATGGACCTGACAAGTTCAGTCCTTGACTTCGATCCTGCGGACTCGGAAATACAGTTCCGTCCGAAAGAACCACTCACGGTCTGCTGCAGTGAAGAAGCATCTGCCGTTTTTGACCTCCTTGGCGCAGAAACAACGATACACGCTGCAAGCGGAAGCCATGTTGATCCAGAGAGTCCTGTCCTGTCTGCAAGAGGTACCCCGGAGCAGCTTCATAAGGGCTGGAAAGCGGCACAAAATCTTCTGGAACATTTCTCGGCTATAGCCACAAGAACAACTTCGATGGTTGAACACGCCGTCGGCGCCAGAAAAAACATCGAGGTATGCGGCACAAGGAAACATCTGCCGGGCACAAAACAGCTCTCTCTCAAAGCACTTTGTGCAGGCGGCGGATTCCCGCACCGCCTCGGACTGTCTGACTCGATACTGATCTTTTCGAATCACTATGATCTGCTGGGGGGACTGAAGACGTTATGCGGCATGCTGCCGCAGATAAGAAAACGATGTCCTGAAAAAAAAGTGACCGTCGAGGTCGAAAGTGTTGGCGATGCCCTTATGGTGGCCGAAGCGGGAACAGACATCATTCAACTCGACAAACTCCCGCCCTCTTCGGTTCATGAGGTATCAACAACGCTCAAGAGCAAAAACCTGGGAACGATCATTGCCGCAGCCGGAGGAATTAACGCAGACAATGCGGCTGACTATGCTGAAGCGGGAGCTGACGTACTTGTCAGCTCCTGGATGTATTCCGGCAGACCTTCAGATTACAGGGTCACCATCAGAAAAACCTGAGCCACATAAAAAACCTGCCCCACTTTTTGCGATACAGGACAGGTTGAACGGAGAAAAAAACAACAAACACTACATCATCTTAAACAAACCTTCACTCCATTTTGTTCTGCCAAATCAACAATTTTTCTGATTTCTTCTTTTTCGTATCCTTTTCCGGAAACCTCCTGCAATGTTCCTGATGTCCTGCATTGACGAACAAAGACCGCTCTTCCTGCCTTTTGTGCCATGGCAAGAATATCTTCTGTCGTATGATGTAGACGAACCAGGGTGCACCGAAGCTCGCAGGGAATACCTGAGCGCTGAAGAATGGAAAGCGAACGCAGAATGTCGTCAATCATCTCATCTGATATCCGGCAGCCGCAAATCGATGAGTATTTACTCATTTCAGGCACCGTTTTGAGGTCCATGGCAATATAATCGACCAGGTCGTCCCTGATCAGTTCTTCGAGCATCGACGGGTTCGTACCGTTTGTATCGAGCTTGACCTCCAGTCCCAATTTCCTGATTCTTCTGATCCATACAGGAAGCGAGGAATGCAGTGTTGGTTCTCCTCCGGTTATGACAATCGCGTCGAGCAGTTTCCTGTTCTCCGAAAGCCACGTTTCGATGCCCTCGAGTTCCAGCGGCCTTATAAGGGATAGGCTCTCCGGAAGAACAAGGTCCGGATTATGACAGTAGACACAACGGAAATTACATCCCCGGGTAAAAACAACAGCCGAGATCCTGCCTGCGTAATCAGTAAGGCTCTGCTTTATGAACCCTCCCACAGGAGGCCCTGCACGCTCAACTCTTATCAGGGAGTGATCGATCATGGCCCTGCAACACCCTGTTTCACACCTGATTCTTCGACGCTCCTTGTAGAATCGGCCCGGTATGTCTTTCTATGATGGAACTCGACCTGTTTTCCTGCATTCCACTGTTCCACCGGCCTGAGATATCCGACAATACGTGAAAACACGAGACAGCGGGTCTCCACTCCCTCTTCCTTGCAATGCGGACAAAGCTCATGTTCTCCTGAAAGATATCCGTGGGAAGAACAGATGCTGAATGTCGGTGAGAGCGTTATGTAAGGCAGACGGTAATTTGATGTGATCATTTTCACGAGCCTCTTTGCCGAAGAAGCAGGAATGCCGCTCTCGCCGAGAAATGCATGAAAAACTGTCCCTCCTGTATAGCGTACCTGCAGTTCATCCTGAAGCTCAAGCGCCTCGAAAAGATCGTCGGTGAAGTTGACCGGCAGCTGTGAAGAGTTGGTGTAAAAAGGTTCCGCCCCGCCGAGAAATGCCTCCTGGTTGGCAACGATGATGTCAGGATATTTCGCCGTATTCATTCTTGCCAGACGATAGGACGTGCCCTCGGCAGGTGTTGCCTCGAGGTTATAGATATGACCGGTTTCCTCCTGGAACTCCTCAAGCCGGTCTCGCATGAAATCCAGCACCTTCAGGCTGAAGCGTCTTCCTTCTGCATCACCGAGAGAGCAGCCAAGGAAATTCAGGCAACACTCGTTCATACCGATCAACCCTATCGTAGAAAAATGATTGTCCCAGTACCTCCCGTTTTTTTTCAAAAGATTTCGCAGGTAAAAGCCGGAATAGGGATAGAGCCCCTGCGCTGTCAGGCGTTCAATAACCTTTCGCTTTATCTCGAGACTGCTTTTTGCGAGTTCCATAGCCCTCGAAAGCCGTTGATAGAATTCTTCCTCATTTTGCGAGAGATAGCCCAATTCAGGCAGATTGACAGTCACTACCCCTATGGAACCGGTAAGGGGATCGGAACCGAAAAGTCCTCCGCCCCTGCTTTGCAGTTCACGCTTGTCAAGACGAAGCCGGCAGCACATGCTCCTGACATCATCGGGATTCATGTCTGAATTCACGAAATTCGAGAAATACGGTATCCCGTACTTTGCAGTCATTTCCCATATACTGTCGTAGACCGGATTGTCCCAGTCAAAATCGGGAGTAATGTTGTATGTCGGAATCGGAAATGAAAAGACCGAACCGTTTGCATCGCCTTCGAGCATCAGTTCGGTAAACGCCCTGTTAAAGAGATCCATCTCTTCCTGAAAGTCCCCGTAGACAGTCTTCTGTGCCCGGCCTCCGATAATGACCGGCCTGTTTTTCATGGATTCCGGGACTGTGAGATCAAGCGTCACATTGGTGAACGGCGTCTGAAAACCGACCCTTGTCGGGACATTCATGTTGAAAAAAAATTCTTGCAGACACTGCTTCACTTCGGCATACTCCAGACCATCATACCGGATAAACGGTGCGAGCAGGGTATCAAAGCCGGAAAAAGCCTGTGCACCGGCCGCCTCTCCCTGCATGGTGTAAAAAAAGTTCACAATCTGGCCAAGCGCGCTCCGCAGATGTCTGGCCGGCTTGCTGGTTGCCAGTTGTTCAACACCGCGAAAACCGCTCATCAAAAGATCTTCAAGATCCCAGCCGACACAATAGACACTCAATGAACCAAGGTCATGTATATGAATGCTTCCATTCCTGTGGGCCTCGGCAATCTCATCCGGATAGATTTCATTGAGCCAGTACTGAGAACTGACAAGACTCGATATATGATGATTCAATCCCTGGAGCGAATAGCTCAGGTTGGCATTTTCCTTGACCCTCCAGTCCCTCAGGTGCAGATAATCGTCTACAAGATCGATATTTGCGAAGATATCCCTCGTCTCCCGCATGTTGCGATGCTGGAAGCGATAGATAATGTAGGCCCTGGCCGCATCGAAAACCCGGTTCTCGAAGAGAACCTTTTCTACAATATCCTGTATTTCTTCGACTGAAGGAGAACTTTCGCAGTTTTTTTCTTCAAGGACCTTGACGACCTGCCCGCTCAGGAGTGCAGCATGCTGCCGATCGGGTCTGCCTACCGCCCTCAGAGCCTTGAATATTGCAAAGGTAATTTTGTCCTTGTCGAAAGGAACGACCCTTCCGTCACGCTTGATGATGCACGCGTCATCAAAACACGGTTTGTTTTCCGTCATGAGAGTACTGTTAATAGTTGAACAGGCCGTAACGGCTGTCTCTCGCGGAAAACGATATGAAAGAAATATGAAAGGGGGTAAAGCATTCCGGTTCCTGTCATCTGCTTTTAATCGCGAAAGCATCCATTACTATCAGGATCGGGAAAGCACAGCCGAACAACGGCCTTCCCGAAATAAACAAGACAGGTCTCCTGGCTTACCCTTTTTACCGGCGCCTTCCCATCCCTTTCAGAGGAACAGTGGTTCAATGCCGATAACGATCACAGCGGGATTACAGTTGCGCGTCAGCTCACGATTTTCACGTGATTCCCTATTAAACCCCGGTCAAGGGGTATCTTGATTATTATCATTTTGAAAAAGAACACAGGACAAATGTAAGTTAAATAAAGCATTTCATCAAATGCTCACATCTGCAAGCCGCCATCATAGCCTGACAAAGAATTATTCCTTCTTTTCCCCGCCGGCAAGTATTTCCCTGATCTGCAGCAATTCCTGTCGACGCTCTTCTGTGGTTTCCGGATAAGACATATCGAGGGATCTGAACGTTTCGAGAATAATCGTCGAGACAATCAGTCTGGCGTTTTTTTTGTCATCAGCTGGAACAACATACCATGGCGCCCGTCTTGTGCTCGTCTTTTCGATACAGTTCTCATAGGCATCCATATACTTATCCCAGAACTGCCGTTCTTCGATATCGGCAATGCTGAATTTCCAGTTTTTCTCATGCTCGTCTATTCTTTTTAAAAATCGCCTGCGCTGCTCTTCCTTCGACAAATGAAGAAAAAACTTGACGATCCTCGTCCCGTTGTGATAGAGATGGTGCTCCATGTTGTTGATCGAACAGTAACGGTTCTTCCAGACGTCATTGCCGTTCAGAAGGTCTTCAGGAATCTGCTGGCTCCTTAGAATTTCCGGATGCACCCTGACAATCAGCACCTCCTCATAGTAAGAACGGTTGAAAATTCCGATTCTTCCCCTTTCGGGAAGAGCGCAGTTGGTGCGCCAGAGGAAATCGTGTTCGAGCTCTTTTGCGCTGGGATGCTTGAAACTGAAAACCTGACACCCCTGCGGATTTATGCCCGACATGACATGTCGTATCACGCCGTCTTTCCCAGCGGCATCCATGGCCTGAAAAATCAGCAATACGGCATACCGGTTATCGGCATAATGAATACGCTGTAGCTCACTCAGTTCACGAACATGATCGCCAAGGATATCCTTGTACTCTTCCCTGGAAGAATACACCTTTGCAATATCCGTAGGCCATTTCTTCAGGGAAACCCCGGCACCTTCGGGAACAATGAAGTCTTTCGGCTCTATATGCTTCATATCCGGAGAAATAACCGTTTGATAAATACGCCCCTGCATTCCGCCGACTATATAGAAAAATAGTCTGCAGCAGGCAGTTGGCAGTCTACAGTCCAGATTCATCTCACCCTTTCTCAAGACTTTCGGCCGGGCGAATAATTATTCGCCCCTGTAACCAGCCGACTGCCCACTGAAGACTGCTGACTATCATCCCTATCACCCACTACCAACTACCGAGCTTTCCAGCAATCAAGTCTTTTTTCGTCCAACCAAGAACTGAGAACTCAGCACTCATTGCTGAATGGCTCAATACTCAGCCTCACCCGCTTCGGTACTCGTCACTTGTCACTCCCCTCTTTTCCCCGTCATTTTCGAAGGGACGACCCATTCGTCGAACTGCTCGCTGGTCAGATGCCCGAGCGCCACAGCCGCTTCGCGAAGGGTCGTTCCTTCCGCATGAGCTTTCTTGGCGATCTCGGCTGCTTTGTAGTATCCGATATACGGATTGAGTGCTGTCACCAGCATCAGTGAATTCTCAAGGTGCTCCTTGACTCTCGGATGGCTCGGCTCGATACCGCAAACACATTTTTCGGCGAATGAAACACATGCGTCCCCGATCAGTTCGGCGGACTGCAGAAGATTGCAGATCATGACCGGTTTGAAAACATTCAGTTCAAAATGACCGTTGGAACCACCGACGCTGACCGCGACATCGTTGCCCATGACCTGGGCACAAACCATGGTGATGGCCTCAACCTGCGTCGGATTTACCTTGCCGGGCATGATCGACGATCCGGGTTCATTGGGAGGAATGACAATTTCCCCGATACCGCTCCGTGGGCCGGAAGCAAGCATTCTGATATCATTGGCGATTTTCATGAGACTCACGGCAACCTGTTTTAAAGCCCCGTGAGACTCGACAACGGCGTCATGTGCTGCAAGAGACTCGAACTTGTTTGCTGCAGTGATGAAAGGAAGACCGGTAAGTTCTGCAATGGTCTCTGCAACAGTTACGTCATACCCGTCAGGTGCATTGAGACCCGTACCGACAGCCGTACCGCCAAGAGCCAGTTCCGACAGATGCGGCAGCGTGTTTTCTATGGCTTTTATGCCATGATCGAGCTGCGACACATACCCTGAAAACTCCTGGCCAAGAGTGAGGGGGGTCGCGTCCATCCAGTGCGTACGGCCTATCTTGACCACATCAGCCATCTCTTCGCTCTTTTTCTTCAGTTCGTCGCGAAGCCTCAGGATACCGGGAACGGTCTTTTCAACGAGCATCTTGTATCCGGCAATGTGCATGGCAGTCGGGAAGGTATCATTCGATGACTGAGACTTGTTGACGTCATCATTGGGATTGAGCAGCCGGTCACCTTCACCCAGCGTGTTACCGGCAAGCACATGCGCCCGGTTTGCAACAACCTCGTTGACATTCATGTTCGACTGGGTACCTGATCCGGTCTGCCAGACAACAAGCGGGAACTGGTCCTGCAGTTTCCCCCCGATAATTTCATCGCATACCGAAACAATTGCATCCCGTTTCTCTTCGGCCAGCACACCAAGTTTGCAGTTGGTAATGGCTGCAGCTTTTTTCAGGTAACCGAATGCCTCGATGATCTCTCCGGGCATCGAACCTGACGGCCCGATTTTAAAATTCTCCACTGAGCGCTGGGTCTGGGCTCCCCAGAACTTTTCTGCCGGGACACTGACCTCGCCCATGGTGTCTTTCTCGATTCTGTATTCCATGACTGATTGTTGCTAATGGTTTTTGTTGCCTTTTGCCGAACGACGCAAAAAGCTAAAGATAGGAAAAAGGCTCTGTGGACAAACGACTCAAAGGACAAAAGGGACAAAAATGACCGGAAACAAACCAGACAACGCTTACATCGTTCTCCTGTTCCCGATATCCGGTCTCCGGCTTCCGTTCTCCCTTTTTTCCTATTCACGATTCACCATTCACGAATCCCCATACCTCCTTTCTACTTACTGCGAACGAAGTGAACTACTCCTTATTCCTCTCCCCCCTCGTCACTGGTCACTTGTCACTATTCTCCCTTTTCCTATTCACCATTCACCATTTACAAATCACGATTCACGATTCCCCCCCCCTTTCAACACCCCATCCACCAGTTCTTGCGCCTCTTCAGCGAGACGATCCAGATGATCATCGCCCAAAAAGCTTTCGGCATAGATCTTGTAGATATTCTCTGTCCCTGAAGGCCTTGCAGCAAACCATCCGTTATCGGTAACAACCTTGATCCCTCCTATTGCAGCTTTGTTTGAGGGTGCCTTCGACAGAGTTTTCCTGACGGGTTCTCCGGCAAGCTCTTCGGAACGGATCGTATCGGGGGAAAGATCTTTCAGCTTCTCCTTGTCCTCCGGTTTACATGGAACATCGATTCTCCTGTAAAGGGGAGCCCCCAGTTCCCGGGTCAGACCGCAATAGAGCTCACCCGGATCGCTTCCAGTTCTGGCTGTAATTTCTGCCGCAAGCAGCGTCAGGGCAAAACCGTCCTTGTCGGTCGTCCAGGTGCTGCCGTCTTTGCGTAGAAATGTAGCCCCTGCACTCTCCTCTCCCGCAAAACCCAGAAAACCGTCCCGCAGACCGTCGACAAACCACTTGAACCCGACCGGGACCTCATACACCTTTCTCTGAAGCCTTGCTGCAACCCGGTCGATCATGCTGCTGCTCACCAGTGTCTTGCCAACCATGGCATCCTGCGGCCAGTTCTGCCGATGACGGAAAAGATAATCGATGCAGACCGAGAGAAAATGGTTCGGCGGCAGGAGACCCGAACCTCTGGTCACGATACCGTGACGATCGTAATCGGTATCACAGCCAAACGCAATATCGAATTCGTCTTTTTTGCCGATCAGCGTCTGCATGGTGTAGGGAGAAGAAGGGTCCATCCTGATCTTTCCGTCATGATCGACACTCATGAAACGGAAGGCAGGATCGATAGTTTTGTTCAATACCGCAAGATCGAGGCGATAATCTTCTGCAATGTGCTCCCAATAAGACAACCCTGCGCCGCCGAGCGGATCTGCCCCCATTCTGATCCCGGATGACGAGATAACGTCGAAGTCAATCAGGTTTTTGAGATCGGCGATATATGCCTTGCGATAATCGTGCAGGTGTATGCCCGGGGGCAATGCTTTCCGGTCTACAGAAGTCCTTTTCACCTCTTTCAGTCCATTCTCAAGCATGCGGTTCGCGTCTTTTTCTATCCGGATGGTCGTATTCTCGTCTGCAGGACCACCATGGGGAGGATTGTACTTGATCCCTCCATCGGAAGGCGGATTGTGGGAAGGGGTCAGAAGAATACCGTCTGCAGGATTCTTTCCATTCGAGCCGTTCCAGGTCAGAATGGCATGAGAGATCACCGGAGTAGGGGTATAGCACTCTTCTTCATCGGCGATCATGACATCGACACCGTTGGCTGCAAGAACTTCGAGGACAGTCATGAAGGCAGGCTCGGAAAGCGCATGGGTATCCATGCCGAGAAAAAGAGGGCCGGTGATATTTTCCTCTGCCCTGTACTGGCAGATTGCCTGTGTGACAGCAAGAACATGCTTTTCGTTAAAGGATAACGAGAAAGAGGAACCTCTGTGCCCGGATGTTCCGAATGAAACACGCTGCTTTTTGATCTCCGGATCGGGAGATACTGTATAATAATCCGTTACGAGGCGCGCTACGTTAACAAGCATATCCTCTGCTGGAAGCTTACCTGCAAGTGGATGTACCGGCATAATGTACAATGAGTTTGAAATAGAGAAAGAAGAGGATGTTCCAATCAATTTAAAAAATAGAAAACTCGCGGCTGCTTTGCATAATTTTCTTTTTCCTGCGCACCTTTGTATCTTTGGCGTTTTCAATTGAAGCGATTGCAGCAGATCATTATCGGGATCAGATCAATAACACTTCCGGTGAGGCATCGATACGACTGGACGACCTATGGAGCATGAGATACAGAAAAGAAAAACCTTTGCAATCATCAGCCATCCTGATGCAGGCAAAACAACCCTGACCGAAAAGTTCCTCCTTTTCGGAGGGGCGATCAAGACAGCCGGAGCCGTCAAGCAGAACAAGATCAGGAAAACCGCCACGAGCGATTTCATGGAAATCGAAAAACAGCGCGGTATTTCGGTCGCGACATCGGTCATGGGTTTCGAATACAAAGGGATCAAGGTCAACATCCTCGACACGCCCGGCCACAAGGATTTTGCCGAAGACACCTACCGGACGCTTACCGCCGTCGACAGTGTCATCCTGGTCGTCGACAGCGTCAAAGGCGTCGAAGCCCAGACCGAGTGCCTCATGGAGGTCTGCCGCATGCGAAACACTCCGGTCATCATTTTTGTCAACAAGATGGACCGTGAAGGCCGGGACCCTTTCGAGATACTCGACGAACTGGAAGACAAACTTCAGATACAGGTCCGCCCCCTCACCTGGCCTATCAGCCAGGGGCAGAATTTCCGCGGCGTCTATAATCTATACCGAAAACAGCTCAACCTGTTCGAACCCGACCAGACCAGGATCACGGAACACTACATCGAAATCCAGGGAACCGGCGATCCCGAACTCGACCGCTGGATATCGGAAACGTTCGCCGGGAAACTCCGCGACGATGTCGATCTCATCGAGGGAGTCTACGAACCGTTCGACAAGGAACGCTATCTGGAAGCTTCCCTGGCCCCTGTCTTTTTCGGAAGCGCCGTCAACAACTTCGGTGTCGCTGAAATGCTCGACACCTTTCTTGAAATCGCACCGAGCCCTCATGAACGTGAAGCGGCGGAAAGAATGGTAAAGGCTTCCGAGTCCACCCTGACCGGATTCGTCTTCAAGATCCACGCCAACCTCGACCCGAATCACCGGGACCGCACAGCGTTTTTCAAGATCTGTTCGGGAAAGTTCGAACGCAACACGTTTTACCATCATACCCGCCTTGGCAAAAAAATGCGTTTCGCCAATCCCACACAGTTCATGGCAAACGAAAAGAACCTTATCGATGCCGCCTGGCCAGGCGATGTCATCGGACTCTACGACAACGGAAACCTCAAGATCGGTGACACTCTCACTGAAGGAGAAGAACTCCGGTTCCGCGGCATCCCGAGCTTTTCGCCTGAAATCTTCAAGGAAGTCATCAACCGTGATCCCTTCAAGTCAAAACAGCTTGAAAAAGGACTTCGCCAGCTAACAGAAGAAGGCCTCGCACAGCTTTTCCTGCAGCACGGCAGCCGCAAGATCATCGGCACCGTCGGCGAGCTGCAGTTCGATGTCATCCGCTTCCGCCTCGAACATGAATACGGCGCAAAATGCGATTTCCTCCCGCTCCGCTACTACAAGGCGTTCTGGATCACGCCGGATGACAAGGAGCAGTTCGACGAGTTCATGCGCCGAAAATCGTCGGTCATAGCCGAAGACAAGGAAGGCCATCCGGTGTTCTTTGCAGAAAGCGAATGGATGCTCAACGTTGCAAAGGAAAACTATCCGGGTGTAGCGTTCCATGAAACATCCGAATTCAAAACTGTAGGGTAGCTCTACTAATTTGCTGCACGACTTGACTACTTCGTTGTCCCGACCTGTCGGGATCGAAATCCTCATGAGGCTGTCTCATAAGCACAGCCAGAAAACGCAAAAGGGCTACCTGAAAAGGTGGCCCTTTTGCGTTGTGATTGGTATCTTAAGCTATGGAAAATCAATCGCATAGCAGGGTGGTCTTCAAGACCTACAATCAAAATCAGCTCATGCTGATTCCACCGTCACTTGACGAACTCATCAAACCTACTCATCCTGTCCGCACCATCAATAGCATAATCGATCAATTGGACCTTGATCCGTTGCTCAATGCCTACGAAGGTGGTGGAGCATCAAGCTATCATCCCCGGATGTTGCTCAAGGTCCTGGTGTATGGATACTTGTGTAATATCTATTCGAGTCGCAAGCTGGAGGATGCTGTCAGGGAAAACATCCACTTTATGTGGCTTGCCGGCATGAACACGCCTGATCATCATACGATTAATCGTTTTCGAAGCGAACGTTTGAAAGGAAGCATCAAGAACCTGTTCAGCCAAGTGGTGCTGCTACTTGCCGAAGCGGGTATGATCAGCCTCAAAGAGGTGTATACGGATGGGACCAAGATTGAAGCCAATGCTAACAAGTATACGTTTGTCTGGGGTAAATCGATCAAGTATAACAAGGCCAACATGGTGCGCCAGCTTGATGAGTTATGGCGTTATAGCCAGCAAGTTGCTCAAAAGGAGTTGACGGAACCGGAACCTGATTTCGGCAGCCTTGGCCCTGAAGCACTCAAGTCGGCCATTGAACGCATCAGTCAAGCTATCAAGGCCGCCGATGGCGCTGATCGGGAGGTAAAAAAAAAGACCTTGCAAAAGCTGAACTATGCCAGGAACCACTGGCCCGGAAAACTGAGTGAGTATGCAGAAAAAGAGCGTCTTCTGGGAACAAGAAACAGCTACTCCAAAACCGATCCTGACGCCACCTTCATGCGCATGAAAGAGGATCACATGCAGAACAGTCAGCTCAAGGCTGGCTACAACCTCCAGTTGAGCACGTCAAACCAGTGCATTGTCCACTTCAGCCTCCACCAACAATCGACCGACACAACCACACTGATTCCTCATTTTGATTCATTTAAAACCCTCTATGGTCGTCTCCCGGAAGCTATAACGGCCGATGCAGGCTATGGCAGTGAGGAAAACTACGTGTGGCTGGAAGCACAACAGATAAGAGGGTATGTCAAATACAACTATTTCCACAAGCAGCAGCGCAAATCCTCAAAACAACAACCGGCATTGCTCAATCCGGATACCTTGGCGTATGATGAACAGGCGGATCGATATCTCTGCCCGGCAGGTCAGGAGATGAAACGGGTTGACACACGATTGAGACATACAAAGACCGGTTATGAGCAAACCAGCAAAACCTATAAAACAGATACGTGCACGGGCTGTTCTTTGGCTGCACGGTGTCATCCTGTCAATGGTCAGGCCGGATTCACCATCAATCATCGACTCAGCCGATTGAAAGCAAAGGCGAGGGAGCTTTTGCTTTCTGAGGAAGGTATTCGAAAACGAAAACAACGGGCTGTCGATGTCGAACCGGTTTTTGGACAGCTTAAACAGAATAGAAATTTCAAACGATTCCGATTACGAGGGCTGCCGAAAGTTGATGTTGAAATAGGACTTGCGGCAATGGCTCACAACATAGCCAAGATGGCGGGATAAGATC
>JANQHB010000029.1 GCA_028277225.1 Chlorobium sp.
GTGGAGCTAAGGAGACTCGAACTCCTGACCCTTTGCATGCCATGCAAATGCTCTACCAACTGAGCTATAGCCCCGATTCATAGCTGTTATTATGAGAAAAAAAACTTTTATTTCCAACTGGTTTCCTGTCAGCAACAGTGACCTAAACTGAACGTTTCAAGCGTATATGAATCTGTTATTTGTCATTGAAGAAGGATTGGCAGGCATCTGGAGGGCAAAGCTTCCGGCTGCTGTGACCGTTGTCGTCGGCTTTTTTGCACTGGTGCTTCTCGGGCTGTTCGCGACAGTATCCTTGAGTTTCATCGACATTATCGATGAGGTTCGCAGCAGGGTCGAGTTCGAGGTTTTTTACCCCGATAACCCGACTGATGATTCAGTTGCTTCAATGAACAGCCGTATAGCTTCTGTTACCGGTGTCCATACGGTATCGACTATCTCCAAAGACAGTGCTGCGGTTATATTCCATGAAGAGTTCGGTAAGAATATCGTCGAGATTCTTGGCATCAATCCTTTACCGGTTTCTTCGAAAGTTCGGGTGCTTCCTGACTATGCTGTTCCGGACAGCCTGAAGAAGATAGCCGAAGAGGTTCAGGCTTTCGATCCGGGTCTGGATATCCGGTACAACAAGGTTTTCCTGAGCAGACTGGAGGAAAATGCCCGTCTGTTCACGATCCTGACCGCATCGACGGGGATTCTGATCGCTATTGCCACGATTGTGCTTGTCGGCTATACGATCCGTCTTGCTATCTACTCCCGCCAGCAGAAAATCAAGACCATGCGGCTTGTCGGGGCAGCCAACTGGTTTATCAGCGCACCCTATGTCATCGAAGGCGGTATTCAGGGCCTGTTCTCCGGTGGCCTGGCAGCGCTGGCGATCTATCTGATCTCCGAGCAGCTTCTTCAGCGTTACGAACCGGGTCTCTACGAGGTTCTTCACGCCTCGACCTTCCTGGTCTATCCCGTCGTTGTCGGCCTTGGTTTCATCCTCGGCGTCTTCGGCAGCACCCTGTCGGTCAGAAAATACCTGAAGAAGGCGTAGGGGAGTGATTGTTGACGCAAAGCGTCAGGTATTAGGTAACGGGGAATAGGTAATCGGAAGAAAGTGCTGAACGGGGATCGTGAATGAAAGGAAGCAACGAGTAGGGGCTAAAGATCGTGAATCGTAAATCGTGAATGGTCAGAAAAGAAGAGGAACCCCGATGGTTGGAAACCGGAGACGGATTCTTCTTCAAACAATTCAACAAATCAACGAATCAACAACTATCTTCCACCGATTACCTTTTGTGCCTTTTGACGTATCCTATCTCTCCTGTTGCTTCGTTCATCCGAAAAACTATCTTCTCCCATTACCCATTACCCATTACCCATTACCCATTACCCATTACCCATTACCCATTACCCATTACCCATTACCCATAATATACATGGATTGCTTGAACGACATGGATCTGGAGGCTTTGAGAAGGATCTGTTCCGGGGGTGTTTTTCAGGGGGTGGATCTTTCTGCATTGAGTCATTGGCGGATTGGCGGATTTGCAGACCTGCTTCTTCGGCCTGCATCGGCTGAGGAAGTGGTTGCCTTGAGGCGGTGGTTTTTCAGTCGTGATATTTCGCATGTGGTAACAGGAAAGACCTCCAATCTGCTTTTTGCCGACGAAGGATTGCGTGTGCCTTGTCTTCAAATCGGTCAGGCGCTCTCAGAGATCAGTATCGAGGGTGAAGAGGTTTTTGCCGGGGCAGGTGCATGGGTGCCTGGACTTGCGCGCACCCTGATGCTGCACGGTTTGTCCGGCGGCGAACATATGAGCGGTATTCCAGGGGCCCTTGGCGGTCTTGTCTGCATGAACGGGGGGAGCAACGGCAGGTCTGTCGGCGGGAATGTGGTCAGTGTGGAAAGTGTCGACAGACAGGGAACCCTGATCACTCGTGAAGCCCGTGAGTGCGGGTTTGACTATCGAAGGTCGGTCTACCAGGCCAATGGCGAGATCATTACATCTCTGCATCTGCGTTTTTTGCCGGGGGACCGGAAAGCGATCCGGAGGGTCATGCTTGCCGATCTGGCAACTCGCCGGAAAAAGTTTCCTCTTAAGGAGCCCAGCTGCGGTTCCGTTTTCAAAAGAAATGCTCCCATGTATGCCGACATCGGGCCGCCGGGGGCAGTCATCGAGCAACTGGGCTTCAAGGGAATGCGTGTCGGCGGTGCAATGGTATCGCCGAAACATGCAAATTTCATCGTCAACACCGGTCAAGCGAAAGCCGCCGACATCCTGGAAGCGATAAGACGTATTCGCGATACGGTATACGATCAGACAGGCTACACGCTCCATACCGAAGCCTGTTACGTAACCCCGGAAGGCAAGGTTCTGCCGGTGGATAGTGTTTTGTAAGAAAAAGTCGTGAATCGTAAATCGTGAATGGTGGGAAGAATGTGGGATGTGGAGTTTTTCAAACAACTTCGCTGGTTATTGATTGCCGATAATATTATAAGTCCTATAGGTCTCATGGGACCTATAAGACCT